>NZ_MRWD01000025.1 GCF_002093625.1 Rouxiella silvae | reverse complement strand
CAGCAATATTTATATCAGTAATAAATGGTTTAAAATAAAAATTTTCCCAACGTTGAAGAGCAAACCAAATTCTGAATATTCTGAACTGTCTATAAGCTGGATGTAGCACATCCTTATCATCAAGTCCAAAGTGGTCCTGAATATGGAAATGCACTTCTGCACTAAAATTATCACCTTCAATTTGAAGCGAAGAAAGAGTAATATGTGTTGCCCACGTGTCATGCACGCTAATGCCTAAACCATTGATGCGATCTGTATACTTATCAAATTTTGGCAATATAGTTCTCTCATTAATTTCATGCTGAAATACGTTCTTATATTTTAATGGGAAGTAGCCATTTTCATAATCAATACTCGCTGCCAGTATTTTTTTTATCCTCAGCAAAGAACTCTCAGCCGATTTATCGTTAAGTATTCTCTCCTTCATCGCCTTATCCAGCAAAGGATCCTGAAAAGGCGCGCCTTCGCCATGCTGCATATGCGTAATCATTTTACGTATCAGCCCCTGATACTCCCCTTGCCAAGAATAGGCATCGGATAAATCACGAAACTGGTCAAAAAGCTCGGCGGCGCTCTGCTCAAGACTGATCACTTCTACCCGCGGATCGACATCGCCTGCAAAGCGGTGTGTTTTTTTGATTCCGTTGAAAGGATCAATATTCACCGATACGTTGGTGAGTCCATAGCGAATCTTCAACGCCGCTTCGGTTAAATCACCATAATGCATATCGTCAGCAGCGTAATCATCCATTTTATTTATAGTTTCATAGATTCTGGCCGGTAATAATAATGGTTCTAAGGGTGTATCGTTTAAAACGGGAAAAAGCAATTTTGTAGGCTTATGTGCTTGTGCATAGTGGAGCACCTCTGGTTCAGCCATTGAATAAGGAAGACTTGGTGCCGTGTTGTCACTTTCGCCAAAATAGTCCGAGGAGGCATAAACCTGATTATCAGTACAACGACATGAAACATAATCACCTTCGCCTACCAACATTACATCCTCAAACCAGCCGGTATAGGTACCTATTATTTCATATGAATCTTTGCATCTTCCACACCATGCCTTATCGCCCGAAAGCACCAGCGCTTTTTGTTGATCAAAAATAGTAGAAGATGCACTATTAATCTGTCCGTGGGTGGTTTTATCACCCAACTTAGCGAGACGCCGTGTCATTATTCTTTCTCTATGTTTATGAGGTGGAATCGACACATTAACAGACAGTGATACAATACGGCTTACTCATTCAATATATTGAGAAAGACTAAAGTTTAATAAAATAAAAAACCACCCGAAAGTGGTCTTATTTATAACGCCTGTATTGCCAGGGCAATATCTTTGGAAGTATTCAGCATCCGGACCTGCATAAATACGTCAGTGGCCTCCTGATACTCCTTGCGTAAATAACCTAGCCACTGCTTGATACGCGCCACGTGATATAAACCGGTGTCACCCTGTTTTTCCAAGTAGGTGTATTTTTTTAGCAGTTCAATCACCTGCGGCCACGGCATTTTCGGATCATTATATTTCACCACGCGGCTGAGGTTAGGCACATTAAGCGCGCCGCGTCCTATCATGACAGAGTCACACCCCGTCACCTGCATGCACTGCTGCGCACTGGCGTAATCCCAGATTTCACCGTTAGCAATCACCGGTATACGCAAGCGCTGGCGAATTTCACTGATTGCCTGCCAGTTGATACGGTCGGCCTTGTAACCGTCCTCTTTGGTGCGTCCATGCACGGTCAGTTCCGTGGCACCGGCCTGCTGCACCGCATCGGCGATTTCCAGCGTTTGCGCCAGCGAGTCCCAGCCCAGGCGAATTTTTACCGTGACCGGTAAATCTGCCGGTACGGCCTCGCGCATGGCCTTTGCGCCGAGATAAATCAGCTCGGGATCTTTTAACAACGTCGCACCGCCACCGCTGCCGTTCACCGTTTTTGAAGGACAACCACAGTTAAGATCCACACCATAAGACCCCAGTTCGACCGCACGTGCCGCATTCTCGGCTAACCACTGAGGGTACTGGCCCAGCAGTTGCACTCTCACTCGCGTTCCTGAAGGAGTACGACTGTGGTTATACAGTTCAGGACAGAGGCGATAAAACGATTTTACCGGCAGCAGTAGATCGACCACGCGCAAGAATTCGGTGATACAGAGGTCGTAATCGTTCACTTCGCTGAGAAGTTCGCGCACCAGAGGATCCAGTACGCCTTCCATCGGAGCCAGTAATACTCGCATAGCCGTTCAACCCTTAAAAATGACGCGCAATAATACGGGCGAACGGCTCGCCAAGGCAATGGGCGACTTACTTATAGTTCAGGCTTTCTGCCGGTTGCCTGACCGATTTTGAGCGCGTTGCCCTGCGCGAACTGATAATGGCCATGAGTGGCGCGAGTAAAAACACCATAAACAACCAGAATGCAGCGTGACTGGCTCTTTCTGGGCCGCCGGTTGCATTGATGCCCGACAAGTTGGCAACCGTGCCCGCCAGTGCCGTCCCCATTGCCGCCGCAAACGACTGCACCACGCTAATTGAAGCGCCGGCCTTTTCTTTATCTTCCGGATCGGCCTGCTGCAATACGCGAGTTAATAAATGTGGCCAGCCAAGACCCGTGGCAAATCCTAATACCAGCAATCCCAGCACGATGCCGCCCATATGTAACCACGCCTCGCCCAACACTACCGGCATTGAAACCAGCAGGCACAGTAGGCTAAACAGCATCAACAGCGGTCCGGCCTTAATGGCGGCGCTGGCACGTTTTCCGGTCCAGGCGGCACTCCACATCTCACTTAGCGTCCACCCGGCAGCGGCGGCGGCGGTAATGTATCCCGCCAATAACGGGGATTGCCCGTGTAAGTGTTGCAGGAAATAAGGCACATAAATTTCGCATCCCATACCAATCATCAATAGTGCCATCGTTAAAAACAGCGCACTGAGTGGAGAAGACAAAGAAAGCGCATTACGCGGTAACAGCCTTATCTGTGAGGTAAACTCTCTTTTTCGTAACCAGAGAATAAGCAACGAGGCCAATACGATGCCCAAGATATTGACCCAACCCTGCTCTGACAGGCTGCCCGCAGAAATGGCTAACACCGCGCTGGCCAATAATACCAATTGCAAACGCGGTAAGGGTTCGGCTAGCGGCGCCTTCTCCTGTCTGGCGGGAAGGCTTTTCCACACCATCAGTGCAAACAGCATCGTGATCGGCAGCAGCAGGCCAAAAGCATAGCGCCAGGCGTGAAGCTCGGCGAATACGCCACCAACCGCCGGCCCCACCAGCGTGGCTACCCCCCACATCGCCGAAATCAGCGCCATCGCTCGCGGCCACAGCGCTTCACTGAATACCAGATTGATCATCGCATAGGAGAGTGCAAACAGAAATCCACCTCCTAACCCTTGCACCGCCCTGCCTAACAGTAAAACGGGCATCGAAGGAGCCACAGTGCAGATAGCAGCGCCGAGCATAAAAATGGCGGTAGCGGACAAATAGGCTTTGCGCGGCCCGCATTTGCTGAGCAGACGAGCCGAGAGGGCCGATCCCATAATGGCGCTGACCACAAACAGCGTGGTATTCCAGGCATACCAGGCCATGCCGCCGATATCCTGCACCACCGATGGCAAAATCGTGATCACGATATAGCTGTTGGTCGCATACAGCGCTACGCCTCCGCTCAGAGTAATTGCGCTACCTCGGTTTTCTGCCGTAAACAAACCGCCCCATCCACTGTGATTCTCTGACATTACTGGCATCCCATTTATTGATCCGACACAACGGGATTGAACTCCCGCCGTGATTGGTTTACATTAAAACAAGTTTTTTCTTGGAATAATAATTCCTGCCATAATCTAGGACCCGACGTCACAATATGTCAAGTAAAGACTTGGAAAATTCACAAGGCGCTAAACAAAGCGTTGCCGAACGGTTGCTGATGCTGCTGAAAACTCGCGGTGAGTTGCAGGCCAGCGACGCGGGAAAAATTCTGGGCACCACTGGCGAAGCCATGCGCCAGCAGTTTGTTAAATTGGCCAAAGAGGGATTGGTTGAAAGTAAAGCCATTACCCAGGGCGTCGGCAGACCAGCCCAATATTGGTTGCTGACGGCAGAAGGCCACGCGCGCTTCCCTGACAGTCATGCTGATTTAACCGTGCAATTACTGAGAATGATCCGCTCATCGCTGGGTGAAGACGCGCTGGATAAGCTTATCACTACCCGCGAAACCGAGACGCTGCAACACTACCAAATTGCTATGCAGGGCGCAGATTCGCTGGAAGAGAGGCTGAGTCGCCTGGCGGCAATCCGCACCCGTGAAGGCTATATGGCCGATTGGGAGAAGCAGGAGGATGACAGCTATTTACTGGTTGAAAATCACTGCCCAATTTGCGCGGCGGCGTCCACCTGTCAGGGCTTTTGTCGGGCAGAACGCGAAGTGTTTAGTAAAACGCTGGACGCTCACGTAGAACGCACTGAGCATATTCTGCAGGGTGCTCGGCGCTGTGCTTATCGCATCTGGTTATAGCTGATGAAAGGCAAAAAAAAGCCCTCTGAGACAGAGGGCTTGATAGATATGATTCCGCGAGACGAGGCGTTATTACTCGCCTGAAGACCTGCGGCCACCGGCTGCGCCTGTACGACGTTGACCTGCGTGAGCAGCCCCGCCCTGACGTGGACGTGATGGACGGCTTTCGCCAGACCCATTACCGCCATTGCCGCCATTACCACTGCGTTGGCCATTGCCGCCCTGACGTGGTGCGCCAGAACGTTGTCCGCCGCCGCCCTGGCGTGGTGCACCGCGACCGCCGCCACCGCTGCCCTGACGACCATTAACGATCGGCTCAGCTTTGATTGACGGGTCTGGCTCATAGCCAGGCAACGCAATGCGTGGGATCTCGCGCTTGAGCAAACGCTCAATGTCGCGCAGCAGTTTGTGTTCGTCTACGCACACCAGTGAAATCGCTTCACCGGTAGATTCTGCACGACCGGTACGACCGATACGGTGCACGTAATCTTCAGGTACGTTTGGCAGCTCATAGTTTACAACGTGCGGCAGTTGGTCGATGTCCAGACCGCGCGCGGCGATGTCAGTGGCGACCAGCACCCGAATTCCGCCGGCTTTAAAGTCGGCCAATGCACGAGTACGCGCGCCCTGGCTTTTGTTGCCGTGAATAGCCGCGGCAGTAATGCCGTCTTTATTAAGCAGCTCGGCCAAATGGTTGGCGCCGTGCTTGGTGCGGGTGAAGACCAACACCTGCTGCCAGTTACCGGTACCAATCATCTGCGAAAGCAGTTCTCTTTTACGACGTTTGTCAACGAAGTGAACGCTTTGTTCGATTTGGGTAGAGGCGGTATTACGACGCGCCACTTCAACAGAAGCAGGGTTGGTCAGCAATTTGCTCGCTAGCCCTTTGATTTCATCAGAGAAGGTCGCAGAGAACAACAGGTTCTGACGTTTGGCAGGCAGCTTGGCCAATACACGACGGATGTCGTGAATAAAGCCCATATCCAGCATGCGGTCGGCTTCGTCCAGAACCAAAATTTGTACTTGTGATAAATCAACGGCTCTCTGATGTTCCAGATCCAGCAATCGACCCGGCGTTGCCACCAGAATATCGACGCCGCCGCGCAGTTTCATCATTTGTGGATTAATGCTCACGCCACCAAAAACCACCAGCGAACGCAGGCTTAAGTGCTTGCTGTAAGCCGTGACGTTTTCACCGATCTGAGCCGCCAATTCGCGGGTTGGCGTGAGGATCAGAGCACGAACCGGACGACGTCCTTGAATCGGAACGCTGGTGTTGAGGAGCAATTGCAAAACAGGCAGGGTAAAACCGGCGGTCTTACCCGTACCGGTTTGAGCGCTGGCCATCAAATCACGGCCCTGCAGCACAACAGGTATTGCCTGCTGCTGTATAGGCGTAGGTGTGTTATAGCCCTGCTCTTCAACAGCACGCAGAATGTCGGCACTCAGGCCGAGAGAATCAAATGACATATAGGGAAAAACTCCAGTCCACTCTAACCCGAACAGGTTCGGTGCAGTTTCAAGAATGGATGATCAGACGAGGCAAATGAGGCATTACCACGAGGATTCGGCACAAACTGCAGTGCGCCAGTTGTGGATATTCTAACAGATATCACAGCAACACGCGCATTTATATGATTCAAGCTGTAAATGAGTGCGTGTATGCCGGACAAACTCTCAATGATTGGAGAGACAGAGAGACACAAAATCCCCCCTCTTATTTCTATCTTCTCAACCCCTTGAGAACATTCCCCTTTATTAAAAGAGATGTCTTATTCAGATCAAGGCCATTCCGAAAAAAAATATGTCAATGTGTAACTAGAAGTTACATTGCAATTCAAACGGGTAAAAAGGAATTTAAATGAAAATAAGACATTTTTTGGGAGCTGCTATCAGTCTGGCTTTATTAAGCTCTGCTTCCTCAGCTATAGCTGGAAATATTGATACAAAAATTCTTAACGGCGAAGAAGCTGCTCCCGGTGAGTTTCCTGCTTATGTCGCGATCATTACCAATGGCGATGCTGAGATATCACCCAATAGCCACACATGTGGCGGCGTAATGGTGAATAAAGAGTGGTTCCTTACGGCAGCGCATTGCGTAAATAAAATGGATGCGGATAAGTATGAAGCACTGATCGGTTTAGAGCAGTACTGGCCTAAATCCATTTTCAAAGAAAGTGCCGAGTTTGAAAAAGTCGTTATTCATCCTGATTATGACCACGCGGGTCAAAATGATATCGCTTTAGTTAAGCTCGCTCACAGCGCTAAAACGAACAGTTTTGGCAAATTTAATGGCATCGATGACAACATCAAGCTTCCCGTCGGTACTCCCCTAACCGCGATTGGCTTCGGTGCAACCCACAACTCCATTACCTCTACCAAACTGATGAAAACACAGGGGGCTATTTTTGCTAAAAAATTCTGCATAGATAAACCAGAAGGTTATCCAGATACCAACTTTAATCCGGCCAACAATTTATGCATCGGCAACCCGGATGATGTTTCGCAAGGAACCACAGGTAAAGGTGACTCTGGCGGCCCATGGATGTTTTTAAACAGCCAGGGTGATTATATTGTCTCGGGCTTAGTGTCACGCAGTTTATGGCAGGTGGGACAAGTAACAAAAGTGTCGGCTCATGCTGATTGGATTAAAAAAACTATCGCAGCCGAGGGTCAGGCAGACAAAGCACCGGTTGCCAAAATAAGCACAACCTCTGAGCAAATTGCCCCAATCTCTTGGTTATCACTCAGTGGTGCAAGCTCCTCTTCTCCAGAAGGGATTTCGCCGCAGGAATTTAACTATAAGTGGAAAGTTCTAACGAATATCAAGAAGGTTCAAATATCGCACAATCAAGGAGTTTCAACCCGCGTTCGCCTCATCGAACCCGCCAGCAAAAATTTTAAAGTAAAAATTCAGCTGACCGTTACCGATCCGCAAGGCCGTGAAACTATCACAGTCAAAGAGTTGAAAGCGGTTAAATAAAGCACCACAGGGCGTTGGTGCAAAAACCTACCACCAACGCCACTCGCCCTGATTTTGGCCAATGCGACTAATAAGCCCCTACCAAAATCATCATCCTATTCCTGATAGCCCAAACACCTCATGTTTTAATAACCTTCAAGCAAAACCCACCTTAAACAAAGTGGCAATTTATATCCCCAACTTAACCTAAAAACGATACTTTGTGCCGCCAAATTGCCTAAGCTTGCTATAGCGTCGTTAATTAATCCATGCTTAACGTGTTACCACTTTTTGTCATTCTTATAAAACTTTAGCTTGCTATGATTACAGAGGTTAACTATTTCATTCATAAGGCAACGCCGTAATAAAATGGAAACGTGGAAACTTAATTTAATCTCCGTCTGGCTAGGCTGTTTCTTTACCGGTCTGGCGATGAGTGAAATACTGCCCTTTCTACCGCTGTACGTTGAGCAACTTGGCGTTCATGACCACGAAGCGCTAAGCATCTGGTCTGGCGTCGTGTTTAGCGGCACGTTTCTGGTTTCAGCGTGCGTGGCTCCACTTTGGGGAAGTCTGGCCGACCGCAAGGGGCGCAAACTGATG
The DNA here is from genome assembly GCF_002093625.1 of Rouxiella silvae. GTDB lineage: Bacteria > Pseudomonadota > Gammaproteobacteria > Enterobacterales > Enterobacteriaceae > Rouxiella > Rouxiella silvae. The sequence continues at coordinate 63,517 of NZ_MRWD01000025.1, read as the reverse complement.
CTGCTGCGCGCCGCTCTTGGCATGGCCATTGTCATGGTGCTGCAAGGCTTCGCGCAAAACGTCTGGCAGCTGTTTATTCTTAGAACACTGATGGGGCTGACATCGGGTTACATTCCCAACGCGATGGCGCTGGTTGCATCACAGGTTCCACGCGAGAAAAGCGGCTGGGCCTTGGGCACGCTCTCAACCGGTCAGGTAGCCGGGGTCATTATCGGCCCGCTGCTCGGCGGATTTATGGCCGATACGCTTGGCCTGCGCACTGTCTTTTATGTCACCGGCGGCCTGCTGTTCATCAGTTTCCTGATAACATTTTTCCTGATTAAAGAGCGCGTAGTGCCGGTTACCAAAGCCAATCGCCTCAGTGGCAAAGCGGTATTTACGACGCTGCCGTATCCGATGCTGATTATCAGTCTGTTTGTCACCACCATGATGATTCAGTTGGCAAACGGTTCTATCAGCCCAATCCTCACTCTGTTTATTCGCAACCTTTCAGACAACACCCATAATATTGCCTTTATCAGCGGCGTGATTGCGGCAGTGCCGGGCGTTTCTGCACTGCTCGCAGCGCCCAAGCTGGGCAAGCTCGGTGACCGCATTGGCGCACATCGGGTGCTTATCGTCGCGCTCGTATTTTGCTTCGTGCTGTTCTGTTTGATGGCCACTATCAGCACGCCGGTTCAATTAGGCATCTTGCGCTTTTTACTGGGATTCGGCGACGGTGCATTAATGCCTGCGGTGCAGGCATTGCTGGTTAAATACAGCAGCGAACAGGTCACCGGACGCATCTTTGGCTATAACCAGTCGTTTATGTATTTAGGCAACGTTGCAGGTCCACTGATTGGTTCCGGCGTCTCCGCCGCACTGGGTTTCCGCTGGGTATTTTTAGTGACTGCAATCTTGGTATTGATGAATGCGGCACAGATTTGGTGGAGTTTTAGAAAGATTCCGACCGGCGTGCGGGTTAAATAATTAAGGGTAATCAATAAAAAAGGGAGCCGTGAGATTTTACTCGCCGCTCCCTTTTTAGTCTTTTTACTGCTTATCTTCTGTTACCGAAAATACGTAGCAGCATCAGGAACAGGTTGATGAAATCAAGGTACAACGTTAACGCACCGACGATGGAGTACTTACGGAAGTTGTCTTTGTCGTTTACAGACAACTGCTCACCCATGTTTTTCAGCTTCTGGGTGTCGTACGCCGTCAGGCCAACAAACACCACTACGCCGATGTAAGTCACCGCCCACATCAAGGCCGAGCTTTTCAACCAGATATTGACCACCGATGCTAACACAATGCCAATCAGCGCCATGAACAGCAGGCTGCCCATGCGGCTTAGATCGCGTTTAGTGGTGTAACCAAACACGCTCATTGCACCAAACATCCCGCCTGCAACCAAGAAGGTAGCGGCAATCGATGAACCGGTATAAACGATAAAAATACTCGAAATCGTCAGTCCGGTCAGGGCCGAGTAAAGCATAAATAGCCCGGTGGCAACGGTGCCACTAAGACGATTAACCATGCCTGAGATAACGAATACCAGCGCGAGCTGGAGAATAATCAAACCGAAAAAGGTTATCTGGCTTGAGAAAATAAATCCGAGGATCTGTGGTGAGCGCGAGGCATACCAAGCGACGAAAGCGGTCAGCAGCAGACCACAGGTCATCCAGCCATAAACCTGTGCCATATAGGCTTGAATACCGCTGTTGGCGCGTTCAACGATGGAACCATTAGTGCGTGGATATCGATCCATGATGCTTACCTCTTACATGGAGGACAAAAACAAGGCTGAGATTGCAGCCTACCGGTAATCTAAGCCTATCATAAAAATCCATCGCTGCGCGTTACACCGGTGACCAGTAAACAATTGGTTTACAAAAGCGCACTGTCGCAGCCAACGCCGCGACAGTGCCTAGGACCCATCAGCTCCTCGACGTCATAGGTGATGTAGTAAGGCGGCAAGAGAGTCAGTCCCGATGAGCTGACACAAGTCAGTGATTCGGGCGCACGAACGCAGCCAACGCCGCGACAGTGCCTGGCCCCATTAGCTCCTCAACGTCATAGGTGATGTAGCAAGGCGGCAAGAGAGTCAGTCCCGATGAGCTGACATTAGTCAGTGATTCGGGCGCACGAACGCAGCCAATGCCGCGACAGTGCCTGGCCCCATTAGCTCCTCAACGTCATAGGTGATGTAGTAAGGCGGCAAGAGAGTCAGTCCCGATGAGCTGACATTAGTCAGTGATTCGGGCGCACGAACGCAGCCAATGCCGCGACAGTGCCTGGACCCATCAGCTCCTCGACGTCATAGGTGATGTAGCAAGGCGGCAAGAGAGTCAGTCCCGATGAGCTGACACAAGTCAGTGATTCGGGCGCACGAACGCAGCCAACGCCGCGACAGTGCCTGGACCCACCAGCTCCTCGACGTCATAGGTGATGTAGCAAGGCGGCAAGAGAGTCAGTCCCGATGAGCTGACATTAGTCAGTGATTCGGGCGCACGAACGCAGCCAACGCTGCGACAGTGCCTAGGACAAAGAGGACCAGCGCTTTGCGGCAGCCTGATCCGTATCTCGGGACTCCACCCAGCGGTCGCCCTGCTCTGTGGCCTCGCGTTTCCAGAAAGGGGCGCGAGTTTTCAGGTAGTCCATGATGAATTCTGTGGCGTCGAAAGCCATGCCGCGATGGGCGCTGGTGACGCCAACGAAGACGATTTCATCACCGGGAAACAGCGCGCCGATACGGTGATAAACACTCACTCGCTGCAGCGGCCAGCGTTGACGGGCTTCGTCAACAATGTCGGCGAGCGCCTTTTCGGTCATGCCGGGATAGTGCTCCAGCGTCAGGGCACTGACGTTGTCGCCGAGATTGTGATTTCGTACCTTACCGGTAAACGTTACTACCGCACCGTCGGCGTCGGACTGCGCCAACCATTGATATTCGTCACCGACGCTAAAAGGCGCGGTATTGACCACAATACGCGTTGCTTGCATGATTCAACCTCCGGTAACCGGCGGAAAAAAAGCCACTTCGTCACCGTCTTTGATGATGTGAGTCGCATCGACCAACGTCTGGTTCACCGCCACCAGCAGTTTGCCCGATTCAAGCGCCAGCGCCCAACGATCACCGCGCTGGCATAATGCCTGGCGCAATGCCTCAACGTTGTCGAATTCTGCTGATAACTGAAGACTACCTGTGCCTACTAGCTCACGAACCTGAGCGAAAAACAAAACCTCAATCATGATTCCACCTTGAAGTCGCCAGATTTTCCACCCCTTTTCTCCAGCAGGCGAATCGGGCCTAGCACCATATCTTTCTGCACCGCTTTACACATGTCATAAATGGTCAGGGCTGCGACGGAAGCGGCCGTTAGCGCTTCCATTTCAACGCCGGTTTTACCGCTCAGGCGGCAAAGGCTTTCAATTCGCACACGGTTGAACTCAGGCTGCGCCTCAAGCTTCACTTCGACCTTAGTCAGCAACAGCGGATGACATAATGGGATCAGATCCCACGTCTTTTTGGCGGCCTGAATACCGGCAATGCGCGCCGTGGCAAACACATCACCTTTATGGTGGTCGCCTTTAACAATCATCGCCAGCGTGCTGGCAGCCATTGAAACATAGGCTTCAGCACGCGCTTCACGAACGGTTTCTGCTTTAGCGGAAACGTCCACCATGTGGGCCTCACCGGAGGCATTGATATGCGTCAGACTAGACATAGTTTTGTTTTACTTTCTTACGTGAGGAATAAAGTTGCAGGGGCGGTTTCGCGCATCAAGCTGTGAAGAAATGATCTGCTCCCAAGCCATTGTGCAGGCATTGGTCGACCCAGGTATGGCAAAAATAACGGTTTGATTCGCCATGCCGGCCAGCGCGCGTGACTGAATAGTCGCCGTGCCGATGTCCTCATAGGAGAGCATGCGGAACAGTTCTCCAAAGCCTTCTATTTCGCGGTCAAACAACGGTTTTAATGCTTCAGGCGTGTTGTCACCGGCAGTAAATCCAGTGCCGCCGTTGATAATCACTGCACCAATTCGCTCGTCGGCTATCCACTGCGACACGACGGCGCGGATCTTATAGAGGTTATCTTTTATGATTTCTCGCGCAACGACGTGGTGACCCGCTTCCGTTGCGGCCTCATTGAGGTGGTCACCGGAGCTGTCGTCAGCCTCGGTGCGACTGTCGGAAACGGTAAGTATAGCTATCGAAAGCGCCTGAAATTCGCTACTGGCTTTGCTCATAAATTTTCCCTTTGGCGATTAGCCACCAATAAATGAGAGATTCTGCGTGATACCGGTATTGCCCTGATGCAGGAAATGGGTCTGTTTTTTGCTGCTCAATCCTCCCTGAATGCGTTCCATCAGCGCGTCCTGCTGCAGGTCATCGGCCAGCAGATCACGCAAAGGAATACCCTGCTCACCGAACAGGCACAGATGCAGATTACCGACAGCCGATACGCGCAGCCGGTTACAAGTGGCGCAAAAATCTTTCTCATAAGGCATGATCAAGCCGATTTCGCCGACGTAGTCAGGATGGCTGAATACCTGAGCCGGACCGTCACTGCGGCTGCGGCCTTGCAATGTCCAGCCTTGCTGTAGCAACTGATCGCGAATTACCTGACCGGATACGTGATGTTTGCGGAACACATCCCCGCCGTCGCCCGTTTCCATGAGTTCGATAAAGCGTAGCTGAATTGGCCGATCTTTGATCCAGTTTAGAAAGGTGTGCAGGCTGGCGTGGTTAACATCGCGCATCAATACGGCGTTGACTTTCACCTTTTCAAAACCCGCCTCGAAAGCGGCGTCAATTCCGTTCATCACTTCACGAAATTTGTCTTGGCCGGTGATCGCGTGGAACTGACGTGCGTCAAGACTGTCAACACTCACATTGATAGCGGTAAGCCCGGCGTCGCGCCAGGTACTCACGTCACGCGCTAAACGATAACCGTTAGTGGTTACCGCCAGATGGCGAACTTGAGGATTTTCACGCACGGCGGCGATTATCTCGCTGAAATCACGGCGCAGAGAGGGCTCTCCGCCGGTAAGACGAACTTTTTCAGTGCCGAGATTGGCAAAAGCGCGGCTAACCCGACGGATTTCGTCGAGTGAAAGAAAGCTTTTATTGTTGTGACCCTGAGGTTTATAGCCGTCTGGCAGGCAATACGTGCAACGGAAATTACACACATCAGTGATCGACAGGCGCAAGTAATAAAACTTGCGCGCAAATGCGTCAGTTAGTTGTGGCACCTTGTTAACACCTTTCCAAATACGGGAGATGCGGGCATTTCTACCCTGCACCCTGGTGACGGAGCGTCACGGCCAGGGCACCTTATTGATTGATGTGCGACGCAAACGACGCAACGAGCAAACAACTTAGGCACCAAGGCTAGGAGTTCAATTCTTCAGACCAAGAGCGTCTAGAAGAACGCGGTTGAGCCATAGTGTAACGCCGCAAAAAGGCATACGCCAAGCATGTTCTTCGCTATGTAATTGGTTATACAGCGTTTTTCTTTCTTGGCTAAAATAAAAATACCTATTAAATCAAGCGCATTTGCAAACTCTCTGATAAGTACGAAAGATAACAAGTTAATGGAAAATTGGGTAAAATTGTTTCAGAAAATTTTATGCTGTCGATACCGCTAAACTCACCGCCGTTTACGCGTAGAGAGGCAGAGGAGTGTCAATGCTGGACGAAGGGGAATTATGCGAAACAGGACGTTAAGTGACTTGGATAGAGTGGTAGCACTGGGCGGCGGTCACGGACTGGGGCGCGTAATGTCGTCACTTTCGTCGCTGGGCTCGCGCCTGACCGGCATTGTCACCACAACCGATAACGGCGGATCTACGGGGCGAATTCGTCGATCGGTAGGCGGCATCGCCTGGGGAGATATGCGCAACTGTCTTAATCAGCTGATCACCGAGCCTAGCGTGGCCTCGGCGATGTTTGAATATCGCTTTAGCGGCAGCGGCGAGCTTGACGGACATAATCTGGGCAATCTTATTCTGCGCGCGCTAGACAGCCTCAGCGTGCGTCCGCTTGAGGCAATGAATCTGGTACGCAGTCTGTTGAAGGTTGATGCCGAGCTGATCCCGATGTCGGAAGATCCGGTCGATCTGGCGGCTATCGATCATTACGGCAATTTGATTCACGGCGAAGTGAATGTCGATCAAATGCTCAAAATACCGCAGCAATTGATGCTCGAACCTGAGGTTGGCACCACGCGGGAAGCATTAGAGGCCATCGCCGAAGCGGATTTGATTGTTATTGGACCTGGCAGCTTTTTCACCAGCCTGATGCCGCTGCTGCTGCTCAAAGATTTGGCGACCGCGTTGCGCCGCAGCCGCGCCCACATTGTGTACATCAGCAACCTCGGCAAAGAACTTAGCGTAGCCGCCGCCTCGCTGACTCTGCAAGACAAACTCAACATGATTGAAAAGCAGATTGGCCGTTCGGCTATCAGTGCAGCCATCGTGGGGCCTGCCGTTCATTTGGGTGAAGCGGCCAACCGCTTGATTATACAGGGTCCACTAGAGGCACAGGACGTCCCCTATCGTCACGACAGAGAACTGCTAAGGCTGGCACTTGAGGAGGCGCTACAGAAGATGGGAAAAGTCTAAATCAGCCCTTTTCAGCGTCGTTTTTCTTCAGCATGGGATGATTATTCCACGGGCTGTCGGCGGCCGGCTTAGCGGTGCTAACCTTCTTGCCTGCCACATCCTTGCCTGACGTAGCCACATTGGCAGCATCAGGTCCGGAGCGCCGTTTGCCTTTGCGGCTCATATCCGGCTTTAATAATCCTTCGACAAAATCAAGATACAGCGTCTCGACTTCGGTGCGCGCCCACGGCGTGCGCCTTAAAAACTTGAGGCTGGACTTGATGCTCGGATCACTCTTGAAGCAGTTGATGTTCACCTGCCCCGCCAACGTCAGCCAGCCAAAATTTTCCACCAAAACGGTGAGTAGTTTTTCCAGCGTGACGCCGTGGAGGGGATCTTTTGGTTTAATGTCGGTCATGAGCAGCGGCCACAGATAAAGTCAGGGCGCGAAGTTTATCACTTCTGGCAGCAATGCAATACCCTATAGATTTCGCGCTGAACGAGGACATCCAACGCCCCCACAGCGTGAAAGTGAGGGGTATTTAAGACAACGCGATAAATTGGTCTCTGAGAGCGTGCAGCTCATCACGCGTATTGGCTGCATCTTCGAACTCCAGATTCTGCGCGTGCTGATACATTTTGGCCTCCAGCTCGCGAATACGCTGCTCCAACGCTTTTGGCGTAAGCGTTTTGAAGGTTGCGGCCGCCTGTGCTTCGCGCATCTCTTTGTTCTTTTTGAACTTCGGCTGACCCAGTTGCAGTATATCGCCGATTTTCTTGTTCAGGCCCTGCGGTGTGATGCCTCTTTCCAGATTATAAGCTTCCTGCTTGGCACGACGGCGCTCGGTTTCTTCTATTGCCCTTGCCATCGATTTGGTAATTTTGTCGCCGTACAGAATCGCTTTTCCGTTGAGATTTCGCGCCGCACGACCAATGGTCTGAATAAGTGAACGTTCCGAACGCAGGAAGCCCTCTTTATCAGCGTCAAGAATCGCCACCAGCGAGACCTCAGGCATGTCGAGGCCTTCTCGCAGCAGGTTGATACCGACCAGCACGTCAAACTCGCCCAGACGCAGGTCACGAATGATTTCAACGCGCTCTACAGTGTCGATATCGGAGTGCAGATAGCGCACCTTCTCGCCGTGCTCGGTGAGGTATTCGGTGAGGTCTTCCGCCATGCGCTTGGTCAGCGTAGTCACCAGCACACGTTCGTTGACCGCAACACGTTTGCGGATCTCTGAAAGCAGGTCATCAACCTGCGTCCCCACCGGACGCACTTCAATCAGCGGATCGAGCAGGCCGGTCGGACGTACAACTTGTTCAACAATATCGCCGCCGGACTTTTCAAGCTCGTAATTGCCCGGCGTAGCAGAAACGTAAATGCTCTGCGGCGCCGAAGCTTCAAATTCTTCAAAGCGCATTGGCCGGTTATCCAGCGCCGAAGGCAGTCGGAAACCGTACTCAACCAGCGTTTCTTTACGCGAACGGTCACCTTTGTACATACCGCCGATTTGCGGAATGGTGACATGCGATTCATCAACAATCAGCAGGCCGTCGGCGGGTAAATAGTCAAATAACGTCGGCGGTGGCATGCCTTCGCCGCGCCCGGAGAGATAGCGTGAATAGTTTTCGATCCCCGAGCAGTAGCCCAGCTCGTTCATCATCTCTAGGTCAAACTGGGTACGCTGACTGATCCGCTGCTCTTCCAGCAGTTTATTATTGGCCAGCAGGTTTTTGCGACGATCGGCCAGTTCAACTTTGATCTCTTCCATCGCCTGCACGATACGCTCACGCGGGGTGACGTAGTGCGTTTTTGGGTAGATGGTGAAGCGCGGCACTTCGGTGGAAATTTGGCCGGTTAAAGGATCGAACAGCGAAAGCCTTTCCACTTCCTGGTCAAACAGCTCAATACGGAGCGCCAGGTCGTCAGACTCGGCCGGGAAGACGTCGATTACCTCACCACGCACGCGGAAAGTACTGCGCTGAAACGCCTGATCGTTACGCGCGTATTGTAATTCAGCCAGTCGGCGAAGGATGGCGCGTTGGTCAATGATCATGCCCTTGGTCAAGTGCAGCATCATTTTAAGATACAGGTCAGGATCACCCAGACCGTAGATAGCAGACACTGACGCCACCACGATCACGTCTTTACGCTCAAGCAAAGCCTTGGTGGCGGAAAGACGCATCTGCTCAATATGTTCATTTACCGAGGCATCTTTTTCGATAAAGGTGTCGGAGCTAGGCACATAGGCTTCGGGCTGGTAGTAGTCGTAATAAGAGACAAAATATTCAACCGCATTCTCGGGAAAGAATTCTTTCATTTCGCCATAGAGCTGCGCGGCCAGCGTTTTATTTGGCGCCAGCACCATCGTCGGGCGGTTTAGATCGGCAATCACGTTGGCAACGGTAAAGGTTTTGCCCGAACCGGTTACACCAAGCAATGTCTGATGCGCCAGACCGTTTTCCAGCCCTTCTTCCAGGCGACGAATAGCCTCAGGCTGATCGCCCGAAGGTTTGAAATCGGAATGTAGTTTAAAAACTTTGCTCATTGCGGGCTACCTGAGATGAGAACGTGCGAGACCGGTGAGGAGGATCAGTATGGAAGACTCTTCCGTCTTGTCAAACTCAACGATACTTTGCTATATATAATACTGGATATAAACACAGCTTCAAGCGGTGATTTTATCGCCGAGGGTGCAGACTGCTCTTTTTAGGGCATTTGTGGGCAAGAATTTTCCCCATCAAATGACATTTATCCCCAGATTCTGTCACGAATTAACTTTTCAACGTGGACCTGATGAATATTTACACAATCTTGACAACGTACCAAGCGTGCTATTGATTTTAATTAACGTGTTGATAAATAATGATTCCTTTAAAAAGTCGAGAATGCGGACAAACTAAGCTCAACCCGCGTCTAGACTCGCACGCAGCAACTTTTAGGTCGCTCATGCACAAGGTTATCCACAGGAATGGTGGATAAGTCTCAGCACGCCGCTCAGGCTGTGCGTTGACAAAAATGGACATTTTCACCAAAGCGCCTCTTTTGACGTTTTTTTAGTTATTTTTTTACACTTTTATTTCTATATTTATTCGGATTTAACCTAGAAAATGTCGTTCTTTTAGATTGCAAAATCGATATGTGCATCCGAGCGGGACTTTTCTGCTCCTCACCCTTTCAGACTTGCACCAAAATTTCCGTTCTCAGCACTGGCAAAGTGCACGTTGATCTTACCTCTCCTGCTTAAACATTAAATTAAGTTATGCATTAGAGCATTTAGGTCCTGTCGCGGCCTCACGCAGCCTCAATCCCTACTCTTTAAGAGTTATCTTTTTAGACTTGGCCCAAGAGTTGCAACATTAGTTCAACAGGTTACCTTTACAGATTATCTGCGAGTCACACGAAACAAACTAATTCTCTCTTTTTTTAGCAACAGTGAATGCTTTTAAGGCAAACAAACGTCAGTTTTAGCCGTTTACCACTGCGGGATAGCCGTTTATCACTTGTTAATGCTGTTTAAATGCGAGACTTAAACGGAATTTAATCCTGTATTAACAGACTAACGGCATCATAAAAATGTCAGAAATATGACAGGGGTCGTCAATGATGTGTTCAACGGAAAGCCGAATAAGTGAGGAACAACTGATGCTAAGTGTAAAAGCGATTAACCAATACTATGGTCAAAATCATACTCTGTGGGATATCAATCTCGAGCTGTATCGTGGTCAGTGCAACAGTCTTATCGGCCGTAACGGCGTAGGTAAAACAACGCTGATCAACTGCATTATGGGCCATTTGCCGGTAAAAAGTGGGTCCATGATCTGGCAGTCTGCCAATCATGAGCCGCAGAATCTGCTGATGCTGCCGGTGGAAACCCGCGCCCAGATGGGGATCGGCTACGTGCCGCAGGGGCGTCAGATTTTCTCGCAGATGAGCGTCGATGAAAACTTGCAGATTGCCATGATGGCCGGACGAAACAAGACTCGCCGCGTACCGTCGCAGGTTTATGACCTGTTTCCATCACTGAAAGAAATGGGGTCGCTCAAAGCCGGTGAGCTGGACGAAAGCAAGCAGCAGCAGCTGGCTATCAGCCGTGCGCTGGTGCAGGAGCCTGAGCTGCTGATTCTTGATGAACCAACGGAGCACACCAGCGAAGCCATGGAAGCCAATATGGGCAACATCATCCATCGCCTCAACCGTGACCTCGGGCTAACGCTGCTGCTGGTCGGGCATAAACTGCCGTTTATTCGCAGCGTGGCCGACCGTTTCTGCCTGCTGGACGGCGGTCGCAACGTCGCACAGGGCACACTGGCCGAGCTGGATGACAATCTGGTGAAAACCTATCTTACGGTTTAACAGCCAGAGACCGTCACATCCTTACGAAAGAAGGCAGTCGAGCGCCAGGAAACGGCCATGGTCGCTAAACTGATGATTTTGAAGATACGGGATCTCGCCTAATAATGGCGCAGGCAGCATACGTTTTAACGTTGCGAGATAAGCCTGATGATGCTTCCCCGTCTCCTCAACGTCATTAGCAATCCATCCTGCCAGCCTGAGTCCACTTTGCAAAACGGCCTGCGCGGTCAATACCGCATGATTGATGCAGCCCAAACGCATTCCTACCACTAAAATCACCGGCAGTTGCTCTTCAACGACCCAGTCAGCAAAAGTTTGCCGGGCATTTAACGGCGTAAACCATCCCCCCGCCCCTTCAACCACCACCCAATCGGCCAAGGGTTCAAGCCCGCGCAGTCCCTGTGATAACGTCTTCAGGTCGATAGGCCGCCCTTCCAGCTCGCTGACGATGTGCGGTGACGTTGGCTCAATAAAGGTGCATGGGTTGACCTGCGCATAGGTTAGCGGCACTGAGCTGTTGGCCTGCAAAGCCAGCGCATCACTGTTGCGCGGTCCGTGCTCGGTGATTTCACTGCCTGAGGCCACCGGTTTGTATCCGGCTGCGGTTAATCCTGCTGTCGCAGCAGCCTGCAAAAAGGCACAGGTTGCTACGGTTTTGCCAACTTCGGTGTCGGTGCCGGTGATGAACCAGCGCTTTTGGGACCTGACTAGGTGCATTTTACTCTTCTTCACAGTGGATAAGTCCGTACACCAGACGGTATGTCAGCGGCAGTTGACCGTCCTGTCGAACATAGTTTTTATCCAGGCTCGCCAAACGCTCGCGACCGCCGAGCCCGCCCAAACGACCGCCTTTAATATGCGTAGCGCCAATGCCTTTCAGTGAACGCAGCAGGCTCATCACGTCCGGAAACAGTGCAGTGTGTTGACTGAACTCAACGTGATGAGTGAACGGCGTGCAGGCTTCGGCAATTTTATCAGGTGTCAAAAACTTGTTAACATGAGGCCGGCCATCGACTCTCATCCAAGCCTGCGACAGCTCCAGCAGCGAACCTTCGGCCAGCGTAGAAAACAGCACAATGCCGCCCGGTCGGGTCACGCGCACCAATTCCTGCAAAGCGCGTGGCAGCGCATTGCACCACTGTACCGCTAGGTTACTAAAGCTTAAGTCGACTGAGTTATCGCCAAGCGGCAAACGTTCGATGTCACCCGGCAGATACTGGTCGGCCGAATGCAGTTCACGTGCGCGTTGCAACATACCCTCGGAGAGGTCCAGCGCGGTCACATTTTTACCTTTATCACGCCAGCGGCGACTAAAATAGCCGGTACCACATCCCGCATCCAGAACCTGTCTGCCAAGCGTCGCACCCTGCGCATCGGCTAGCGCCATCAGCGTTTCGCCGGTTTGACGCTGCAGTTCGGCGGCGCCTTCATAACTGTGGGCCGCACGACTGAACGCATCGGCGACCGCTTTTTTATTCACTAATTCGGTGACTGCACCCATTCAGGGTCTCCAGCAAAATATCAATATCTTCAGGCTGATGGGCAGCCGTAATCGTCAAACGCAGGCGCGCACTGCCTGGAGGAACCGTTGGAGGACGAATGGCGCTCACCCACAGACCCTGCTCGCGCAACCGCTGCGCCAACGTCAACGCCGACTGATTATCGCCGACGATCAGCGGCTGAATCGCGCCCGATGACGTCGTCAGTCTCAATCCCATCTGCCCGGCGCCCGCCCTAAAACGGGCAACGTTAGCCGCCAGTTTATCACGCAGGTCATCAGCTTGCTGAATACATGTCAGCGAAGCTTGCAGTGCACAGACCTGTGCAGCGGGCATAGCGGTGCTGTAAATCAGATGGCGGGCGAACTGTAGCAGATAATCTGCGGTGGCCTCGTCACACAGTACGGCGGCACCGCTGCAGCCGAACGCTTTACCAAAGGTCAGCACCAGCAGCTCTGGCCTGATGCCTTGTTGCCAACAGCTGCCACGGCCCTTTTCGCCCACAACACCGACACCGTGCGCATCGTCAACCATCAGCCAACCGCCATGTTCGCGCGTTAAACGGTGAAGCGCTGCCAAGGGCGCGGCGTCTCCGTCCATGCTGAACACGCCCTCGGTGACAACCAGCGTTTCACCCTGAGTCGGTGTATTCAGCAAGCGACGTAACGATTCAGGATTATTATGCGCAAATCGCCGCAGCTGAGCCGGTGAGTGTACCGCCGCTTCCAGCAGCGAAGCATGGCTGAGTTTATCGGCCAAAATTCTGTCTTCCGCCTGCAACATGGCGGCCAACAGTGCCTGATTGGCGGCAAAGCCAGAAATAAACAGCAGCGCGCGCCGATAACCCTGCCACTCGGCCAGTTGGGCTTCAAACTGCTGATGCGTGGCTGAAAATCCGGTGACATGGCCTGAACCGCCGCTGCCCACACCAAATCGTGCAGCTCCCTGCTGCCAGGCAGCAATCAGGTCGGCATGCTGCGAAAGCCCGAGATAATCGTTACCCGAAAAGTTCAGATAACGGCGTCCGTCATGTGCCAACCAGCGGCCGTTGCCACCGGCATTGGGCTGGCGTCGACGGAAAGCGCTGGCCTGCCGGCGTTGGTCTAACGCGATTTCAATGCGTGCATTCCATGACATGTCGGTTACACCGCCGCGCTCGTTTTATACCGCAGCATTATAAAATTGCTCACTGTCGGCGTGCATCAATTGTGCACTCAGCGCCTGCTGCTGCTCTTCATCACCCATGTCGGTGGCAAAATTCTGCGGGTTAAGCCCGAGCTTGCCAAACAGAATCAGGTCCTTGTCTTCGGCAGGATTTGGCGTAGTCAGCAATTTGCAGCCGTAGAAAATAGAGTTGGCACCGGCCATAAAGCACATGGCCTGCGTTTGCTCACTCATTTGCTCGCGACCCGCAGAGAGGCGTACATAGGAGCGCGGCATCATGATGCGTGCGACGGCAATAGTGCGAATGAAATCAAACGGATCGACGTCGTCATTATCGGCCAGCGGCGTGCCCTTCACCTTGACCAGCATGTTGATCGGCACACTTTCAGGCGGCACCGGCAGGTTGGCTAGCTGCATCAGCAAACCGGCGCGGTCTTTAACCGTTTCACCCAGCCCAATAATGCCACCAGAGCACACTTTGATGCCCGCGCCGCGTACCTCTTGCAGCGTATCGAGCCTTTCCTGATAGCTGCGGGTGGTAATAATGCTGCCGTAAAACTCGGGTGAGGTGTCGAGATTATGATTATAAAAATCCAAACCTGCGGTGGCCAAACGCTGCGCCTGCGTGGTGTTGAGCGTGCCCAGTGTCATGCAGGTTTCCATACCCAACTCTTTCACGCCCTGCACCATTTTTTCAAGATACGGCATGTCGCGCTCGTGAGGATTTTTCCACGCCGCCCCCATGCAGAATCGGGTGGAGCCTGCCGCTTTAGCCTGACGAGCCGATTCCAGCACCTGCGCCACCTCCATCAGTTTTTCTGACTCGAGACCGGTTTTATAGCGCGAGCTCTGCGGACAGTATTTACAGTCCTCAGGACAAGCACCGGTTTTAATCGACAGCAGCGTGCTGACCTGAACCTGACGCGGATCAAAATGTTGACGATGCAGCTGCTGGGCTTCAAACATCAGTTCCAGAAAAGGTTTTTCGAATAGCGCTTTCGTTTGCTCATAAGTCCAAAGGGTGCGGGCTGTCATAAGACATCTCCAAAAGTAATGATATACCGTAAACCATTTTTGATTTATTTTAGTTTACGGTCAACGTAATATTTTATTTTTGGTTTACAACATTTTTCAGCCAACGCATCCGCAAGGAATTTTCATGACTCCGGCCGACCTCGAATTTGATCAACGCCACATCTGGCACCCTTACACCTCCATGACTCACCCGCTCCCTACGTACGCAGTCGATTCTGCCGACGGCGTTATGCTGCACCTGGCCGATGGGCGTCAACTGGTGGACGGCATGTCATCCTGGTGGGCGGCTATTCACGGCTACAATCATCCGCGGTTGAATCAAGCGGCGATTGCGCAAATTGGCAAGATGTCACACGTGATGTTTGGCGGCATTACCCATCCTTCTGCTATCGCACTCTCACGTCAGCTGGTCGAAATGACCCCCTCGGGGTTGGAGTGTGTATTTTTGGCCGATTCGGGTTCGGTGGCGGTGGAAGTGGCGATAAAAATGGCGATGCAGTATTGGCAGGCGCGGGGCGAAAAGCGCCAAAAATTACTGACGCTGCGCCACGGTTATCATGGTGACACCTTTGGGGCGATGTCGGTCTGTGACCCGCAGAACTCAATGCACAGTCTGTATCAGGGCTATTTGCCCGAGCATCTTTTTGCCGCCGCTCCGCAGTGTGGTTTTGATGAGTTTTGGAACGCCGAGGACATTGCGCCGTTTGCGGCGCTCCTGGCCGAGCACCGCGCTGAAATAGCAGCCGTTATTCTCGAGCCGGTGGTTCAAGGGGCCGGCGGCATGCGCATGTATCACCCCGAATACCTGCGGCAGGTGCGCAGGCTGTGTGATGAAACAGGCGTGCTGCTGATTGCTGATGAAATCGCCACCGGTTTTGGCCGTACCGGCAAACTTTTTGCCTGCGATCACGCCGAAATTGCGCCAGATATTCTCTGTCTCGGCAAGGCGCTGACCGGCGGATATATGACGCTTTCGGCCACCTTGACCACCCGCGAGGTGGCCAACATCATCAGCAACGGCGAGGCGGGCTGCTTTATGCATGGCCCCACGTTTATGGGCAATCCTTTGGCCTGCGCGGTCGCCAGTGCCAGCCTGTCATTACTGGCCGAGAACCGCTGGCAGCAGCAGGTTGCCAACATTGAACAGCAACTAAAATGGGAGCTGCTGCCGCTGCTTGAACATCCGGCAGTGGCGGAGGTGCGCGTTCTCGGCGCAATTGGCGTGGTAGAAATGTGCCAACCGGTCGATATGGCCAGACTCCAACAGCATTTTGTGGCTCAAGGTGTGTGGATACGGCCGTTTGGAAAACTGATTTATCTGATGCCGCCGTACATTATAAGTCCCGCACAACTTACCCAGTTAACTCAGGGAATCGCCAGCGCGCTATCGGCCCTTTATTGAGATTTTCCGCCGACATGGACTAGCTGGCGGGAAGCCGCCAGCAGCGTATCGAGCCTTTCTCTACTGCGCTGTGCTTCCTGATTCAGAAAATCAATCGCCACCCGCAGCGCGGGACTCGGATTGTCGGGATAGAGCAGTTGATACGCAGCCCCGCTGGCGACACAAAGAGTAAAAGGCGCAATCACCCGATGAGCGCGCAAATCGTCCTCAATCAACGTCAGGTCGCCAATCGCCACGCCATAACCCTGTAGCGCCGAGTTAATGGCTAAGTCGAGGGTGTCAAAATGCTGTGACTTACTCGATGGCAGCCCCTGCTCCCCCGCCGATTTAAGCCACAGCAGCCAATCACGCCGGTCACGCGTCGGGTGCAGCAGTGTTTGCTGTTCAAGATCGGATACCTGCACCTCTGGCAAAGGTTGCGGTAAAAGTCCCGGCACACAAACTGGGGTCAGCACTTCATCAAACAAATGCAACGACTGCGCCGAGGTGTCAGTCGGCCTGCCAAACACCACCGCCGCATCAAAATGTTCACTGCTAAAATCAACCCCGTGCGCCATTGAAGCGGTCAGCTCGATTTGCATATCCGGTCGATCATTTTGCAGTTGAATCACTCTGGGCAGCAGCCAGCGCATTGAGCAGGTTGGACATTTGATGCGCAGCGTATCGGGATGACTCGCCACCCGCTGCAATGCCTCGCTCATTTGCGCCAACGCCTGCACAATCGGCGGCAAAAGCTGCGCGCCGCGCGGCGTCAGAGTCAATCCCCTCGCCTGACGAACAAACAGCGGATACCCCAAGCTGGCCTCAAGGCCGGTTATCTGACGGCTTACTGCGCCCTGTGTAATGTGCAAAAGTTCGGCCGCGCGGGTCAAGTTTAGGGTTTGTGCCACCACGGAAAAGGTCTTCAACACATTCAGTGATGGCAAATTTGGGGCGGAATTAGCCACAGAAAGGGGCGAGAAATCAGCGTATGAGTTCATTACATTACGGCTCCAGCTATGACGTCAGATCATGGCAAGTATGACAAACTTTCTATTGTCGGCACAGTGAAACTGTTGCTTAATCGATAATCAATGATACGCCTCTTCACCACGCTACGCAGGAGTTCGCATGAAAAGCGCCATGTCCCCGCAGTCGAAGTTACCCGACGTCGGCACCACGATTTTTACCGTTATTGGCCAGTTGAGCGCCGAACATAACGCACTGAATTTATCTCAGGGCGCGCCGAACTTTTCATGTCAACCGGCGCTGGTGGACGCTGTTGCCAAATCAATGCGTGCGGGTCAAAACCAATACGCGCCAATGAGCGGCGTGGCGGCGCTGCGTCGTGCTCTGTCAGAAAAGGTTGAAGCCCTGTACGGCTGTCGCTACGACGCCGACAGCGAAGTCACCGTGATTGCCAGCGCCAGTGAAGGACTCTATTCCGCCATCAGCGCCCTAGTGCATCCGGGCGATGAAGTGATTTATTTTGAACCGGCTTTCGACAGTTATTCGCCCATTGTCCGCCTACAGGGCGCAAAACCGGTGGCGATAAACCTGTCGCTGGAAGACTTCAGCATCGACTGGGACGAAGTGGCCAGTGCGATAAACAGCCGCACGCGCATGATTATTATCAACAGCCCGCACAACCCGACCGGCGCAATTTTTACTCAACACGATATTGACCGACTGACCGCACTGACCCGCCACACCGATATCGTCATTTTATCCGATGAGGTTTATGAGCACGTCGTGTTCGACGGTGAACGCCATGAGAGCATGGCCTGCCACCCAGAGCTGGCCGAGCGCAGCGTGATCGTTTCATCGTTTGGTAAAACCTATCACGTTACCGGCTGGCGCGTGGGTTACTGCTTGGCCCCAGAAGCCCTGATGGATGAAATCCGCAAGGTGCATCAGTTTATGGTTTTCTCCGCCGATACACCGATGCAGCACGCCTTTGCCGACGCGTTAGCCAATCCGCAAAGTTATTTAGGTTTAGCCGATTTTTATCAGCAAAAACGTGATTTACTGGCTACCGCACTGCAAGGTTCACGCTTTGAAATTATGCCAAGCCGAGGCAGCTTCTTTATGCTCGCCAGATTCAGTCATTTCAGCCCGCTCAGCGACGATGAATTTGTACTGAGCCTGATCCGCGACCATCAGGTAGCCACCATTCCGCTGTCGGCATTTTACAGCAGCAATCAGCCTACAGGGCTGATTCGCCTAAGCTTTGCAAAAGACGATGAAACACTTTACGAAGGCGCACGCCGTCTCTGTGGCGTTTAAACAACACCTCCCTGGAGCCATAAAAATGAAAAAACTGAAAAACCTGTTGCTGTTAGGCTGTGCCGTAGCCTCTTTTTCCGCGCTGGCGGACAGTGCCACCATTAAGTTTGGACTGGAGGCGCAGTATCCGCCGTTTGAGTCCAAATCAGCCAGCGGTGAACTTCAGGGCTTTGATATTGATATCGGCAATGCGGTTTGCGCGGCGGCAAAAGTGAAGTGTGAGTGGAGCGAAACCTCCTTCGACGGCCTGATCCCCGCACTGCAGGCACGTAAATTCGATGCCATCAACTCCGCAATGAACGCGACCGACAAACGTCGTCAGGCGATCGATTTCACCGATGTCATTTATCGTGTTCCGACCAAGCTGATTGCTAAAACGGATTCAGGCATTTTGCCTGATGCCGCGTCGCTGAAAGGTAAACACATCGGCGTGCTCCAAGGCTCAATCCAGGAAACGTATGCGCAGGCGCATTGGGCACCGAAAGGGGTCGACGTGGTGTCGTATCAGGACCAGAATCAGGTATATCTGGATTTGACCTCGGGTCGTCTTGACGGCACGTTGGTGATGGCGGCGGCCGGTCAGAGCGGCTTCCTTGACCGTCCAGACGGCAAAGGTTACGGCTTCGTCGGCGATTCAGTGCAGGATGATAAAATCCTCGGCAGCGGTATCGCTTTCGGCCTGCGCAAAGGCGATACCGCCAACAAAGTCCGTCTCGATAAAGCCATTGCCGAAATCAAAAAAGACGGCGTAGTCAGCCAGTTGTCGAAAAAATACTTTGGTGACATTGACGTGTCCGTCAAGTAACCCCCTTGCCTGCGGCCACCGCTCGGTCGCCGCAGGCCACTGCCTTTTTCCTCTTTGTTCACGCCTTTAGTATTTTTATCTATTAACAAAACAAGTCCTTAAGATTCTGTACCTTAGGTAACCATCCCTGTTACTGTCCCCTTACGATACCGTCCGGCGTTCTATACTTGTTCCCGGTGGAAGAATTTTAATTATCTTAAGGAGTCAGTATGTCTCAGAACACGACAGTCAATCGCCGCATCGTTTTAGCCTCTCGTCCCAAGGGCGCGCCGGTGGCTGAAAACTTTCGTCACGAAGAGAGCAGCCTGCCAGCCTTGGCCGACGGCCAACTGTTATTACGCACCGTTTATCTGTCACTCGACCCCTACATGCGCGGCAGAATGAGCGATGCGCCTTCGTACGCCCCGCCGGTGGCACTGGATGCCGTGATGACCGGCGGGGCCGTTTCACGGGTGGTTGAGTCAAAAGATGCCAACTTTAAGGCCGGTGACTGGGTAGTGGCCAGCAGCGGATGGCAGGACTATGCCACCATTGACGCCAAATTGGTCAAAAAACTCGAAGGCGCGGCGCTAGAGCATCCTTCACTGGCGCTGGGCGTACTGGGCATGCCGGGATTTACGGCGTTCATGGGCCTGCTTGACATTGGTGAACCTAAACCGGGTGAAACTGTGGTGGTCGCTGCTGCAACCGGCCCCGTCGGCTCTCTGGTAGGCCAAATTGCCAAAATCAAAGGCTGCAAAGTGGTCGGCATCGCCGGTGGTGAAGAAAAATGTCGCTATGCGGTTGAGCATTTCGGCTTTGACGAGTGTCTGGACCACCGCGAAGCCCATCTTGATAAACGTTTACAAGAAGCCTGCCCGCGCGGTATCGACGTCTATTTTGAAAACGTCGGGGGGGCGGTGTTCGATGCGGTACTGCCGCTGCTCAACACCAAGGCCCGCGTTCCGCTGTGCGGCGTGGTGTCTCAGTACAATGCACAAGGGCTGCCAAAGGGTGAAGATCGCCTGACGCTGCTGACCAGCACTATTTTGAAAAAACGCCTGCGTATTCAAGGGTTCATCATTTTCGATGATTACGGTCATCGCTACCCCGAGTTTGCTAAACAGATGAGCGAATGGTTCTCGGCCGACAAAATCAAGTTCCGCGAGCAAATCGTTCAGGGCCTGGAAAATGCGCCCGAGTCGCTGATTGGCCTACTTGAGGGAAAAAACTTCGGCAAATTGGTTATCCAGGTAGGTAAAGAGACCGATTAATTTTCTACGGGATAGATTCCTGCGATCATTGGAGATAGATGATATGAAAGTACTCATTGTATTAACTTCTCACGATACATTGGGCGATACCGGCAAGAAAACGGGATTCTGGCTTGAGGAGTTCACCTCCCCTTACTATGAATTGCTCGATGCCGGTGCCGATGTGGTGTTGGCCTCGCCGAAAGGCGGTCAACCGCCGTTAGACCCCAAAAGTGACGAGCCGGACGCACAAACGCAAAGCACTGAAAGATTCCGTCATGACAAGGCTGGGCAAAAGCAGTTGGCTGAAACCCGCAGGCTTGAAGAGGTCAAGGCTGAAGATTTCGATGCCGTTTTCTATCCCGGTGGCCACGGTCCGCTGTGGGATTTGGCGGAAGATCCCCACTCCATCGCACTTATTGAAGCCTTCTGGCGTGCCGACAAGCCGGTTGCCGCCGTCTGCCATGCCCCGGGGGTATTTCGTTACGTCGAGATAGACGACGTGCCGCTGGTTAAAGACAAGCGCGTCACCGGCTTTAGCAACAGTGAAGAAGAAGCGGTTCAACTGACCGACATAGTGCCGTTTTTGGTTGAAGATGAGCTGAAAAAAAATGGCGGTGAATACAGCAAAGCCGCCGACTGGCGCCCCTATGTGCAGGTCGATGGCAAGCTTATCACCGGCCAAAACCCCGCCTCATCGGCCGCCGTTGCCGAAGCGTTATTGAAAATGCTAGGCTCGGTGTAAGTATTTTTAGCGATTACTCGAGGATATTATGGCTTTTATATTGAAGAGTTCTGACTTAAAAGACGGCGAAAAAATGCCGAACGGCCAAGTGTTTAACGGCATGGGCTATGAGGGCGATAATCTATCACCACAGCTGAGCTGGGAAAATCCACCCGTTGGCACCAAGAGCTTCGCTATCACCTGCTATGACCCGGATGCACCGACCGGTTCCGGTTGGTGGCACTGGGGCGTGGCAAACCTGCCTGCCAGCATCAGCGCACTGCCCACCGGTGCAGGCTCTGGCAAAGGCGGACTGCCGGCGAGCGCGGTGCAAACGCGTACTGATTTTGGTAAAGCAGGCTATGGCGGCGCAGCGCCTCCAGAGGGAGAACATCACCGCTATCAGTTCACGGTGTATGCGCTCGATGTCGACCAGCTCGACGTGAGTGAAGAGTCCAGCGGAGCCTATCTCGGTTTCAACCTGCATTTTCACACGCTGGGAAAAGCGTCATTGACGGTTATTTATAGCTAAATCACCACTTTTTGCCGACACATTAAATATTTTCTAATGATAAAATCGGGTTTGTGATACAAAACCATGATGCTTTTAGCTCGGATATTTGTACTCTATCGAAACCGAATTAAAAAATAACCGCGAATGCTTATAACAGCGAAGTGGTCAGCGGTGCTGGCCACTTTTTTTGTGTATCAAGGAGTCAGACATAGTGAAAATTTCTACCCTTTCGCGTGCCAGCGCAATCTTATCTGCCACATTGGTATTAGCGGCCTGTAGCCATAGCCAGGAAGGCCTTTCGACTCAGGTTGCTCCTGGCACTGCGGCTTTGCCGATTCTCAATGCTGATGAAGCGGCTAACTACACGGCTAAATCTTATCTGGCTTTCGGCGGACCGTCCGTTCAGGTTCAACAACAGGGCTGGACGCCAGTGCTGGCTAAAACCGACGGTGTGAATACGCCTTACGTGGTCGGCCCTAAAAAAGGCGTTGACGGCGCGCAGTACACCCACGTTCAGCAGGCAATTAACGCCGCGCTGAGTCAGCATAATCACGGCGAACGTGAATTCATCAAGATCCTGCCAGGTACCTACGTCGGTGCGGTTTATATTCCTGCCGGTTCTGCGCCTATCAGCCTGTTTGGTGCCGGTAACAGCGCTGATGAGGTGGTGTTGCAGCAGGGCCTGGAAGCCAGCGTTGCGCCCGCTGCGTACCGTAAAGCCGTGAGCTCGAACGGTGAATTCCTGCCGGGCGACCGTGCATGGTATATGTTCAATCAGTGCGCCAGCCAGCAGAACGAAAGCATCGGCGCGGGCTGCTCGGCCACCGTGTGGTCTCAGGGTAACGGCCTACAGTTGCAAAACCTGACCGTGGCGAACAGCCTTGAAGACAGCACAGACGCTGGTGAGCATCCGGCGGTCGCGCTGCGTGTTGACGGTGACCAAACGTTGCTAGAAAACGTTCACGTGCTGGGTCGCGAAAATACCCTGCTGCTTAACACCAGCGACATTAACAGCAAGCCCGTCACGTCACGCTATACCCGCGTATACGTCCACAACAGTCTGATTGCGGGTGACAGCGATTATGTTACCGGGATGGCGAACGCCGTGTTCGACCACGTCGAATTCCATACTCTCTCGAGCCGCGGCGTGAAGCAGGCCAGCATTTTTGCCCCAATCACCCCTGCTAACGTGCCTTACGGCTACCTGGTGATTGACAGCAATCTGACCGGCGACAAAGGCTTTAACGGCCAAGGTGCGGCACAGAAAGCACAACTTGGTCGCTCCGTTGACTTGGGTGCAGATAAAGGCGGTTACAGCGCAGGTCAAACGCCAAACGGTCAGTTGGTCATCCGCGACAGCCAGATTGACGGAAGTTACAACCTTCAGCAGCCTTGGGGTGACGCAGCCTTCTCCGAGCGTCCGTTCAGCGGCAATATCGCCCCTAATCGTGACCTGAATGACACCGGCTTTAACCGCCTGTGGCAGTTCAACAACGTGATTGCTGGCCTGAAATAACGCCTTTGCGCTAACCCTTCAGTAATGGTCGTCAATAAAACGCCAGACTTTTTAGCCTGGCGTTTTTTTATGCATTTTTTATGCAATAGGGCAATCAACGGCGTGAGACGCGTTGCCGAGTCAGTACTTAGCAATAATTAAGCGTGCAGCTCAATGATAGTGACCCACATCGCGCCTTTACCCACGGGATAATGCTTCAGCGTAGTGAGTTTACCGGTCGCTTTATCGATGCTAGCGACTTCAATTTCATCAGACTTTTGACCGGCAGTGATGACGTATTGACCGCTGTGGTCGATGTTAAAGCCGCGCGGCTGCGTTTGGGTCGCGTGATGCCCTACCAGCTCCAGCTCGCTGCCGTCTTTTGAAACCTTGATAATCGCCAGCAGGCTTGACGTACGCTCGGAGGCATAGAGGTACTGGCCGTCCGGGGTGATATGAATGTCGGCAGTCCAACGATCGCCGGTGAAGTCGGCAGGAATAATATCCAGCGTTTGTACCGCATGATATTCACCGCGGGTGACGTCTTTTTGATAAACATCGACGGTGCCGTTCAGCTCATTGGCGCAGTAAACGAAATGCTGATTTGGATGGAACGCCATATGGCGCGGGCCTGCGCCCGGTGCGGTGCTCAGTTGAACCGGATCATGCGCGGTAGCTTCGCCTTTCAGGCTGAAATCATACAGACGGATGTGGTCCTCTTTCAGCGCCGGGATCATCAACAGCTGATTGGTCGGATTGATGTTGGCCGAGTGGGGAGCCTGAAGATCTTCGAGAACCTGATGAGGTGCCAGCGCTACACCGTCATCGCCGATGGCGTGAATACTGACGTTGTTATAGCTGTATGAGGCACTGAATACGTAGCGGCCCTGTAAATCAATGCCCAAGTGTGTCGGGCTACCCGGCAACGGTGCCATACCGCCCTGTTCCAGGCGGCCATCGTGGTGGATATGATAGGTCAGCACCGCAAATTCCGGACGAACCCCCACGTACAGATGGCGCGAGTCCGGCGAAGCCACCATCGGCTGTACCTGCCCCGGGACTTCTACCGTTTGCAACAGCGACAGTTCGCCATCTTCATGCAGGTTAAAAGCGTGGATCTGCTGACTGTCTGGGCTGGCAACATAAACGACTTGTTTCATCATATCTCCTTATTAAAACTCAAATAGGGTACGTTATTTTTCATCTTAGCGATCGTCAGAATAACAGCATAGCCTAACCCGGTGCTAAGGCATTAGCCCTGGATGCGAGGTTTTAACATTTGGATTAAAGGTGTAACATTAATAGCCTTAATTTTATGCACTGACATTTATTCTCTGACACTCTGCTGGAACCGCTCATGACTTATCGCGTAATCGCGCTCGATCTCGACGGCACGCTGCTTGACCGTCAAAAACGTATTCTGCCCGAATCACTTTCTGCACTGGCTGACGCACGCGCCGCAGGGATTAAAGTTATTATCGCCACCGGACGTCACCACGTTGCTATTCACCCGTTTTATCAGGGACTTGAACTGGATACGCCCGCGATTTGCTGTAACGGAACCTACCTCTACGACTTTCATGAGAAAAAAGTTCTCTCTTCCGATCCGCTAGATAAAACCAAAGCCAAAAAAGTCGTCGATCTGCTTGAGTTCTACGGCATTCATGGTTTGCTGTACGTCGATAATGCCATGCTTTATCAGCAGTCAAGCGGTCACGTTGAGCGCTCAATTATCTGGGGCAACTCGCTGCCGGAAGGCCAACGACCAACGATTATTAAGGTTAACAGTCTGCGTGAAGCGGCGGATGAGGCGCAGTCTATCTGGAAATTTGCCACCTCTCACCACGACCTCGATGCCCTGCACGCCTTCGCGAAACAGGCGGAGAATGAGTTGGGGCTAGCCTGCGAATGGTCATGGCACGATCAGGTTGACGTCGCCAAAGGCGGCAACAGCAAAGGCCGACGCCTGCAGGAGTGGGTTGAGTCTCAAGGGCTAAGCATGTCCGACGTGGTCGCCTTCGGTGATAATTACAACGACCTCAGCATGTTGGAAAATGTCGGTTTAGGTGTCGCAATGGGCAACGCCGATGATGCGATAAAAGCCCGCGCCGGCCTGGTTATTGCCGACAACGAGCAGCCAGGCATTGCCGACGTTATTCGCCGTAAAGTACTTTAATTAACACGTCCTCTTTTCATCAGGAGGACGTCATTTAACGGCGACTCAGCGACACGCTTTTGATCTGGGCATAAAGCTGTTGGCCGGGTTTGATATCCAGCTCATCGCAGGCCCAAGGGGTAATTTTTGCCCAGATAATGTGGCCGCCGACGTCAAGTTTGACGTCAACCGCGGCGTCGGTGACCAGCAGTTCAACCACCTGCGCCGGTAAGATATTACGGATACTGCTGTTGCCAACGGACGGTTGCAGCACCAGCGACACGTCTGAAGCCTGCACGCGAATGCGCAGTGGTGAACCCATCGCCGCCTCGATTTTACTCGTCCACAGTCGCTTGTCACCCAGGGAAAGCGCGGTCATCGCATAATGAGGATGCTGCTCCAGCACCTTAACGTTCAGCACACTGCTTTGCTCTTCACGCGGCAACCACGGGCGCATCACGTTACTAGCCCACACTTCTTCGACGTCACCAAAGGCCAGCACTTTTCCGTTATCAAGTATCAGCACTTTTTCAGCCAGGCTGAGGATCTCGTCCAAACTGTGCGTGACGTATAAAATAGGGATATTAATTTGCTGAGCCAGCCGCTCGAGATACGGCATCAGCTCGCGCTTGCGCGGCAAGTCCAGCGCCGCCAGCGGTTCGTCCATCAGCAACAGCTCCGGTCCGCTGAGCAGAGCGCGACCAATGGCAACGCGCTGCTTTTCGCCCCCTGAAAGCGTTAAAGGATAGCGATTGAGCAACGCTTCGATGCCGAGCAGTTTTACAATGTCGTCAAACTGTTCACGCATGGCAGGCCCCATGCCATATTGCAGATTACCGCGCACTTTATAGTGCGGGAAAAGGCGCGCATCTTGAAAAACATACCCAATACGGCGTTTTTCAGGCGGCAGAAAAAGCGCGTTGGCAGACGCCGAACCACGCTGTGAAAGCACCCTTCCATTGAGAACAATTGAACCACTGTCGGGACGGGTCAATCCGGCAATCGCATTAATCAGCGAGGTTTTACCTGCGCCGGAAAGGCCGAAAATAGCGGTTATCCCACTTTCTGGCAGCGCCACTTTCACCTCTAGCGACAGGTCGCCCAACTGCTGGGAGAAATCCAGTGTGAGCATCAGCCCCCCAAATGCTTACGGCTGCGCCGAGCAAGCAGGTCAGAAATCAGCAGAGCCGCCAGCGACAACAAAATAGCCAAGGTGCAAAGCCTGGCCGCCGCCCCTTCCGCACCCGGCGTTTGAATTAGCGTATACATTGCCAGCGGGATAGTGCGCGTTTCCCCGGGAATGTTAGAGACAAAGGTAATCGTGGCACCAAATTCGCCGAGCGAACGGGCAAACGACAGCACGATGCCAACGATAATTCCCGGCAATGACAGCGGCAACGTGATAGTGAAAAACACCTTCCACACTGATGCCCCCAGCGTTTTCGCCGCCTGCTCGAGGCGAGTATCAATCGCCTCAAGCGACTGGCGAATGGCGCGCACCATCAACGGAAAGGCCATGACTGCCGAGGCCAGCACAGCACCTTTCCAGCTAAAACTGACGCTGAATCCGAACCAGTCATACAGCCATTCCCCGATAATGCCCCTGCGCCCCATCACCACCAGCAGCAAATAACCGATCACCACCGGCGGCAGCACCAGCGGCAAATGGATCACGCTGTCGAGCAATGACTTGCCGGGAAAGCGGCAGCGAACCAGTATCCACGCCATAAGAATACCCAGCGGCAGGCTGATAACGGCGGCCAGGCTGGCGATTTTGATGCTCAGCACCACCGCCTGCCACTCGTATTCACTCAGTATCATCAGCGTGGTGTAAATCCGTATTGTTTGAAGATGGCGGCGGCGGCAGGCGTTTTAAGATAATCATAGAACGCCGTCAGTGCGGCACTTTCATGACCTTTTACGACGGCCATCGGATACTCGACCGGCTTGTGGCTCGATTCAGGAAAAATGCCGACGACTTTTACCTTGGTGCTGGCCACGGCATCAGAACCGTAAACGATACCCAGCGGCGATTCCTCGCGCTCGACCAGTGCCAACGCGCTGCGTACGTCGCTTGAAGGCGCAAGTTTTGGCTCAAGCGCCGTCCATGCTCCGAGATTTTGCAGCGCCTCTTTGGCATAGATACCGGCCGGAACGTGAGCAGGGTCGCCCACTGCCAAAAGACCACCTTTAAGCAGCTTCAGCCAAGGCGTATCCTTGTTGATATCAATTTTTTGCTGCTTGCTCTCTTGAGCCGCCACCAGCACCAAATCGTTGCCGAGCAGCGTATAGCGAGTGTTATCGACCATCAGCTGCTTACCCACGGTGTAGTCCATCCACTGCTGGTCGGCAGAGATAAACAGGTCAGCCGGTGCGCCCTGCTCAATTTGCTTGGCAAGCGTTGAGGACGAGGCAAAAGAAGAGACGACCTGCACGTCTTTTCCCTGCTGGTACTGTTCAGATATTTTCTGCAGCGCGTTGGTCAATGAAGCGGCGGCAAAGACGGTAATTTTTTCTGCCGCCTGAGCCTGTAACTGTGTAAACACGCCCGCAGCCAGTACGGCTACTGCCAAACCTTTACCCAGAGTTATACGCATTGAGTTTTCCTTGTATTGTTATAGTGCCCACCGTTGTATAGGGTGCAATATAGCGTAGAAACACTCCGTTACATAAACATCTGCATTAAAATTTAGGCAAAAAAAACCCGACGCTGAGGTCGGGCTGTGGCAAACGAACGTGAAAGGCTTACGCCCTAGGCTCGTTGCGAGATTCTTTCGGGTGGCCAACTTTGGAAATAACGTTAAATAACTCGCCCATACCGTAAATTAAACCCAGAACAACGGCGATAAAAATAGGCACCATTATTACCGCGAAAAGCAAACTCTCTAATAGTTCTAACATGATGGCCTCACTCTGCTGACTTAAATCGCACTAGGGCGAAAGCAAAAATCTGTTACCAATCTTAACAGTGAATCTTAGGAATTACTTTAGCTTTTCGCCAACTGGACGCAAACTAGCGGCTTTTACGCGGCATCGGCGGTTTGAGAAATCCCGGCGATCGGCGACAATGCTCTATTATCAAGTAATGTCTTACCGCATGACTTTTGCCTCCGCCGAGACTGGACCCCTATTTTATGCAAGCTGAAATCCTCCTCACATTAAAATTGCAGCAGCGAATTTTTGCCGATCCTCGCCGTATCGAGCTGCTCAAACAGGTAAAGATTACCGGTTCGATTAGTCAGGGCGCCAAACTGGCTGGCATCAGTTATAAAAGCGCCTGGGACGCTATTAATGAAATGAATCAATTGGCTGACCAAACCCTGGTAGAACGTAACACCGGCGGCAAAGGCGGCGGCGGTGCGAAATTGACTCGCTACGGCGAGCGTTTGATACAACTCTATGACCTGCTGGCGCAGATCCAGCAAAAGGCCTTTGACGTACTCAAAGACGACGGCCTGCCGCTCGACAGTTTACTGGCGGCGATTTCGCGATTCTCTCTGCAGACCAGCGCAAGAAACCAACTTTTTGGCACCGTCATTGAGCGCGATAATGAAGAAGTTCAACAGCATATCAACGTCTTGCTGACCGACGGAAAAACGCGCATTCGCGCCGCTCTCACCCAGCAAAGCGCCGATCGTCTTTCTCTGCTACCCGGCAAAGAGATCCTGGCCTTAATCAAAGCACCGTGGATAACGCTGAGCTATCAGGCCACCAATGCCGACAATGCGCTGGCTGGAAAAGTGCACAGTATTCAGCAAGGTCACGACAACTGCGAAGTGCTGATCGCGCTGAATGCGAGCGAGACACTGTGCGCCACGATACCGACTGCGCAACTGGAGGAAATGGCCTTGGTACAAGGCGCCGAGGTGTTTGCGCAGTTCGATGCTGATAAAGTGATTATCGCCACCCTGTGCTAATAAATTATTAGTATTCATTATCTTGCATTTTAAGCGCTGACAGTTTGCAGATTTGTCAATTGACTTGGGGATGCGATGAGCTTATCCCTGAAATTCTTAATGATTTATTATTAACAAGAATAGGCGGAGCGTTGCCTGAAACAGGCATCCCCCCAAGTCATAAGACAGGCAGGAGCAAGATGTCATCATTAACTATTTCACAGGCCATTTTCCGACTCAGCGATACGCGCACTTTATCGCTGGATGAACTTACCCTAAATCAAGGGGAGTCGTGGGCATTTGTCGGATCTAACGGCAGCGGAAAATCGGCACTGGCGCGGGCGATTGCCGGCAATCTTGTGCTGTTAAATGGCGAGCGTCACAGCGATTTTTCACGCGTGGTGCGTCTCTCCTTCGAACAATTACAAAAATTGGTCTCCGAAGAATGGCAGCGCAATAACACCGACTTGCTCAGCGCTGATGAAGATGATACTGGCCGCACCACGGCTGAAATTATTCAGGAACAGGTGCATGATGCCGTGCGCTGCGAAAAACTGGCCGCACAGTTTGGCATTGCTCACCTACTCTCGCGCCGCTTCAAGTATCTCTCTACCGGTGAAACACGCAAGACGCTGCTCTGTCAGGTGTTGATGCAGCAGCCGGACCTGTTGGTGCTTGACGAGCCGTTCGACGGGCTAGACGTTAACGCCCGCCAGCAGTTGGCCGCCATGCTTGAGGAGCTGGCCGCTCAGGGCCAGACAATGGTGCTGGTGTTAAACCGTTTTGATGATATTCCTGATTTTGTTCAACACGTTGGCGTACTGGCAGACTGCACGCTGGCCTCCGTTGGCCCGCGCGAGCAGGTGCTGCGTGAAGCGCTGATTGCCCAGTTGGCGCACAGTGAAACGCTCGACGGTATGCAGCTTCCTGAAAACGAAGATCCGACCCAAAAAGTTTCTCCTCCGCAGGACCAGCCGCTTATCGTGCTGCGCAACGGCGTGGTGGAATACAACGACAAGCCCATTCTGCACGGGCTGACTTGGCGGGTTGAGCCGGGACAGCACTGGCAAATTGTGGGGCAGAACGGCGCGGGGAAATCTACCCTGCTCAGCCTGATTACTGGCGATCACGCACAGGGCTACAGCAACGATTTGACGCTTTTTGGCCGCCGTCGTGGTAGTGGAGAAACCATTTGGGACATCAAGCGCCACATCGGCTACGTCAGCAGCAGTCTGCATCTTGACTACCGCGTGAGCTCCAGCGTACGTACCGTAATTTTATCGGGATTCTTTGACTCGATTGGTATTTATCAGGCCGTGTCCGACCGCCAGCAACAGTTGACCACCCAATGGCTTGACCTGCTGGGCCTCGGCGGCAGCACTGCTGATACGCCTTTCCACAGTTTGTCGTGGGGGCAACAGCGTCTGGCGCTGATTGCTCGCGCGCTGGTGAAGCATCCGGCACTCCTTATACTTGACGAACCTCTACAGGGTCTCGACCCGATCAATCGCCAACTGGTACGCCGCTGGATTGACGTGCTGATTGGCGAGGGAAAAACCCAACTGCTGTTCGTTTCCCATCATGCCGAGGATGCCCCACAGTGTATTACTCACCGGTTAAGTTTTGTACCCGATGGGGAGATTTATCACTATCAGATTGATGCCCTCAAGACCGCACTGCCTCGTTACCGCATGCTGGCGGCGGAAAATAACGGCCTTTAGCCTGGCCCATCGCTAGCAGCAGCGAGAAGCGGCACCACGACGTCGCTGATGGGCGTGGGAATACCGTGCGCTCGCCCCATTCGCTGCACCACGCCGTTGCGAATATCCCATTCGAGAGGAAAACCTGCCACCCTGTCGGCAAGGATTGAGGTACCTAAATCGGCGGGGGCGCGCTGAAATCCATCGATAATCTCCTGTGGGATTTCGTCGCCCAGTATCGCGCCCTCGGCACGCGCAACTGTCAGGCACTCACGCAGGTAAGCCAGCGATAACGCGGTAATGTCAGCTCGCGAATACATTCCCGCTCGACGTCCAGAAAGCACCATTAAACCGGCAACCGCATTCTGCAGCAACTTGCGCCATGCGATAGACGTGAAGTCCGCCGCAAGATCCACCGCACAGCGGGTGCCGTGTAAAGCGTCAAGCACCCTGCGGGCTTCAGCGGTATCAGGCAACGTTAGACGCGGTTTGGCACGTAACCACACCGAGGCATCAGGTTCGCGTTGCGCAGGAAACCATACGACTGCGGGCAATATCGGGCTGCCGGACACATACGGGGCGACCAGCGCCTGTTGCTCAACGCCATTTTGCAGCACACAGACCACCGTATTTGCACCGCACAATGCGGCAAGCCAAGGGGCTATCGCCTCAATTTGCGTAGATTTGACCGCAATAAAAACCAGGTCAACAGGGTTCTTGATTTCGGCTGGCGATGTCTGCACCGGTCCAGGTACTACAATATTGCCACCCTCAAAACGCAGTTCCAGGCGGCTGTGAGCCGAGCGCCCGTATATCATCGGCGTACGTCCAACCTCATGCAGTGCCGCCGCAATAGTGGTGCCGATTGCCCCCGGCCCTATAAGCGCGACGGCTGGATTTTCAGATTTCATCTTCATATCTCCTGTCTTGATGGTCATTTTGGGGCCCTTTAGCCGATGACAATAATACCGATGACAATGACGGTACAGGCCACTACTTTTCGCACAGTCAGCGTTTCTCCGAGGAAAAAATAGCCTATCATTGCCGCAAATAACACACTGGTTTCGCGCAGTGCCGAAACGGCTCCCATTGGCACGCGAGACATGGCGTAGATGATGATGCCGTAGGCCATAAGAGAGACCAGTCCACCGATGAAAGCGATGATAAAACCGGGCCGCAGCGTGAATAAACTTTTGGGGCCGCGTAAAAAGATATAGACCGGAGGCATCAACACGCCCCACAGCGCACTCATCCAAACCGTATAGGCCATCGGATCACCAGACAAGCGAACACCGATACCGTCTGCCACGCTGTAAGCCGCAATAAAACATCCCGTTCCAAGCGCATAAGGCAGACTCGGAACCGCGAGTTTTCGCCCTTTGAAAGCCAGTGAAATAATGCCTCCCGACACCAAAGCTATGCCTAGCAAAGCACTGACCCTCACGCTTTCCCCGGCGAAAATCGCTGCCGCCAAGGTAATCAGTATCGGAGAAGAACCTCGTGAAATTGGATACGTTTGTCCGAGGTCGCCCGCCTTATAGCTCCTGACGAGAAACAGGTTGTAGCCAACGTGCAGCATCGCCGACAGCACGGCATATTTCCAACTGGCTTTGGCCGGCGGTGTCACGAAAATCGCGATAATGGTGCTGGCAACCGCAACCGCCATGCACATGACCGTCATCGACCACAGTCTGTCGACTCCGCCGCGCAGGAGCGCATTCCAGCTTGCATGCAAGAGCGCAGCGAAAAGTATGAGTAAAATGATCTGAATAGGCATACGTCATCGTAAGCAACTGTACGTCTAGACTAAAGCGAAGTCTCCTCATCGAAGCATGAGTCAATCCTCATGCTTCATCGATAATATTGTTGAGCGTTGTTTGATTCTGCCAGCAGCCAATTTCGAAAACTGATGATATGCGGCTGAGATTCTGTCCCCTTTGGGCAAACAAAATAGTAAGCAACCGGGGATGCAAATGGCACATCAAACAGTCTGATCAGGGTGCCTTCACCTATTTCAGTTTCGACATGGCCGCTTCGAGCCAGGGCTATTCCTTGCCCCAGCAGCGCCGCCTCGATAGTCATGTTGGTGTCGGCAAATCTCACGCTCTCCTTAAGTGCAGAGGCAGTAACGCCGACGTGTTGGAACCACAGCGCCCATTTTGGGACCAGATCGGCACCGTCACGCGTGAGCAGCGGATAATTCAGTAATTCAGCCGGGGTATTAGGGGGGCCAAGGCGGTGTAACAGGGCCGGACTGGCGACGGGAAAAATGTGTTCTCTAAACATAAATTCCGCATGCAGCCCTGGGTAGTTACCATTGCCAAAACGTATCGCCACGTCCGATTCCGTGCTTGAGAAATTAATCGACTTGTCGCTGGTTTCTAGCGTAACTAAAATTTCGGGATGCTGTAGGGAGAGGTGAGGTAATCTTGGCAGCAGCCATTTTAGCGCAAAGGAGTAAGTCGTACTGACCTTTACCCTGACCCTTCCTTTTTGATCTCTTAGATCCGTAAGAGTGGCCTCCAGATTGATGAAAAACTCACGCACGATCGGCACCAATGCAGCGCCGGCTGGCGTCAGGGTCAATGATTTACCACGCTGAAATAGCTGCAATCCCCAGAGTTCTTCGAGATTTTTCAACTGATGGCTGACCGCGCTTTGCGTGATGTGCAACTCTTCGGCGGCGGCGGTAAAGGTTGCATGTCGAGTGGCAACCTCGAAGGCGCGTAGCGTGGAACTCGGCGGCAGATTTCTCATTGCATTATTTCCTCGGTATACATACTAAACGCGCCTGTTATGACTGAAAGCTCATGATAGTGCATTCTACTCCCGCCTAGTCTTAATCTTAAAATTAAGCTTATAAGACAGTTTCCATTTGAAAAAAGTAGGTGTAACCGATTACACATTAGGTATTATAAGGCTTGTATTGATGAAAAACCTGCCTTTGGGGCAGTTGGTGCGCACATTGCTGGGATGGTAAACTAAGGGGTGTAAGCGATTTCATTTTATAAGATGGATCACCTTTTTACCTGCCACAGCATGATATTGTGGTCAACATCAATACCTTTAAGGAGTCGATATGTACGTTCTAGTTACCGGTGGTAGCGGTTACATTGGCAGTCATACATGCGTTCAATTAATCAAAGCGGGCTATACGCCAATCATTCTGGATAATCTTTGCAACAGCAAAGCCAGCGTTTTAGAGCGTATTAATACTCTGACGGGTCAGACTCCTCTCCTTTATCAGGGCGATATCCGCGATCGCGCCCTGCTGGACAAAATTTTCCAGGAACATAAGGTTCACTCGGTTATCCATTTTGCTGGATTGAAAGCGGTTGGCGAGTCAGTCAACAAGCCGATGGAATACTACGATAACAACGTTTACGGCTCTCTGGTGCTGGTTGAAGCCATGCGCGCAGCTGGCGTGACTAACCTGATTTTCAGCTCGTCGGCCACCGTCTATGGCGATCAGCCCAAAACGCCTTACGTCGAAGACTTCCCGACCGGTACACCTTCCAGTCCTTACGGCCGCAGCAAGCTGATGGTAGAACAGGTTCTGCAAGACCTACAGCGCGCTGAACCCAACTGGAGCATTTCACTGCTGCGCTACTTCAACCCGGTCGGTGCCCATCCGTCAGGCCTGATGGGTGAAGACCCGCAGGGTATCCCGAATAACCTGATGCCGTTTATCGCCCAGGTTGCCGTGGGTCGCCGCGAATCACTGTCAATCTTTGGCAATGACTACGACACCCCGGACGGTACCTGCCTGCGCGACTACATTCACGTGGTTGACCTGGCCGACGGTCATTTGGCCGCCATGAAAACGCTGCATAACAAACCGGGCGTACACATCTACAACCTCGGCGCCGGCCTCGGCAAGAGTGTTTTGGAAGTGGTTAACGCGTTCAGCGACGCCTGTGGCAAACCGGTTAACTATCACTTTGCACCACGCCGCGCTGGCGATCTGCCTGCTTACTGGGCCGATCCAACCAAAGCTGCCAACGAACTGAATTGGCGAGTCAGCCGTACTCTGGAAGATATGGCTGCTGATACCTGGCTGTGGCAATCAAACAACCCACAGGGCTATCCAGACTAAGGAAAAGTAATGTCAAGTTTTGACCCAATCGAGCACCCGCACCGCCGCTATAACCCACTGAGCGATCAGTGGGTACTGGTCAGTCCGCACCGGGCCAAACGCCCGTGGCAGGGCCAGCAGGAAACACCGTCTCAGGAAACACTCCCCGCGCACGATCCTGACTGTTTCCTGTGCCCGGGCAATACCCGAGTGACCGGTGACGTGAATCCTGACTATCAAGGCACCCACGTCTTTACCAACGATTTTGCCGCGCTGATGCCGGATACGCCATTTGCTCCAGAAAGTGACGATCCGCTGATGCGTTGCCAAAGCGCGCGTGGCACCAGTCGGGTTATCTGTTTCTCGCCAGACCACAGCAAAACACTGCCGCAGCTTTCACTTGAGGCTTTGGAAAAAGTGGTCACCACCTGGCAGGAACAGAGTGCAGATTTGGGCAAAACGTATCCCTGGGTTCAGGTGTTTGAAAACAAGGGTGCGGCAATGGGATGTTCCAACCCGCACCCGCACGGTCAAATTTGGGCCAACAGTTTTTTACCCAACGAAGCCGAGCGCGAAGACCAACTTCAGCGTCAGTATCTGACGCAGTATGGCTCTTCAATGCTGGTGGATTATGCACAACGCGAGTTAGCCGACGGCAGCCGTACGGTGGTCGAAACTGAGCACTGGCTTGCCGTGGTGCCTTATTGGGCCGCGTGGCCGTTCGAAACCTTGCTGCTTCCAAAAGCGAAAGTGTTGCGAATCACGGAACTGAGCGAGGCGCAAAGCAGTGACTTGGCGCTGGCACTGAAAAAGCTGACCAGCCGCTACGATAATTTGTTCCAGTGCTCTTTCCCTTACTCTATGGGTTGGCATGGCGCGCCTTTCAGCGAAGGTGACTATTCCCACTGGCAGTTGCACGCACACTTTTATCCGCCGCTGCTGCGTTCCGCGACGGTGAGAAAATTTATGGTTGGCTATGAAATGCTGGCTGAGACCCAAAGAGACTTGACTGCCGAACAGGCCGCAGAGCGTCTGCGTGCAGTCAGTGATGTTCATTATCGTGAGGCCGGAGTGAAATGATGGAATTAAAAGACAAAACATTAAAAATCTTTGAAGAAAAATTTGGCTATCCGGCTACCATCACGATTAAAGCTCCGGGCCGCGTCAACCTGATTGGCGAGCACACTGATTATAACGACGGCTTCGTTCTGCCCTGCGCGATTGACTACGAAACGGTCATTGCCTGTGGCCAGCGCAATGACCGCACAATTCGCGTGATTGCCGCCGACTACGACAACCAGCAGGATGAGTTCTCACTCGATGAGCCGATCCTCAGCACCAACGCGCTGCCGTGGGCTAACTACGTGCGCGGGGTGGTTAAACATCTCATGCTGCGCAACGGGGACTTTTCCGGCGCAGACATGGTTATTAGTGGCAATGTGCCGCAGGGCGCAGGTCTCAGCTCGTCGGCCTCGCTTGAAGTTGCCGTAGGTCAGGCGTTAAAAAGCCTGTATGACCTGCCGATAGACGGCGTTGAGTTAGCTTTAAACGGTCAGGAAGCCGAAAACCAGTTCGTGGGCTGCAACTGCGGCATTATGGACCAGCTGATTTCGGCGCTGGGTAAAGAAAACCACGCACTGCTGATTGACTGCCGTTCGCTGGAAACCAAAGCCGTTTCCATGCCTGAAAACGCGTCGGTGGTTATCATCAACTCCAACGTAAAACGGGGTTTGGTTGACAGCGAATACAACACCCGCCGTAAACAGTGTGAGGAGGCGGCACGCTTCTTCGGCGTGAAAGCGCTGCGCGACGTTGACATGGCACAGTTTGCCGCCAAGCAACAGGGCCTCGATCCGCTCACCGCACGTCGTGCTCGCCACGTTATTAGCGAAAATGACCGTACCGAGGCCGCCGCCATTGCCTTGAGTCACGGCGAC
Source organism: Rouxiella silvae (assembly GCF_002093625.1). Taxonomy (GTDB): domain Bacteria; phylum Pseudomonadota; class Gammaproteobacteria; order Enterobacterales; family Enterobacteriaceae; genus Rouxiella; species Rouxiella silvae. The sequence goes on along the minus strand of NZ_MRWD01000025.1, from coordinate 26,675 downwards.
CTGAAAACAATGGGCGTGCTGATGGCCGAATCTCATGCCTCAATGCGTGACGACTTCGAAATCACCGTGCCGCCGATTGATACTCTGGTTGAAATTGTTAAATCAGTGATTGGTGAACAAGGCGGTGTGCGTATGACCGGTGGAGGTTTTGGTGGCTGTATTGTCGCCCTGATCCCTAGCGAACTGGTCGAGCAGGTTCGCAAAACCGTGGCGCATGAATATCACGCCAAAACCGGTATTAAAGAGACATTTTACGTCTGCCAGGCTTCAGAAGGTGCCAGCATATGTTAACTCCAGTCCAAGCCCAGCGAGCCCCAGACGGCTCGCCTTTTCAGTTGGTTACGCTAAAAAACCCTGCGGGGACAACGGCTACCTTTATGGATTGGGGTGCGACATGGTTGTCATTAGTTTTGCCACTGCGGGGCGGTGAAAACCGCGAACTGGTGCTGGGTTGCAAGGGGCCGGAAGATTACGTCAACCAGAGCGCCTATTTGGGTGCTACCGTCGGCCGTTACGCTAACAGGATTGCACGTTCGCAGTTTCAAATCGACTGTAAACCGCATCTGCTGGTCGCCAATCAGGGCGTACATCAGTTGCACGGTGGGCCTGAAGGCTTCAACGCGCGTCGTTGGAAAATACTTAATTACACTCAGCAGAAAGTCAGCTTTCAGTTGGTTTCTCCCGATGGCGATCAGGGGTATCCTGGCGAATTAACAGCAGAAGTGCACTATCAGCTTACCGACGATAATCGCCTTGAAATCAGCTACAAGGCGCAAGTTGACAAACTGTGTCCGGTCAACCTGACCAATCACGCCTATTTTAATCTCGACGGTGAAGGTCACGACGCGCGCAAGCAAAAGCTGCAGCTGTTTGCCGAGCGCTTTCTGCCGATCGACAGCGACGGGATCCCCTGTGCGGATCTCACCTCCGTTCAGCAAACCGGCATGGACTTCCGCACGCCAAAAACGCTGGCGCAGGATTTCCTCAAGGACCGCGATCAGCAGCGCGTTAAGGGCTACGACCACGCTTATCTGCTGTTTGCTACCTGCAATGCCAATGACAATCCGGCGGCTCACCTTTGGTCTGCCGATGAAAAAGTAAAAATGTCGGTATTTACTTCAGCCCCTGCGTTGCAGTTATACAGCGGCAACTTCCTTAACGGTACGCCAAACCGCAGCGGTGGGCAGTATGCCAACTACAGCGGCGTGGCACTTGAGAGTGAGTTTCTTCCCGACAGCCCGAACCACTCAACCTGGCCACAGCCAAGCTGCTGGACAAAGCCGGGGCAAATTTATCGTTCGGCTACGGTCTATCAGTTTTTTGCGATGTAGGTAAAACGGCATAAAAAAAGCCATCGACTCATGCCGATGGCTTTTTGACGTTATAAAAGGTTAATTAAACCTGTTTATAATTATATTTTGATCCAGGCGTTAATCCAGTTGATACCAGAACCTGGGGTGTAATGCGTTTCCTGAGCGGTGCCTTTTGCGACATTGCACCAGCCCGTTGCAGGCCAACCTCTACATTCGTAGACGCCGCCGTCAGTACCTGTCACTTTGTCACCGCCCTTATAAGCCTTACCAAACTCGAACTTTGGATGCGCTTGGCCGTTGTCATTCCCATTGTCGTTGCCGTTGCCGTTGCCGTTGTCATTATCATTGCCGTTGCCGTTGCCGTTGTCATTATCATTGCCGTTGTCAGCAACCGGCTTCACCGTCACGGTCACACGACGCGCGTCTTTACTGCCATCTTTCCCGATAACGGTCAATTCATACACGGCTTTTCCGACTTTATTGGCTGGGACCAAAGCGCGAGCCTTGGCCAGTTTCACTTCTTTTACCCAACCTCCGCCCTGCTTTTCTTGCAGCCAGAAATTACCCGCACCCTGCACAATTTTCCAGCTGTAAGATTGTGCATTTTTGCTCCTGGAACCATCCAGCTCGTAGCCTGCTGAATTGGACGATTCAGTAACCGTAAAGTCTGCTGGTACTACTGCAACAGGCTTGTTGACCTCAGCTGGCTTGGATGCCTTTAAGGTGATGGTTTTAGAATTAGAAACATTCTGACCGTTGGTTACCGTGAGTTTAACCTGCACGTTAAAGTTGCTGGTTGCCTGGTTTTTCAGACGAAGAGTCGCCGTGCTGCTAGTGCTTCCTGACAAGGTAACTTTGTCGCTGTTGCTCATCACTTGCCACGAATAGCGCAGAGATTTACCCGAAGAGGCGCTGGCATCCAGAGTTAGATTACTGGTTGACAAGTCACTGCTGCTTGCACGGATATCAGCAACTGGCTTGACGACTTCATCTTCTGGACCACTGCTGCCATCAAATTTGACGTCAACCATTTGGTAAAAGGCCATTGCCGTATCACGAATCCGCCATACTGAGTAAATCTTTTGATCGCCAGTACGTTGAGGAACAGTACAGGTATGAACTGTTTTCAGCTTTGGAAACGAAATATCATTAGATGCCGGGTAAGGATAAACCTTATGACAGAATGGTTTGTCTTCAAACATCTCTTTTGTCAGTTTTTGACCGTAACCCGGTTTAGATTTCCAGTCCTGCTTGGTGATGTAGTAGGTGAAATAGGTTGTCCTGTGCTGAGCCGGAATATACCAAGTGAAATCCTGCGTCCCAGATTTCATCGAATTCACCGGCCAATTATAACTTTCATTGTCCAGAGGGGTACGATTGGCATTCCCACCGCTGGCTAATTTACCATCAGGTGGAAAGTTGAATGCATTCTCGTAGGAAGTGTCATTCTCCATTAAACCACCCGCCGGTAATTTATGGGCTTCAATTTCATCAGCAGGCCAGGGTGAAGCATAATAATTAAAAGAACGGCTCTTGGGGTTTTCTATATATCCATGCGCTCCGGCAACTGTGGAATAGAGACCACCTAAAACAAGTGCAATCGCGTAAGGAAGAATCTTAACTTTCGTATTTTTCATTTTTTATCGCCCATCATCCATGTTATATGCGAGTCAATCAGTTAATAGTGAATTCTGCATGATTCAAACGACTGTCTGAATGAGCATAAACACTATTAATGCTATGTTTTTCCGGGTAGACCTCTCCGTTGGCATGCAATACGCCAGCACGAACATCGCTGTGCTTACTATTGATTGCCTGAGCCATGTAATAGGACCAACTGGATTCTTCACCCGGTAACATGGTGACTTCTACTTCCTTATTGATTATTTCACCGCTGTTTTCAGCAAAGAAACGTGCACGAACGACATCACCTGCTTTGACTACGACCGGAGAGTCGACGACAAGGCGATCGATGGTGGCAATTTGCTTAGTCCACTCACCGTTAATGGATGCTGTGACTTGGACATTGCTACTCTCAAAGTCAACGTCGATAACGTTATAAATACTTGATGCTTTACCCTCTTGTTTATCGGCAAGATTTGCAACGGCATAGATCAACTGGTAACCATCACGTACTGGCAACTGGCATTGATGAGAAATAACGCCTTGCTGAACCTGGGTTGCATCGTTGGCTATCTCGCAGAAAGGAGTGGCCTCAAAGCTGGCCGCTGTCAGACGCTTCTGCTTATCAAGAGTCTGCTGCCAGTCAGGTTTAGTCATGTAATATTTCCAGTTGGAAATATTGGAAGGGGACGTAATCTGCCAGCTGATATCCAATTTACCCTGAGTTATCGGGTTTTTATGCCATTGTGCAGCACTTTCAGTATCCAGTGCCTGATAGCGTTCCAGACCGGCGCTGGCCAGCAATAAGCGTGGAAAGCCAGACTCAGTCGTTTCTGACTGGATCAATTCCGACTGAAATTTGGCAAAATCACCACAGTTAATATTTTCCCCAGTTTTACACAGCTGGGCTCTCGCAGTAGGTGAACTAACATATCCACTGGCGGATGCGCCATTGATAGACATCAGACCAAGCGGCGCTAGAGCGACAAGCACAGCCAGAGTTTTTACGGGTGTAAGTGCCATTTATTTATCCTTAAAGAAAAAACTACGTCCTTAAATAAATCCAATCCGTCACTCAATATTTAAGTTACAAATTGAATTTCTAAGAAACAAAATGACACATAAGGCGGTGAGACAAATGAGTAAAAGCCTAAGAAATTTCTATTTTTGATAAGAAAAAGATAAGGGGTCGAGTAGCCCAGCGCACAAGAGAATACTCAAGTTGTCCTAGAATCGGGGCGAGCCTGTATCCAGTGTTGAGATGTCTTTCAACGGGGCTGGTGTTCGTGATACCGCCAGAACACTCAGACACGCAGAACCCTCTGCTTCTCACGCTCTGTAGAACTGCATGAAAAGGTTATGGGGGCCTTTATCGAAAAGCGCATGTTCTATTGATTGGAGTCATCACCAAAATGAGAGGGTTCTATAGAATACCGAGAGTCATCTCGGGGGTATTATTGTTGTCATTAAGAGGCGGTGAAATTCCACACAACAGTATTTAACCCAGAAAAAACCTTTCTTCTATTATTAAGTATTTGAGGGTTTTATTATCAATAGAGAATTAAAAAAGAAGCCGAGCTATTACTCGGCTTCTTTTAATAATTTTAATATTGGTCGTTATTAGAAATCAACATTCACCCCAAGTTGGAAGGTTCTGCCTGGCATCGTCGCCAATGCAAGATCTGCTTTATCCTGAGCGGTTGAGACTTCATTGTTGCGAGTACTCAAGTAATCCCAGTATTTACGGTCGGTCAGGTTATAAATACCGCCGCTGAGTTTAACGTTTTTAGCAACCTGCCAGTAACCGGTCAAATCTACAATGCCATAGCCCGGAATCCGGGCATATTCGGTAGAAGAATCAGTAATTGCCGTCCCGGTATTGGTGTAAGTCTGACGATTAGTCGCCGTAGCCTGCTTACCTTTGTTAAAGGTCGCCGTTGCCGCCACGCCGTAGAGACCTGATGGGTCATCCCACGCCAGACCAGTCACCAGTTTCATCGGTGGAACGCTGTCGAGATCAACGTATTTATCGCCGTTGTAGCTCGACTTGGACGCGCCCTTAGCATAGCCAAACGCCAGTCGTGCACTCAGGCCGTTGACCTCTTGATACCAGGTACCAAAGTTAAACCTGGCGCTCAGACTGGTGCCGTAGATATAGGCTTTATCGCGGTTTTCTGCTTCATATGCGGTGTAAATGTTGCTCGGAATGTTAGCGAAAATCCCCGGACTGCCTGCGCGCGTGTAGCGGGTGTAGGCAATAAAGTTAGAATATTGGCTATAGAACGCGTTGAGGTTAAAGGTAATCCCCTCCGTCGCCTCCCCCTTAAGGCCCCACTCATAGTTGTTGCTGGTTTCTGTCTTCAGATTCGAGTTACCGATCAACGCGTACTGCGCCGAGCCAGCATAGCTTGAGCTCAGGTTCCATGAACCATAAAGCTGGCTGGCATCCGGGAACTGAGCGCCTCGTTTGTATTGCAGGTAAGTCTGCACCTTCGGCGTAATGTCGTAGATGAAAGCCAGTGAAGGCAGTAACTGTGTATCACTGTTAGAACTGTAGAGCGTAGATAGCGCCGACTCGGACAGAGAGCTATTGGCCAGCGTCGAGAGATCCTGTGGCTCAGACTTCTGATAAGCCAATCTCAAACCGGGTACTACCGAGAAGTTATGGCCAGCCAAGTCCCAAGTCATGGTGTCTTCGGCAAATGCGCCAAACACGTAGGTACGGCTGTTGGCCGTTGGCGGCATGATATAGCTGTAAATACTTTGTGCAGGCGACTGGCTGAACGGGCGATCCGTCTCGGAGATGTTGCCATTCAGGCCCCAGCGAAATTCGTGGATGCCCCAGGATTTGGCCATCTTGTTATCGAATCCAAAGGTGTGGGTATTGGAGTCGGAGAAGGTGCGAACCAGGCTGGTACCCGTGGTTGAGCTTGGGCCAAAGGTGTTGTCGTGGGCCTGCGTTTTTTGATAGAACAGCTTGGTATCAACGGTGTCCACCAGCAGTGAATACGGCGTCCAATGGTCGAGCAGGCTGGCGGTCAGACGACGGGTTTCGCTGGTTTGGTCGTTAGTGCCATTAGTGGCAGAGCCGGCGGTGTTCCATGAGTCAAAATGGGTATGGTTAGTCTTGGTGAAAAGATCAACGGTGCCGGTCAGCGTGTGGGTATCGGTTGCCGCCCACGTGCCGGATGCCATCAACGAATCAGAATGCCAGTTAGCCGGATAGGCATCCAGCGTGCCGCTGTTGTTGCGGGTTTCCTGACCGTCACGACGGCTGAGTACCACAATGCCGCTCAGGTCGCGATCGCCACCGGCCACGGTAAATCCATTATGCCAGCTGCGGTTTGAAGAGTCATAGTCACTCTGATAACCAAAATAGCTGTGCTTGTTTTCGCTTAGGTAGTCGTCGGCTGACTTAGGTTTGAAAGAAACCGATCCGCCGATTGAGGTATTGGCGTAGGAAACATGGGTTGCGCCCGATTGAATATCGACGTTGCCGTACATATACGGGTCGATAAAGTCACGGCCAATACCAAAGGTGTCCTGCCCCGCTCGCCCGACGTAAGGTCGGCCCGTGGCATTGGGTTGGGCAATGCCGTCTACGTCGATGGCAACGCGGTTTGATTCCAGACCGCGCACGTTGTAACCGGTATAACCGCCGCGGTCGAAACCGCTTTTACCGACCGATGAACCGCCCGCCGACCCTGTTGCGCTAATCAATGGCTGGTAACGCATAATGGTGCCAAAATCGTTACCGCCGTCTTTTTGCATATCTTTTGCCGTTAGCTTGGTCTCGTCACCGGCCTTTCTCACCACTTTTGGAGAGATAACGGTCATAACGTCGCCAGCATCGGCTTTATTATCTGAATTTTTTACCACAGGTGCAGTGTTGGCAGTTTCCGCTGCGACGGCGCTCATTACGGAGCTGGCGACCAGGCTTAAAGACAGCAAGGTCTTAAGGTGACGCTTTCCCTTATGTGTAGACATAAAAAGGCCTTAGGAAGTTTAGGATTATTATTTTGCTCAGCAATACTTCTCGCTAATTAAGGCAGTCTGGCGAATAAATACAGTTCAAAAAACAAACACTGACTGAAACGCAGATAATAAGCGCAACAATACCCTGTTATTTATCAGGGCTTTATATGATAATGAATGTAATGAAAATGATAATAATTATCATAAACATTCCTGTCAATACACAATAACCGTTAAGTTCATCGATCGGATGTAATTTTTAAGTAAGTTTTTGCACGGTTTATGAATCAGAGGATTTCTACGCAGGTTTTGTCGATCATTTAGCGAAAAATGTGATATCTATCCTCTCTGGGTGAGGATTTACTCAGCCAAAACGAACTGATCCATCTACGCTTACAGAGTGTCCTGGTGAGCAGGACGTCTTAAAAAGGAATGAGCTATGCGTTTACCAATTTTGTTGTCTTTATTAGCAACGCTTTTTGTTGGGGGTAATGCACTGGCCGCTGAAGCTGTGAAGCAACCCTCTGCGGCACAGACAGCACAGCGTCAGAAAATGACCGACTGTAACCAACAGGCTACGACGCAAAGTCTCAAAGGAGATGAGCGCAAGACTTTCATGAGTCATTGCCTGAAAGCCGAAACCAAATCTATGACGCCACAGCAGAATAAAATGAAGACCTGTAACGCGGATGCTGCGAAAAAGGATCTGAAAGGTGATGCACGTAAAACGTTTATGAGCACGTGTTTGAAAAAAGCTGCGTAATTAGCAGTGAAGCAAACTCCCATTAACGCGCAGCCTGCCGGTCAGGCTGCGCGTTTCGTTTAAAGATTGCCGGAACGGGGGCTGAGGCCATATAATGAACTCAGTTGTCATTTGAATTTCAGTAAATTGAGGAGTTTAGCTATGGCTGTAACCAAGCTGGTTCTTGTAAGACACGGCGAAAGTCAATGGAACCAAGAGAACCGTTTTACGGGTTGGCATGATGTTGATCTTTCGGACAAAGGTCGTACTGAAGCAAAACAGGCAGGTCAACTGCTTAAAGATGAAGGCTTCCAGTTTGATTTCGCTTACACGTCTGTACTGAAACGTGCCATCCACACTCTTTGGAGTGTTCTGGACGAATTGGACCAGCCGTGGCTGCCGGTTGAAAAGTCTTGGAAACTGAACGAACGCCATTACGGTGCGTTGCAGGGTCTCGACAAAGCTGAAACCGCGGCCAAATACGGTGACGAGCAGGTTAAGCAGTGGCGCCGCGGCTTCCGCGTTACACCTCCAGAGCTTGAAAAAACTGACGAGCGCTTCCCTGGCCACGACCCGCGTTATGTGAAACTGCGCCCTGAAGAACTGCCAACGACCGAAAGCCTGGCTCTGACCATTGAGCGCGTTATTCCTTACTGGACTGACGTTATCAAGCCACGCCTTGAAAGCGGCGAGCGCGTTATCGTTGCTGCGCACGGTAACTCACTGCGTGCGCTGGTTAAATACCTCGATGACCTCAGCGAAGACGAAATCCTTGAGCTGAACATCCCTACCGGTGTTCCGCTGGTTTATGAGTTTGATGAAAACTTTAAACCTATCAAGCATTACTATCTGGGCAACGCTGAAGAAATCGCTGCCAAAGCGGCGGCGGTTGCTAATCAGGGTAAAGCCAAGTAATTCAGTATCTGCTGAAGACAAAAAAAGAACGCCTCGGCGTTCTTTTTTATTGGCGATAATATGTTGATGAATAAACGTTAGCCGCGACGCTGTTTCACTGAATTCGCCAGATTACGCAGCAGGGTTTCAGTATCTTCCCAGCCGATGCAGGCATCAGTCACACTTTGTCCGTAAACCAAAGGTTCGCCGGTGTCTAGGCTCTGATTACCCTCAATCAGATTACTTTCCACCATTACGCCCATAATCGCCTGTTCACCGTTGGCCAACTGACCGCAAACGTCCTCACAGACTTCCATCTGCTTTTTAAACTGCTTGCTGCTGTTGGCATGGCTGAAGTCGATCATGATTTGTGCAGGCAGACCGCCCTTTTTCAGGCCGTCTTTCACTTCTTTCACATCTTCAGCGCTGTAGTTTGGCTTTTTGCCGCCGCGTAAAATAATGTGGCAGTCGCCGTTACCCGCAGTAGTCACGATAGCCGAATGGCCCCACTTGGTCACTGACAGGAAGCAGTGAGGAGCGCCCGCCGCGTTAATAGCATCGATAGCCACTTTGATGGTGCCGTCGGTACCGTTTTTGAAACCGACAGGGCATGACAAGCCAGACGCCAGCTCACGGTGAACCTGAGACTCCGTGGTACGCGCGCCGATTGCACCCCAGCTCATCAGGTCGGCCAGATACTGTGGCGTTATCATGTCGAGGAACTCGCCCGCCGCCGGCAACCCGATGTCATTAATATCCAGCAACAATTTACGCGCAATTCTCAGGCCGTCATTAATCTGAAAACTGTTGTTCATCTGCGGATCGTTAATCAGCCCTTTCCAACCTACGGTAGTACGCGGCTTTTCAAAATACACGCGCATAACCACTTCAAGCTCGCCGCGCAGCTCGTCGCGCAGGGTCAGCAGACGGGCTGCATACTCTTTGGCCGCCTTGGGGTCATGAATGGAACAGGGACCAATTACCACCAACAGACGATCGTCATTACCCTTCAATATCTTATGGATAGCATTGCGTGCCTGGGAAACCGTTTTTGCGGCCTTGTCCGTTGCCGGAAATTTTTCCAGCAGGGCAACCGGCGGCAAAAGTTCCTTAATTTCTTTGATACGTAAATCGTCGTTTTGATAATTCATAACTATTCCATTGGGTATTTCAAAAAAGGTCTGATCTAAATTCTAAACGCGACCAATCTAGCCGCATTGTGAACAGCTGTAAATCGACTTTAAGTCATTAATGGGCATTTATCTCATTGCGAGGTTCTCATCATCAACTAGTCTTTACACGACAAGATAAAAATATTTACAGAGTACGTTCATTCTAAAGACATAGTGGATTTCTACGACAAACCGGAAATGGAGAATGGGTTATGAAAAAGTTCGCAACGTTACTTCTTGCCGCTGGTTTAGCCTTGAGCAGTGGTGCAGTATTTGCAGAAGGTACTGATGCGGGTTCCAATAACGGCAACGCCAATCAGACGGGCGGTCCGGGATCGGTTCAAAAGCTTGCGCCAAACGGTGTAGATAACAACAAGATCAACACCTCTAATACCAACACAGCGCAAGAAAAGCACCATAAAAAAACCACCAAAATGCACAAAAAAACCAGCAAAAATGCTGACCATAAAATAACGATGTGTAAAGACGGCCGCTGCCCAAACCAAACTCCGGGCACCAAGCAGTCCAAGGCAACGGGTAACTAAGGTCGCTTAACGCTGTAAGGTTAAAGCAACGGGGAGCTACGGCTCCCCTTTTTTTTGCCCCGAAACTGGCCGCCATGCGCTTTCCATTAACGTTTTCAACCCTTCAAGGTTGAGCTATTCTAAAGCTCCTTATCTTTGTGAGCGCCCCATGCCAAGGTTACTGTTAGTCGACGACCATCCTCTTGTTGAAGTTGCTATCGAGGCGGCGCTCCAGCGCTCGGGCGGCGACTGGGTGCTCGACAGCGTCGACGACGACCAATTGGCGATGTCTAGACTGGCGACAAACGCCTATCAGCTGGTCGTACTCGATATTGGTCTCCCTGAGGTTGACGGCCTGCAACTGCTGAAACGCATACTTCGCCACTATCCTGCTCAGGCGGTACTGATTTATACCGCCCAGGAAGAAGAAGTGTATGCGCGGTTAGCAATGGCGGGCGGTGCCAGCGGGTTTATTAATAAGGGACAGCCGATGGCGGTGCTGGTTGAGGCCTTTGAAGCGGTGACTCAGGGAGAGCAGTTCTTTCCCGAGGGGATAGAGCACGACACAGAAACGGCGGGGGTGGAGTCAACCTCCACATTAACGCTGAAAGAGTTGCAAATAATTGGCCTGTTGGCGCAGGGATATTCCAATCTGCAAATTGCCAGCATGTTAAATATAAGTAATAAAACGGTCAGTACGCACAAGAAAAATATATTGCGTAAAACCGGTGCCAATAATTTATTTGAATTGGCTGCTGTTTATAAAGAAATGCAGAACTGATGAAATTCCTTAAGCTGCTTATTATTATCATTGCCTTCTGGACGCTGCCTTTCTGTTACGCTACTCCCCCGCCGGCTTATCACCTGGTCAGTAACCTTTCCCTGCCTACCGAGGTATTGCTTAACGGCCTGCAAAATCCCTGGCGAGGAAAAACGCTGCGCATCGGCATACTGAGTGATAATACCAGTCCGTACAATATCCTCATCGGCAGCGACTATTACGGCCTCAATGCAGACTATCTCAATTACGTCGAGCAGGTTACCGGCATTCATTTTTTTCTAAGTGGCTACAACAGTCCTCAGGCTTTGCAGCAGGCGCTAAAAATGCAGCAGATAGATCTTATCTTTGGCCTGCCGGAAAATCAGCTGCCCAAAGGCGTTTGGGCCAGCAAGCCTTACTATGTCAGCCCGCTTCGGGTGTTGCGCAGCCGTCAAAATGCTCGCCAAATTATGGTGAATTCACAGGGTTCTGAAATTGCTATCAGTAAAATGACCGGCATGCAGGCCTACAGTCGTATTCGCAAGCTTACGGCCAACATTACCTCCTTTGACAATAACCTGCAGGCAATTTACTCACTGCTAAATGGCAAAAGTGACTACATGATTGCCGATGAAGCCAGCGCCAGTTTTATTATTGATCAACTGCAACTGGGGCAGATTTATCAGGTTGAGACCACGGCGCTCAGCTTTGGCAATCTGTCGTTTGTGTTCAACGGCCAACGTCCTGCCCTATTAACATTGCTCAATCAGACGATCAGCGGCACGCCGATGGAGGTAATGAACCAACTGCAGGGACGTTGGAATAAGCCAATCCCCACCTATCTTGACGCGGGAAATGCCTCGTTAACGCCGATGGAGGCTGACTGGGTAAAACAAAATCCGCAGGTGCATTACGCCGCTACACAGAATGACTATCCGTTTGTGTATCGAGGACTCGACGGTCAGCCTCACGGTTATGTGGTTGATATTCTAAATATCATTTCACAAAATAGTGGAATAACGTTCGCGCCGGTGTGGTCTGATAATGCACAGCAGTCAGACCTTGACGTCGCCACGGGCAAGGCCGCATTTCGCGCGGTATTGCCTTTGTACGAGCAGGCAAGAGAGCAATATGAGAGCAGCATGCCCTATCACCGCTCGCTGTGGGGGGTGTATGTTGCACAAGACACTGGGAATATCTCGACCTGGCAGGCGCTGAACGGCAAGCGGATTGGTGCGCTGCGTGGCGATCTGTCGCTGTCAATTATTCCGCCGAATCAAAAAGTGCAGATATTTAGCGACAGCAAAACCCTGTATGACGCACTGGCCAATCGCCAAATAGACGCATTGGTCGATAATATAGTGACCGCTAACTTCACAGCTCTGTCGCGCTATTCGGGCGTGCTTAAGCTGGCCTTCGCCGCCAACAATATCTCCTACCCGATTGCGTTCGGCGTACCTAAAGACGCGCCGCTGTTGCTGAGTATTCTGGATAAAAGCTTGCAACAAATTCCGCCACAGACTCTGCAAACACTGCGCGATGAATGGGTGAGCGACCGAAAAAACGTGATTGACGCCGTTAACGATAACCGCATGCAGCCGCAAATGACCTGGCTCCTTGGCCTGCTGGCGGCGATTGTTGTTGTACTCCTGCTGCTGCTGGCCCGTCGTTTTTATCTGCAGCGTAAAGACCGGCAGGAGCGCCAGCGGCTGGAGTTGGCGCGTCTTCAGGCAGAAGAAGCCAACCAGTCGAAAAGCCGCTTTCTGGCCACCATCAGCCATGAGTTGCGCACGCCGATGCACGCCATTCTTGGTCTGCTGGAGCTTGAGATGAAAGACTCATCGGCACTGGGGGAAAATATCCCCCTGGTTTATAGCTCGGCCTCTTCGTTGATGAACCTGCTTAATGACCTGCAGGACTATGCGCGACTTGAGACCGGTACGCTGACGTTTAATCCCAAACCTCTGCTCATCGAGCCTTGGCTACACCAACTGGGCAAACTGTTTATACCGCTGATTGGCCAGCGGCCGATTGCGTTCGCTCTGCACCGTCACGGCCCTCTGCCCGACGTTATGGTGATCGATACCGATCGTCTTATGCAGATAATCAATAACTTGGTCGGCAACGCCATCAAATTTACAGCCGCAGGGGAAATCAGTATCACGCTGAGTTGGCGAGAAACCGAGAGGGGAAGCGGAGAGTTGCAGCTTGACGTTGTCGATACTGGCTGCGGAATTGCCGAGGATGAACACGCGAGACTGTTCGAGCCTTTTTATCGCGCAGCGGGCGCACAGCGCATTTCGGTTCAGGGCAGCGGCCTAGGGTTATCGGTTTGTAAAGAGATAGCCGAGAAGATGTCTGGCCGCATCAGCCTGACGTCGACCCTCGGAGTGGGCACTCACGTTTCTGTCACCCTGCCTGCGGTGGCGCTGACGCTGGGCCAGCTCGAGTTTGCAACGCCCGAGGAAATGCCGACGGCGCAAGCGCATGATATAACGCCGCTGCGGGTGGCTGTTATCGACGACCATCCTACCAATCTGCTGCTGATGCAGCGCCAGTTGCTGAGCTGTGGCGTTGTGGCGACCACGTTCAACAGCGGTAAGTCGTTCCTTCAGGCAAGCACTGAGCAGGCATTTGACGTGCTGTTTATCGACTACAACATGCCGCGCCCCGACGGCATGCAGCTGAGCCGCATTATTCGGCGTCGGGAGCGTCAACTGAGCCGCTCGCCCTGCCATATCATTTTGTGTTCGGCCGACGTACAGGAGTTTACCCGCCTGCCGATGCATCATCTTGGCGTGGAGGATTTTCTGACCAAACCGGTGCCACTCGCGGCCATTCAGACCCTTTTAAATAAAATACGCGTTGCACAGCGGCGAGACCTCTCCGCGCTGGAAAACCAGCTTCAGACGCGGGGTAATCACAGCCCTGCGTTGGTTAAACGCCTGTGCGACACCTTGCTGCAGACCCTGCATCAGGATCAACAGAGGCTGAAGAACGCACATGAAGCCGATGATTTACCCGGTATTGCCAGAGCAGCACATCGGCTGAAAGGCAGCCTGCTTATCTTGGGAGACGAGATACGGGCGCAGCAATGCCAACGACTGATTGAACAATGCAAGCAAGGCAAGTTATCGCAGCAGGCCTATAATAGAGTCATCAATCTTGTGCATGAGTTGCTGCATAAGCTTTTTGTTATCAATAATTAGTTTTTACACAAATAGGGAAAAACATGTCAGTGCAGTCTTTATTACCTGAGGATAGAAACAGCCGTCGTTTACTGCTGGCCTTTTTAGTCACCGTGGTCTTTATGGTGATTGAAGTCATTGGTGGACTGATCTCCGGCTCCCTTGCTCTGCTTGCGGATGCGGGGCATATGCTGACAGACGCGGCGGCTCTGCTCATGGCACTGCTGGCAGTGCGTTTTGCTCGTCGCAAACCTAACTCCCGACATACGTTTGGCTATTTGCGCCTGACCACCATGGCCGCGTTTGTCAATGCCTCGGCCCTGTTGCTTATCGTCATACTTATTCTATGGGAGGCGGTGCAGCGCTTTATGACTCCGGAGCCGGTGCTGGGCGGTACCATGCTGGCGATCGCAATTGCCGGTCTTTTTGCCAACCTGCTGGCCTTTTGGCTTCTGCATCAGGGGGAAGAAAAAGAGAATATTAATGTCAGAGCAGCGGCTTTGCACGTAATGGGTGACCTGCTGGGTTCCGTGGGTGCCGTGGTGGCAGCGCTAATTATCATGAATACCGGCTGGACGCCCATTGACCCGATTTTATCGGTGCTGGTGTCATGTCTGGTGCTGCGCAATGCCTGGGGCCTGCTGCGCGAGAGTTTTCACGAGCTGCTTGAAGGTACGCCGCAGGAAATTGACATCGACAAACTGCGCAAGGATTTATGCCTGGCCATCCCGGAGGTGCGCAATGTGCATCACGTGCATGTCTGGCAGATTGGCGAACAGCGTTTGATGACACTGCATACGCAGGTTATTCCCCCGCACGATCACGATGCATTACTGGAAAGGATCCAGCATCATCTGTCCGAGAAATACAAAATTGGCCATGCGACTATTCAGATGGAGTACGGCGTGTGCGACATGCCGGACTGCACTATCAGCGAGGTTGCCGCCAGTTCGGCGGCTTCGGGGCATGGTCATCATCATCACGGGCATGACCACGACCATCAACACTAACGGGCAAAAGCAACAGGGCCGGCGAGGAAGCTGGCCCTTTATTTATGCGTTACCCTGCACCCGCAGTTTAAGCTGTGCGGCAAAATTCAGCATACGGTTCAGTGGGATCAACGACTTCACCCTCAGAGCCTCATCCACTTCTATCGCGTGCTGACTTCCCCCCTGCTCCAACCCTTCGGCTATCGCCTTTAGGCCATTCATCGCCATCCACGGACAGTGCGCGCAGGTGCGACAGCTCGCCCCTTCTCCCGCTGTAGGTGCCGCAAACAGCTCTTTATCCGGGCAGGCTTGCTGCATCTTGTAAAAAATACCGCGATCGGTGGCGACAATCAGCTTCGGGTTTGGCAACGTTTTTGCGGCCTGAATCAGTTGACTGGTAGAACCGACGGCGTCGGCCATATCAACAATAGCCTGAGGAGACTCTGGGTGCACCAGTACAGCCGCCTCGGGGTACAATGCCTTCATGCGGGCTAGTGCCTGGGTTTTAAACTCGTCATGGACGATACAGGCGCCTTGCCAGCAAAGGATGTCGGCCCCCGTCTGCTTGCGCACATAGTTCCCGAGGTGTCTGTCTGGTGCCCAGATGATTTTTTCACCCAGACTATCAAGATGTTCAATCAGTTCGACCGCAATACTTGAGGTGACCACCCAATCGGCCCGCGCTTTGACTGCCGCTGAGGTATTGGCGTAAACCACTACCGTTCTATCCGGATGACTGTCGCAAAAATCAGAGAAAGCCTGTTCAGGGCAGCCCAAATCCAGTGAGCACTCGGCGTGCAGCGTGGGCATCAGCACAGTTTTCTCAGGACTGAGGATTTTGGCGGTTTCGCCCATAAAGCGCACACCGGCGACCAGCAGCGTCGAGGCTTTATGCTGACTGCCGAAACGAGCCATCTCTAGCGAGTCTGCAACGCAGCCTCCGGTTTCCTCGGCCAGCGCCTGAATTTCAGGATCGGTGTAATAATGTGCCACCATTACCGCGTCACGCTGTTTAAGTAACCTTTTAATTTTTTCTTTATAAAAGGTTTTCTCATCGTCGTTCAAGGGTGCCGGTTTTGGAGGGAAAGGGTAAACCGCCGCATTCAGGTCTAGAGTCTCACTCATTACTCATCATCTCAGTCAGCCGTCAACAATCAGGCAAGGAAGCGAATCGAGCCTTTGACGGCTCATTTGTTTTATATGCTAAACAAAATACTCTGATGCAGTAAAAAAGTCGCTGTAATTTTGCGCTAAAAAAGAATTTTGTTTAAGCGGCTTAAAATTTAACAAATCATTGCGCTGTATAAATCAGCCTTTCCTAGGGTTCATATCCCCTCACCATCAGGTGAAGGGACGCGTTCTGCGTGGTTTGCGGGAGTCGTGGTACCGGAATGAGTTAAATCGTGGGCGTGAGGATGAGTGAATTCGCACAAGCCTACTCGTAAGCGCCTAGGGTTTATCCCCTCGCCCAAAGGGGGAGGGTTAGGGTGGGGGAACTCCCCTTCTACATTCTGCGTTAAAATGATGTGTAATCAGCTGCTTGCTCCCCCATCCTATCCTTCCCCCAAAGGGTGAAGGGACGCGTTCTGCGTGGTTTGCGGGAGTCGTGGTACCGGAATGAGTTAAATCGTGGGCGTGAGGATGAGTGAATTCTCAGTGCCCCTGAAACGCAAAAAACGCCCGTTAGGCGCTTTTTTCTTAGAAGTGGTGGGTCGTGCGGGATTCGAACCTGCGACCAATTGATTAAAAGTCAACTGCTCTACCAACTGAGCTAACGGCCCACTAATCTGCTTAATTTGCTTGCCTGAATAACTTGTTTCAGTTTGTCTGGGCAACGGCGGCATATATTACTGATTTATCTCGACAGCGCAACCCTAATTTGGAGATAAGCTGCTGACTGCTTGTTCTTCATACATTCGAGCCCGAAAAATAGTCGATATGGTTATTTTTCGGGCCTGAATGACGCACTATTTTGAAGACAAACGTTTTTGAGCCTGCTTGGCAGATTCACTGTTCGGGTAGAGTTTAACCACCTGCTGGAACACGGCTTTTGCTTTATCGCTCTGGCCTTTTTCCTGCATGATGATCCCGACCTTGTACATTGCATCTGGGCTTTTCGGTGACTTCGGATAGTTTTTGACCACGACAGCATAATAATATGCCGCATCATCTTTCTTACCCTTGTTGTAATACAACTGGCCTAACCAGTAATTGGCATTAGGCTGGTAAGTCGAATCTGGATACTGCTTGATGAACGCCTGGAATGCAGAAATAGCCTGATCGAACTGTTTCTTTTCCAGTGCTAACGAAACGGCAGCATTGTAGTCGGTATCAGGATTCCCTGAGCTCGCTGGCGCGCTGCTGGCAGGCGCCGAGTCAGAACCCGTATCAGCAGTTGCTGCACCGGCAGAAGAGCCCGCTGCGGCCGCAGGAGCGCCACCTGAGCTTTGCATTGATGCTATCTGCTGAAGGATCTGATTTTGACGATCGGTAATCTGTTTCAGCTGATATTGGTTATCTTGTATTTGACCACGAAGATTCGCAATATCGCTCTGGTTGTCAGAGACTTGCTGTTGGAGTTGGTTTAATAGCTGACCTTGACCGTTGGAGATACGCTCAAGAGTGGTGACTCGATCTTCTATCGAGCCAGAGCCGACATTACTGATTGGCGCCGAGGCAGTAGCGGCCCAGGGGGCCGCTACGCCAACCAATAACGACAGACTCAACAGGTGATGTCTGAAGTTACTGCTCATGCGATTCTCTTAGTATACCAGTACGGCACGACGGTTTTTAGCGTAAGCCGCTTCGTCATGACCCAGTACAGCTGGTTTTTCTTTACCGTAAGAAACGATAGAGATTTGGTCAGCAGAAACGCCTTTGCCTTGCAGATACATTTTAACTGCAGTAGCACGACGCTCGCCCAATGCGATGTTGTATTCAGGTGTGCCACGTTCGTCGGCGTTACCTTCAACAGTCACTTTGTAAGACGGGTTGCTACGCAGGAATGCAGCGTGTGCATCCAGCATCTGAGCGTAATCAGAAGAAACATCATACTTGTCCAGACCGAAGTAAACGATGTTGTTCTTCTGCAGTTCTTGCATCTGCTGACGAGCTTGTTCTTCTGAAGACATATTGCCGTTTTCAGTACCGGTACCCGTGCCAGCGCCGTAACCAGCTTGGCCGTTGTCTGCGGTTTTGTGTGAACTACAAGCAGCGATTGCCATAACTGGCAGAGCCAGCAGCAGGCCTTTCAGCACTTTATTAAGTTGCATTCCGATAATCCTTTTTATAATTTGCCATACATATCTAAACATGCATCACAGGTACGGCGACCAGGCAGGAGAAGATACCTGACCCTCGGTAGCCGGAAGACGCGCTTTGAAACGCCCATCAGTCGAAACCAACTGCAACACCTTACCCAGTCCCTGTGAGGAGCTGTAAATAATCATGGTGCCATTCGGCGCGATACTAGGCGTTTCATCCAGGTACGTGTCCGTTAATACTTGAACGGCTCCCGTTTCCAGATCTTGTTTGGCGATGTGTTGGCTGCCGCTTGCGGAACTAACCATTACAAGGAATTTTCCATCGGAGCTAACATCTGAGTTTTGATTCTGAGAACCTTCCCACGTCAGACGCTGTGGCGCACCGCCATTAATATTTACTTTATACACCTGAGGACGACCGCCCTGATCCGAGGTAAATGCCAGATTTTGACTGTCTGGGTACCAGGCTGGCTCAGTGCTGTTGCTGCGTCCGTCAGTAACCTGGCTCATTTGACCAGAGGATAAATTCATAACATACAGGTTCAGGCTGCCTGATTTAGACAGGGCCATCGCCAGTTTTGTACCGTCCGGAGAAAATGCCGGTGCACCGTTGTGACGCGGGAAATCGGCAACTTGACGGATAGCACCGTTAGCTAACGTCTGTACCACCAGTGCAGAACGCCCGCTTTCAAAAGTAACATACGCCAGTTTGCTGCCGTCTGGAGACCAAGCCGGTGACATCAAAGGCTCAGTCGAACGATGCACGACAAACTGATTGTAGCCGTCATAGTCCGATACTTGCAGTTCATACGGGAATTTTCCACCGTTGGTCTGCACGACGTACGCGATACGGGTGCGGAAAGCCCCTTTTATTCCGGTCAGTTTCTGGAATACTTCATCACTCGCGGTGTGGCCTGCATAGCGCAGCCATTCCTTGGTGATTTTGTATTGATTCTGAGAAATAACCGTACCAGATGCACCAGAAGTGTCGACCAACTGGTAAGAAACCAGATAGCTGCCGTCACCGCCGGGCTGAATTTGTCCTACGACAACGTCGTTAATACCCAACGCGCTCCAGGCAGCGGGCGTCACTTCAGCCGCTGTAGTCGGTTGTTGTGGCATACGCGCAGTGTCGATCGGGTTAAATTTACCGCTATTACGCAGGTCAGCCGCAACGATGCCGCCGATATCCTGCGGAGGAGTCCCCGGACCCGCCCATTTGAAAGGCACCACTGCGATAGGACGTGCCGAATCAACACCCTGGGTTATCTCGATGCGAACTTCAGCATGCGCGGCCGTCGCCAACATCATCAATAGGCCGAACGCTACTCGAATTGCCTGTTTCATTGTATCTCCCTTATCTGGACTCTGAGCCCGAAAGAAATCTTACGCCCCGCCAAACATCGTCATAAACAGCAAAAGAACCGCGCATGACCTTCCCGATTTCCATGTTGGGAATGCACGGTTTACCGCTGTTTTATACTGCTCAGACGCCTGCGGGCCATGAAGTCTGACCGGCTTATTCTTTCCGCGATAAACTAGCAGAATTTTAACAAACCAATGCACACAAAACTACATAAACACCAGATAAGCCATCGCAAATATCCTAAACAAGAATATTTTCAACTGCGACTTCAATAACCTTGGCCATTTTAGGCCCCATTACTGAGGCTTAAAGTCTACCGGTGCATTTTTAAACACTTCATAAACATCCTGAGACGGTGGTTTCGGGATCCTTGCCTGTCGAGCCGCTGTAATCGCGGCCTGACACAGAGCCGGATCGCCGCCCTCAGACTGAATATCTAGCAACGTTCCATTTGGTGCGAGCTTAATGCGTAACGAACAGGTTTTGCCAATGTATGACTGGTAGTCATAGAAACGGCTCTTTATTGCGGCTTCAACCTGACCAGCATAGTTGGAAATGTCCGCACCCGATGCCCCGCTCTTCTTATTTTTACCTACGCCAGCAGCTCCACCGCCACCTTTCGGCGCGTTTTTAGACGATGCTAAACCACCAAACAAATCGTTAACGTCAGAAGATTCTTTCGCTGCAGCAGCAGCGGCTTTCTTCTTAGCATCCGCAGCAGACTTGGCGGCGGCGGCTTTCTCGGCGGCAGCTTCCTTAGCGGCGGCAGCCTTCTCGGCAGCGGCCTCTTTGGCGGCTGTAGCTTTCGCTTCGGCAGCTTCTTTGGCAGCAGCAGCTTTCGCATCGGCAGCAGCCTGTTTAGCTTCTTCGGCCGCGGCTTTCTTCTCTGCATCGGCTGCGGCTTTTTTAGCTTCGGCATCTGCCTGCTTCTTCGCGTCAGCCTGAGCCTGTTTCTTGGCACTGGCGGCAGCTGCTGCGTCGGCGTCGGCCTGTTTCTTGGCCTCGCTTTCGGCTTTTTTCTGTGCATCAGCCTGAGATTTAGCGACTTTGTCGGCTTCGGCCTTGGCTTTTGCAGCAGCATCGGCTGCCTGCTTTTGCTGTTCTTTTACTGCGGCAGCCTTGGCGTCTGCAGCAGCCTGTTTCGCATCTTCTGCAGCCTCTTTCGCCTGTTCGGCGGCAGCCTGCTTCTGCTGCTCTGCGGCCTGTTTAGCCTGCGCTGCAGCAGCCTGTTTTTGTTCCTGTGCAGCCTGCTTTGCGGATTCGGCAGCTTCTTTGGCCTGATCGGCCTTCTGTTGCTGTGCCGCCTGCTGGGCTGCTAAACGTTCTTTTTCAAGCTCTTTCAGTTGCTGCTGTTGTTCAGCCTGCTTCTGTTGCAACTCTTCAGCCTGCTGCTCAGATTTTTTCTGGTGCGATTGCTGAGCGCGATTAGCGTCAGCCTGCTGCTGTTGCTCACGATTATATTGATCAACCACGGCACCGGAATCGACCATTACGGCTGAAATATCCGTACCGCCACCGCCGCCGCTCATGCTGGTGTCCTCTTCGAGAGAGCTCCAGACCAACAGGGCTATCAATATGATATGCAGAACGACCGAAACAATAACGGCGCGTTTGAGCTTATCGTTTTGTTCAGTTGCAGTTGCCTTTACCAAAATAGATTTCCCAACACAGGATTGCTAAAGCCCGGTCAGCACACGTTCTTTATTAACGTACACTGGCCAGGTTTAAAATAAATGTCACCCATTACCCTTGGATCAGATTGGCTGTGTCATCAGACCTACAGATTTCACACCAGCCTGATGCAGCAAGTTGAGCGCCTTTATGATCTCGTCATAGGGCACTTCTTTTGCTCCACCGATCAGGAAAACAGTCTTCGGATTGGCCTGTATGCGTTTTGTTGCTTCCGCAATAACCTGCTGCTCCGGCAGTTGTTCCATTCTTTGATGGTCAATAACAATGGTGTATTGGCCTACGCCAGACACTTCAACGATAACCGGCGGGTTATCATCGGTGGACACAGTTTTAGAGTCTGTCGCGTCTGGCAGGTCCACTTCAACACTCTGAGTAATGATGGGCGCCGTTGCCATAAAAATAAGCAACAGCACCAACAGAACGTCAAGCAGCGGGACGATGTTGATCTCAGACTTCAGTTCGCGACGATGACGACCTCGTACTCGAGCCATGCTTTCCTCCCTTAATTACTGCTTTCGCGAGAGAAAGCCTGACGGTGCAGGATAGCCGTGAACTCTTCCATGAAGTTATCGTAATTTTGTTCGAGTTTATTAACGCGCTGATTCAGACGGTTATAGGCCATAACGGCAGGAATTGCGGCGAACAAACCGATAGCAGTGGCGATCAGTGCCTCGGCAATACCTGGGGCAACCATTTGCAGCGTAGCTTGCTTAACTGAACCCAAACCGATAAACGCGTGCATGATACCCCAAACAGTCCCGAACAGACCGATGTACGGGCTGATTGAACCTACGGTGCCAAGGAAAGGAATATGGGTTTCAAGTGACTCAAGTTCACGGTTGAAAGAGATGCGCATCGCGCGCGATGAGCCTTCAATAACCGACTCTGGGGCATGGCTGTTTGCACGATGCAAACGGGCAAACTCTTTAAAGCCAGAATGGAAAATCTGCTCGGCACCACTCAAGGTGTCACGACGGCCTTGGCTTTCCTGATATAAACGAGAAAGCTCAATACCGGACCAGAATTTATCTTCAAACGCTTCTGCTTCACGGGTTGCCGCATTCAACACTTTTGTGCGCTGAATGATGATGGCCCAAGAGGCAATGGAAAAACAGATCAGGATAAGCATGATCAGCTTAACCAAGATGCTGGCCTTTAAAAATAAATCAAAAATGTTCATGTCAGTCACTGCTTGAACTCCGCGACAATAGACTTAGGAAGCGCTCGTGGCTTCATTTGATGTGGATCGATGCATGCAATTAACACGTCTGCACTACACAGAAGGTTTCCATGCGAATCAAGAATTCGTTGTGCAAAGGTAAGTGAAGCTCCCCGAATTTCGGTTATTTCACTCTGGACATCCAGCAAGTCGTCAAGTCGTGCCGGGGCCAGATAGTCAACCGTCATACGGCGAACTGCAAAAGCGACATGGTCTTCCAGCAACTGATGCTGGTGAAAGTTGCGTTGGCGCAACATCTCTGTGCGAGCCCTTTCAAAAAAGGCGACGTAACGGGCGTGGTACACCACACCACCTGCATCGGTGTCTTCGTAATAGACACGGACAGGCCATCGGAACAACGAATTACTCACTCTACATCCCGTGTTGCAATTTGACGGCCCTACTATACGCAACTGATTTCAGCTTGGGAATGGGTTGCTAGGCTGGAATGAAAATAATTATCGGCCACAATGTGCCAATGAAATGAGAGTGTCAGTGCTTTGTAAATCATGTAAATAAAAGAAAGGTTTTTACTTACCCGATTTAGCTGTGTGAATGAGCAAGTTGATAAAAGGGGCCCATTAAGAGCCCCTGCCATCGCGGCGGAAAATTCCCCTACCCCGCGTGTTTTATTTGTTCTCTTTTGCTGCTTTGCTTTCTTCGCTGTGCTCAAACGCTAGGGCGGTGATTATCCCAAAAGAGCAGGCAAGAAGTGTTCCGAGAATCCAGGCAAAATACCACATAGTTTCAGGCTCCTGTTGCCGTTGAAGTTAATACAGCGAATGCTTGTTGTTTTCGATGTAGTTTTTATCCAGACGACCAAACATCTTGTAGTACGCCCAACTGGTATAAAGAAGGATAATCGGGACGAAAATACAGGCTACGATGGTCATCACTTTCAACGTTAATGGGCTAGACGTTGCATCCCACATGGTCAGGCTCATGCTCGGCATGGTGCTCGATGGCATAACAAACGGAAACATAGTTACGCCAGCAGTGAGAATCACACAGGCAATAGTCAAAGATGATGTCAGGAACGCCCATGCACCTTTATTAAACCTGGAAAGCAGAATGGTAAATAAAGGTAAAATTACGCCCAACGCCGGGATCGCCCACAGAATCGGCATGCGATTATAGTTAAGCAACCAGGCACCCGCCTCATGTGCCACCGTTTTACGCAGCGGATTTGATTCAGCGGCGGTGTTGATTGCCGAAGTAATCACGTAGCCGTCGATCCCCTTCACCAGCCAGATGCCAGCCACCAGGAAACACACCATCATCACCAGCGCCGAAATTTGCGAAGCAGCACGGGTGCGAAGATGAAGCTCGCCGCTAGTACGCATCTGCAAATAGGTCGCGCCCTGCGCTATCAGCATGGTCAGGCTGACAATTCCGGCCAGTAAGCCAAACGGGTTGAGCAACTGCAGTAGGTTACCGGTGTAATAAAGACGCAGATATTCGTCGATGTGGAAAGGCACACCCAATAGCAGGTTGCCAAACGCTACGCCAAATACCAGCGCGGGAACGAAGCTGCCGATAAAAATGCCCCAGTCCCACATGTTGCGCCAGCGTCTGTCATCCACTTTAGCGCGGTAGTCAAAGCCCAGCGGACGGAAGAACAGCGCGCAAAGGACTAGGATCATCGCGGCATAAAAGCCGGAAAAAGCCGCCGCATAGACCATTGGCCAGGCGGCAAACAGAGCGCCACCGGCGGTAATGAGCCAAACCTGATTACCGTCCCAGTGGGGAGCAATCGAGTTAATCATTATCCTACGCTCGGTATCCGTTTTACCAATAATCCGCACCAGAATGCCGACACCCATATCGAATCCGTCGGTGACCGCGAAGCCGATAAACAGCACACCTATCAGCGCCCACCAGATAAACCTTAATACTTCATAGTCGAACATAAGGGTTCTCTCCTTTACTGTGCTTGCTCAATTGAGGCGGCAGGCTGTTCAAAATGATAACGGCCGGTTTTCAGGCTGCTCGGTCCCAGTCGTGCGAACTTGAACATCAGGAACATTTCAGCCACCAAGAACAGCGTATACAGCCCGCAGATAAGGATCATTGAGGTAAGCACGTCGCCAGTGGTTAACGAGGAGTTTGCCACTGCGGTAGGTAAAATCTCGCCGATTGCCCAAGGCTGACGACCATACTCGGCGACAAACCACCCTGCTTCTACTGCAATCCACGGCAGCGGTAATCCATACAGTGCTAGGCGATGTAACCATCGACGCTTGCCAATCTGTCCGCGAAGGACGGTAAAGAATGACAGACCAATAATCAGTAGAATAAGGAAGCCACATGCCACCATGATGCGGAAAGCAAAGTACAGCGGCAGCACGCGCGGAATTGAATCCTTGGTCGCCTGCTGGATTTGCGCTTCGCTCGCGTCGGATACTTTCTCGGTATAGCGTTTCAACAGCATGCCATACCCAAGGTCAACCTTGGTTTTCTCAAAGTCGCTACGTACTTCAGGATTGGTATTACCCGAGCGCAGTTCTTCAAGCAACGTGTAGGCTTTAATACCGTTTCTAATACGCACTTCATGCTGCGCCATCAGCTCTTTGAGACCGATTACCGGCTTATCGACGGAGCGAGTGGCAATAAGGCCGAGCAAATAAGGAATTTGGATGGAGTATTGGTTCTCCATTTTGTCCTGATTTGGCAGACCGATCAGCGTAAAGTTTGCCGGTGCTGGTTGCGTTTCCCACTCTGCTTCAATGGCTGCAAGCTTGGTTTTCTGCACGTCACCCATCTCGTAGCCGGACTCGTCGCCGAGAACAATAACGGAAAGCGTGGCGGCCAAACCAAAACTGGCTGCAATCGCAAAGGAACGCTTGGCAAAAGCAGTGTCACGACCTTTAAGCAGATAGTATGAGCTGATAGCTAAAACGAACATAGCACCGGTCACGTAACCTGCGGCCACGGTATGAACGAATTTCACCTGCGCTACTGGGTTGAAAACCAGCTCGGAGAAACTGACCATCTCCATACGCATCGTTTCATAGTTGAACTCGGAGGCTATCGGGTTTTGCATCCAACCATTAGCGACCAGTATCCACAGCGCGGAAAGGTTGGAGCCAAGCGCCACGAACCAGGTTACCGTCATGTGCTGGACTTTGGATAAACGATCCCAGCCGAAGAAGAATAACCCGACGAGAGTTGACTCAAGGAAGAATGCCATCAGGCCTTCAATGGCAAGTGGTGCGCCAAAGATGTCCCCGACGTAGTGGGAGAAATATGACCAGTTGGTTCCGAACTGGAACTCCATGGTCAAGCCAGTGGCCACACCCAGTGCAAAGTTAACTGCAAATAACTTGCCCCAGAATTTGGTCATGTCCTTATAGATTTGTTTGCCCGATAAAACGTATACCGTTTCCATAATTGCCAACAAAAACGCCATACCCAGCGTTAATGGAACAAAAAGAAAATGGTACATGGCCGTTAAAGCAAACTGCAAACGCGACAGCTCAACGATATCAAACATCTTAGTCCCTAGGCCTCGGAGGAAGACCCCAAATTGCAAAACTGACGTACCGGTAAATACGCCTCACAATTACTGTTATTTAACTTTCCGTTTTAAAAACATCACAAATTAATTAGGTGTTAATATCTCAGTCAAGCAGCAGAACCTTACCGCCCTCTAACGTCATGATTGAACTGAAATAAACCAGCTAAAACCCACATAACTTTGGGGAGACAAGGTGCTCCAAATTGAATAAATCAAGCATGCTTTGTGCTTCAAATGATATTACGCCAATAAAACCCTACAATAAATAGGCTTTTTGGTAATTGATTCTCATTTTTTGAATGCAGATCAATTTTTCACATACACACCAAGACAGCATTACCTGAACTCGAGCAATCTAAGGCTTTGTTCGGTTTATTTCTAGTAATTTAAGATAAATTTTATAAAAGTTAAATTACTCAGCTTGACTGTAGGTTTAAT
>NZ_MRWD01000024.1 GCF_002093625.1 Rouxiella silvae | reverse complement strand
GTCAGTATTCTTTTTCTTAATTTGTCATTAATTTATTTTTTTTATTTTTTTCAAAATATAAATCATTAATCGATATTAATAATATCCCTGCTAATTTTTTGTCAAAAGAAAAAGGGAGAATTTTGAAAATTTATCGGGGGCGATAGCAGGGATTTTGACCTTTAGCCGTTCAAAACGCGGCGGCCAATCGAACTGTTTAACAAGATAGGGAAAGATCTCTGCTTGGAAAGTATGCAGTGAGGTATGACTACGATAAACTGGACAAAATAGGCCATCTTGAAGATGGTAACACTGCAAGACTAAAGGAATATGTACGGGGGTGATTCCCTCGCGCGCATAAATAAGGTACAAGGCTGCATGAAAATCCCAATTAGAATCCAACCTCTGGTGGATGACGGCCTGATCGATGATGTGGTCCGTCGACTGAAAAGTGGCAAAGAAGCCGATGTTTACACCGTTTTGTGCGGTGGGGAAATCCGTTGTGCAAAAGTCTACAAAGAGGCCACACAGCGCAGCTTTAAACAGGCCGTTCAGTATCAGGAAGGGCGTAAGGTACGCAACAGCCGCAGTGCACGTGCCATGCAGAAAGGCTCCAAGTTTGGTCGCAAGCAGCAGGAAGAAACCTGGCAAACGGCCGAGGTTGATGCGCTTTTCCGCTTAGCTAACGCGGGTGTGCGCGTCCCTCAGCCTTACATTTGTCTTGACGGCGTGCTGCTGATGGAGCTTATCACCGACGGTGAAGGACTGGTGGCACCCCGTTTGAGCGACGTGACTTTCACTGAGGAAGAAGCGCTTGTGGGGCATGACACTATGATCCGCAATATCGTTCGTATGCTGTGCGCCGGTATTGTTCACGGCGACCTTTCGGAATTTAACGTGCTGCTTGATGCGCAAGGGCCGGTGATTATCGACCTGCCTCAGGCGGTTGACGCCTCGGCAAACAATCACGCCGAATCAATGTTTGAACGTGACGTGAACAACATGACCGATTTCTACGGCCAGTTTGCCCCTGAACTGTTGAAAACCCGTTATGCGAAAGAAATTTGGGCACTTTATGAAGAGGGCAAACTCACGCCGGAAAGTGTGCTGAGTGGCCACTTTGTTGAAGACACCCATGCTGCCGACGTCGATTCGTTGCTGGACGAAATTACCGCCGCAGAAGATGAATACTACGACCGTCAGCGCGCATTAAAAGAAAGGGAGTGATCGCGCTCTCCAAAACCTTGCTGTTGTAAGTATTCCTGTGCCGCTGCCGAGAGCATAAAGTCGGCCAGCGGCGATGCCGACGCGCTACACTGCGCAAAGGCATAGTTCGCTCGAATATTATAATCCTCAGGTATTTCAATTACCCGCAGCGTTTCACACTGTGCCAAACGGCGCGCATAGCTGGCGTAACCAATAAACAGGTCGCACTGTCCGCCGTTAATTAGCCAGGCCGCGGCCAACTCTCCTGCCGGTACGCTCTGACTCGTGGGGCCGCCTACCAGTGGCAGTGCGCAATGACGCAGTGTTTCACCGAGGCCCGGATGGCGTTTCTCAATCGTCTCAAACAGTTGCCAAGTGTAGTCGCCCGAAGGGTCAGCCAGCGGCGTGGAGGTACCCAGTCGCAGCGCCGGGTCACTTAGCAGCGCGATCCACGAAGCGTGCGTCTCGGCAACGCTTCTGCGCGCGGTGAGGCATAGGCGATTGCTGGTGAAGGTTTCAACCCGCTGTGCCAGCCCAAGTGTCTTGAGGCGCTGCGGGTGTGCCACATTGGCTGAAGCAAAGAAATCGACATTTTCGCCCTGTTCAATACGCTGGCGCAGCAATCCTGCGGGTCCAAACTGCGTCTCTACCGAGACCCCAGTCTCGCGGGTGAAACGCTGCATCAGCGGTTGCCAAACCGACCGCAGGCTGCCTGCGGCCAGTACCTTGAGTGAAGAGGTCGTCATCAGGACTTAGGCCCGCTGGACGTCACAGAGGCGCTTTGCTGCGCGACATAGTGGGTACGGTAAAAGCGTTGGTAATAAGCGTCTGCCTGCTTTTGCATATCAATGTCGCTGAATTTTTGCGGATAGAGTTTTTTTGCCATCCACAGTTCGCCTATTGCCAGCGCTTCCGGCATTGGATAGCCCCAAGCCTTGGCGTATTCCGGCATCAGGTAAACCCGATGATTTTTCACGGCGTCAATAACCTGCCATTTTGGATCATGTTCAATATCGGTAACGACTTCAGGATAGCGATCCTGAACAAAAATCACCTGTGGGTTCCAGGCAATAACCTGTTCCATGCTGACCTGTTTGAAACCTTTTACCGTTGATTCAGCTACGTTAAACGCACCAGCATGATTCATCATCAGGCCGGTGTATTTGCCCGAGCCGTAAGTGGTGAGGTCTGGGTTAGCCATATAAACGCGCACTCTTTGTTGCGGCGTAACCGACTGCAGGCGCTCAGCGACCCTCTTGCGTTGGGCAAAGGTGTAATCAATCAGCGCATTGGCCTGTTTCTGGCGATCGACAACCTCGCCTATCAGGCGAATACCCTGCTTTAACCCTTCGTTGTAAGCCTGCTCTTCATTGTTGATCTCCGGGTTCATTTTGCCGGCTTCACCCGTTTTATCCTCACGCAACGAGATAGCCACCACGGCAATACCGGCGTTAGTTATCTGGTCAATCATCTCTTTCGGCGCATAGTTGGTCACAAACACCACCTGAGGATGCAGCGCAACCAAGCTTTCTAAATCGACGTGGGTTAAGTCCCCAAGCGCATGCGTCTTCAGCAACTGCGGGGCCAGACGGACGTAGCTGTCACCCAATTGTTGTTTCCAGTTTGCCAGTACGCCCACAATCTTGTGGGTGGCATCAAGCTGAACCAGCAGATTAAGCGTTTGATGTTGCAGAACAACGACACGATCGACGTGATCGGGAACGATCACCTGACGGCCAAGCTGATCGGTCACCTGACGCGAGGCTAGCGTAGAGAAGGAACAGAGACTCAGCGCCGTGCCGAGCAGGAAGGTGTTAAGTAACGTTGCCCTGATAACAGAAAATTTTGGAAAAGCGCTCACTGGGAAAACCTCGTTATACGTTGTGTTCCACATTATATAGCGGTGAGCGCTATCTGAACATCTCGGCGATTATTTACGCCCCTCAATAAGCATTCGCACTGCAAGACCGCTGAGTACGGTGGCCATCATCCAGCGCTGAATAACGGTCCAAAACGGTCTGCCTGCCAAAAAAGAGGCGATGTAACCGGCACTTAGGGCAATCAGCGCATTTACGGTGAAGCTAATCAGTATTTGCATACTGCCGAGCACCATCGACTGCACCAGCACGTTTCCCTGAGATGGAACAATAAACTGCGGCAACAGAGAGAGATAAAGCACGGCGGTTTTGGGATTTAGCAGGTTGGTCAGCAGGCCCATTGTAAACAGCTTGCGGGGGGTATCTTTCGCTAATTCGCGCACCTGAAACGGAGAGCGTCCGCCCGGACGAATGGCCTGCCACGCCATATAAAGCAGATACAGCGCCCCGCAGAACCGCAGGGTGTCATAGGCAAAAGGCACGGCCATTAGCAGGGCAGTAATACCGAGTGCGGCAAAAATCATATAAAACAGGAATCCTACCACCACGCCACTGAGCGAAATCAGGCCAGCTTTAGGTCCTTGGGAAAGGGAGCGGGAGATGAGATACAGCATATTGGGGCCAGGGGTAAGAACCATCCCTAGGGCGATGAGCATAAAGGGTAAAAGGTGAGCGGCATCAGGCATAGCATTCTCCGGAATAGGGGGCGAAGATTAACTGACTAAGATATAGAGCTTTTGCACTTTATTTGGCAAGGACTTGTCATCTTTTATTCATGGTGTTTAAGGTAATCTGTCATAAACAAAACAGGGGCGTTAATGATGAAAACCGAAATTTCCGACCGACTGCGTATCGCCAGTCATATTGCAGCAGAGGCCGCTGAACTGGCAATGAGCTTCTTTGCGCGCCGCAGCGAGATTGATGTCAGCAGCAAACGCACTCAAGATTTTGTTTCTGAAGCCGACGTGGCGGTAGAAACCTTTATTCGTCAACGGCTCCAGCAGCATTTTCCAAACGACCCAATCATTGGTGAAGAGATGGGCGGGCAGTTGAGTGACGGTGCTTGCTGGGTGATTGACCCTATTGATGGCACCTCAAACTTTTTGCGCGGCTCGCCTCTGTGGGGCGTTTCACTCGGCTTGGTTGAACGACATCGTCCGGTGATGGGTGTCGTGGTGCTGCCGGTGCTCAACGAGCTGTTTGCTGCAGAAAGCGGTAAAGGCATTTTCCTCAACGGCAAACCTTTTAGCCGTGATAACCGATTTGCCGACGTGCAGGTGCTTTCCTTGGGCGACAGCTCTGATGACCAACTTGGCGAAGCCTCTGCATTTTATCGCGGGCTGCGTGAGGCCGATTGGTCCGTGCACTGCTACCGTTGCACCACGGTAGGCATGGTATTTGCCGCCAAGGGGCTGATAGACGGGCATTTGCAACGCCGCACTACCCTGTGGGACATTGCCGGTGGCGCCGTGCTTTGTCAGGAAGCCGGATTGGAAACCGTGGTTAATTTTGGCTCCGAGGGCATTCGACATCTCTCCGTCGCGGTAGGCACGCCTAACCTAATGGCAACGGTCAGACCGCTGTGGCCGGATTTGTCGCCGCGTTAACCGATTGTTTGGGCCGCATCGGCCTCTGTCGCCGATGCGGCCCAATGGGTAGCCGATTAAGCGCC
The DNA here is from genome assembly GCF_002093625.1 of Rouxiella silvae. Taxonomy (GTDB): domain Bacteria; phylum Pseudomonadota; class Gammaproteobacteria; order Enterobacterales; family Enterobacteriaceae; genus Rouxiella; species Rouxiella silvae. The sequence goes on along the minus strand of NZ_MRWD01000024.1, from coordinate 67,072 downwards.
AGGTTTAGGCGAAGTAAAACCAGGCGGTATCAATCAGGCCGTTATTCACTTCAAACACTGCGACACTTTCAATAGGCTGCTCGCTCAAGCCGTGGATAATTTCTCGGTCAAAGACTTTATTGCCCAGCACCGTACGTGAAATCAACTCGGCACGCAGCGCTGGATTATTAAATCGATTTTGCGCATAAAATTCGCTAAGCTGCTGTTTACCCTTCATCGATGGTTCGGTAGCAGGCATGCGATATGCCGTAAATGTCTCACTGAAGCAGGCCACGAATTTCTCGAGATCATGCTGGTTGTAGGCATAAAACTGTTGTTCGACGGGCAATAAAGCGTCTGACATTTGCAAATCCTTTTTGAATAAAAATTCTATTATTGTGAATTGATATTCAATATTCACCTATTGGCTCATTTTGTCAACAGGCTGATTGCTAAAGCCGGCAAAAATCGTATGCTCAGCGACGTAGTCTATAATTAACAATTAATTATACCGATCGCCCTGGAGCAGAATGCATGATAATCCTTCACCACCTTAACAACTCGCGTTCCCAACGGATCTTGTGGATGCTAGAAGAGCTGCAACTGCCTTATACCATCGAACGTTATCAGCGCGATGAAAACACCATGCTGGCCCCGGCGTCACTTAAGAAGATCCATCCGCTGGGGAAATCCCCTGTGCTGCAGGACGGCGGTCTGGTGCTGGCCGAATCGGGGGCGATTATTGAGTATTTGCAAGAAACCTACGACGAATACGGCACACTCAAGCCCGAAGATCCCAAACAGCGCCAGCAGTACCGCTACTGGATGCACTATGCCGAAGGTTCACTGATGCCGCTGCTGGTAATGAAGCTTATTTTCGGTCGCCTGGGCAAACCGCCGATGCCGTGGCTGGTGCGCCCGATTGCCGGTGCGATTGGCAAAGGGGTGCAGCAAAATTACATCGATAAGCAATTGTCCACTCATGCCACTTATCTTGAAGACCATTTGGCTAAAAATGCCTGGTTTGCGGGCGAGACCTTCAGCGCCGCCGATATCCAGATGAGCTTTCCGGTTGAGGCCCTTTCTTCTCGGGGGCCGATAGAAAAATGCCCGCGCTTGCAGGCTTGGTTAAAAACCGTTCAGGCCAGACCGGCTTACCAACAGGCGCTGAAACAGGGCGGCCCTTACCAGATTTCCAGCTGATCGCTTTTTAACCTTGCCCTGTTTCACCGCGGGGCAATTTCTGCCTAAAACTTATCCTTTCTCATCTTTTTAGATTAAATGTCTTTAAAGTGAGCGAAAATCCGAAAAACATCGCCAAACGGAGTTGAAACCAGAGCATTAATAGCTGGATAATCGTTTGCTTGGCCGTATCTACGACTTTTGCAACCGCCGTACGCGATGAGAATTAACCGTTTGCCCTGGCTAGTTGCCGATTTTCAACTTGGTTGAAGGTCTGCATCCATCCTTTAGCCGGGTAGGGAAGCGAACGACACGAAACGATTTCATAATGACCACGCAGGCATTTCAGTAGCACATTCAGAGGACTCCACCATGTCTCAACCACAGTCTCAAGCGGGCGGCAGCGTGACGCCCAAAGGATCGCTTGATGCTTTCTTCTCCATCAGCGCGCGCGGCAGCAACGTGCGTCAGGAAATTATTGCCGGACTGACGACGTTTTTGGCGATGGTCTACTCGGTTATCGTCGTACCCGCGATGCTTGGCAAAGCCGGTTTCTCTCCCTCCGCCGTGTTCGTTGCGACGTGCCTGGTCGCGGGTTTAGGCTCACTGCTGATGGGCCTTTGGGCCAATCTGCCGCTGGCGATTGGCTGCGCTATCTCGTTAACGGCGTTTACCGCCTTTAGCCTGGTGATTGGACAACATATCAGCGTTCCCGTCGCGCTTGGCGCCGTATTTCTGATGGGCGTACTGTTCACTGTTATCTCGGTAACCGGCATTCGCTCGTGGATCCTGCGTAATTTACCCACCGGCGTGGCACACGGCACTGGCATTGGCATTGGCCTGTTTTTGCTGTTGGTTGCCGCCAATGGCGTGGGTCTGGTTGTCAAGAATCCACTCGACGGGTTACCGGTCACGCTGGGCGCCTTTACCTCTTTTCCCGTGGTGATGACGCTGCTGGGTCTGGCGGTGATTTTCGGCTTGGAAAAGCTGCGCGTGCCGGGCGGGATCCTGCTGGTGATTATCGCGATTTCAGTGATTGGGCTGATTTTTGACCCTGCGGTGAAATATCATGGCCTGTTCGCCATGCCTTCACTTTCAGACGCCAACGGGCACAGTTTATTCTTCACGCTTGATATTATGGGTGCGATGAAAGCGGCGGTTCTGCCTAGCGTGCTGGCGCTGGTGATGACGGCAGTGTTTGATGCCACCGGCACCATTCGCGCTGTGGCCGGTCAGGCAGACCTGTTGAACAAGGACGGACAGATAATTAATGCCGGTAAGGCACTGACTGCCGATTCAATGAGCAGCATCTTTGCGGGACTGGTCGGCGCGGCCCCGGCGGCGGTGTATATCGAGTCTGCGGCGGGTACGGCAGCGGGCGGTAAAACCGGGTTGACTGCGACGGTAGTGGGCGTGCTGTTCCTGCTGATGCTTTTTCTGTCGCCACTGTCTTATCTGGTACCTGCCTATGCGACGGCGCCTGCGCTAATGTACGTTGGGTTGCTTATGCTCAGCAACGTCACCAAGCTGGACTTCGGCGACTTTGTTGACGCCATGTCCGGCCTGTTGTGCGCGGTGTTTATCGTGCTGACTTGTAACATTGTGACCGGCATTATGCTTGGCTTCAGCTCGCTGGTGGTGGGCAGAGTCTGCTCCGGAGAGTGGCGCAAGCTTAATGTGGGCACGGTAATTATTGCCGTGGCGCTGGTCGCGTTTTATGCCGGAGGGTGGGCGCTGTAGTTCTTTTTCACCGCCCCTCGCTGCGTGCGAAGGGCGGGTTCTCCTTCTGTTCTCCCCCCGTCGCATTCATACCCCAAAAAGAAACGTGAACAACGGTTACACTCGAATTTAAGAAATCTGTAATTTATCTGCGCAGTAAAAGTGTTTTATTATCCCATTGTCGTGCAGGCCCGCCTGCGTCCAGCTTTAAGCATTAACTAAAAACAAGAGTCTAAGGAAAGCATGGAAATATTTTTTACCATTCTGATTTTGATTCTGGTGGTGTCGCTCTCCGGTGTCGTTACCAGGATGTTGCCGTTTCAGGTACCCCTTCCCCTTATGCAAATCGCCGTGGGTGCTTTGCTAGCCTGGCCAAACTTTGGTTTACACGTTGATTTCGATCCCGAACTGTTTCTGGTGCTGTTTATCCCGCCGCTGCTGTTTGCCGATGGCTGGAAAACGCCAATGCGCGAGTTTTTGCACAAAGGGCGCGAAATCCTCGGGCTGGCACTCGCGCTGGTGGTGGTCACCATCGTCGGGGTAGGTTATCTAATTTATATGATGGTACCCAACATTCCACTGGTGGCGGCCTTTGCGCTGGCGGCGGTGCTGTCGCCGACAGATGCCGTGGCACTGTCGGGTATTGTCGGTAAGGGCCGCATTCCGAAACCTATAATGGGGATTTTGGAAGGTGAGGCGTTGATGAACGACGCATCGGGCCTGGTGTCGTTGAAGTTTGCTATCGCGGTGGCGATGGGCACCATGGTGTTTACCGTACCGGGCGCGACAGTTGAGTTTCTCAAAGTTGCCGTTGGCGGTTTGCTGGCGGGCGTAGCGGTGACCTGGTTGTACAGTAAGTCACTGCGCATCATGAGCCGTCTGAGTGGTGATGACCCGGCAACGCAAATAGTGCTGCTGTTGTTGCTGCCTTTTGCCTCCTATCTGATTGCCGAACACATTGGCGTGTCAGGTATTTTGGCCGCGGTGGCCGCTGGGATGACCATCAGTCAGTCGGGCATTATCCGCAATGCGCCGCTGGCGATGCGTCTACGCGCCAATAGCGTTTGGGCGATGCTTGAATTTGTGTTCAACGGCATGGTGTTCATCATGTTGGGGTTGCAGCTGCCGGGCATTCTTGAAAGCTCGCTGGACCAGGCTACCCACGACCCAAGCATCGTTACTTGGCACCTGTTTGCCGATGTTGGGATTATTTATTTTGCCCTGCTGCTGCTGCGTTTTGCCTGGCTGTGGCTGATGAAAAATTTCAGCAACCGCCTGCTCAAGAAGCGTCCACTGATGTTTGGCAGCTTCTCGACCCGCGAGCTGTGGGTTGCGTCATTTGCTGGGGTGAGGGGGGCAATTACCCTGGCCGGTGTGCTTTCTATTCCCCTGTTCCTGGCCGACGGTTCGGCGTTCCCTTCACGCTATCAACTGGTGTTTTTGGCCGCAGGGGTGATTTTGTTCTCCCTGATTGCTGGCGTTATTGCGCTGCCGTTCCTGCTGCGCGGCGTGGTGGTTGATAAGTCTTCTTACCGCGAGGAAGAGCGCATGGCGCGTGCGGTAGCCGCCGAGGTGGCGATTGAAAGCCTGCACAAGATGGAAGAACGTCTGGCGGCCGACTCAGAGGAAAATATTGATGAGCAAACGCTGAAAGAGATCAGCTCGCGCGTGGTGGGCAATCTTCGTCGACGCACCGTCGATAAAGATGACATCGAAAATGCGCTGATGCTGGAGAACCTAGAACGTCGCTTCCGCCTGACTGCCCTGCGGGCCGAGCGAGGCGAGCTGTATCATCTGCGTGCGACCCAGCGTATCAGCAATGAAACGCTGCAAAAGCTACTGCACGATCTCGACTTGCTGGAGGCGCTGCTGGTCGAGAAAGAGGTGTAATGCTCAGTTGAGGATATTTAAAATGCCCGCCGGCTCACGTCTGCGGGCATTTTTTTATTCTTTTATGGGGCGATTTTACCCGGCCAGAATGCGCGACTGCTCGCTATCCACGCCTGTGCGCTCTGCGACAGGTAGATGTCCTGACGCCAAATAAGGCCGAGCTGCCACAGCAGCGTGGGGGCGAGAGGCAGCCACCGCAGCCGCGTGGCGTCAAGACGCTGGCATACCGGCTCGGGGAGAATAGCCACGCCCATACCCGCCTGCACCATGGCGGCAAGAAAGTCCCACTGGCCGCTGCGTGCAGCAATTTTTGGCGTAAAACCGTGGGCGCTAAAGGCATCAAGTAGCTGCCGATAAAGGACAAAATCTTCGTTGTATATCAGGATGCTTTCTTCGGCCAGTTCACTAATGGCGACGCTGCTGCGCTCGAGCCAATACGGCGTTCTCGGCACCACCACGCACAGCGGATGACTGAACAGCAGTTGTGACGTTATCGGCAGGCTGGGGTCGATGGGCAGGGCGGTGAGGGCCAAATCCAGCTCGCCGGAAAGCACCGCCTGCTGCACGGTTAGCCCACCGAACTCCGAAATAATCAGCTCTATGCCAGGATAATTCTGGCGAAACTCGCCTATCAGCGGTGCCATCTGCGTGCCGACCATCGGCGGAACGCCCAGGCGCAACAGTCCGCGTTTCACGTCATTAATGTCTTCCAGTTCGGCCTCCAACTGACGGAATTCTTCGAGAATTTTCAATCCGCGCTGATAAAGAGCCTGACCGCTGTCGGTCAACCGCAGGCGTCGCCCCTCGCGGATGAGCAGGGTACATTCAAGCTCGTCCTCCAGGTTGCGGAGCATTTTGCTGATAGTCGGCTGGGTGACAAACAGTTTTTCGGCCGCGCGGGTAAAACTTTGCTGGCGAACGACTTCAACGAAATAACGCAGGGTGCGGACGTCCATAAAGCTCCACGTAATAAAACATTCCAATTTGGAATCATTTGGATAATTTAAATTCATTTCTATACCGGTTTGTGCGCGACGTATACTGAAATCTCTTAATTCCTGGTCCTTTGAGGTCACCCCATGATGTTGGCGTTGCGCGTAAAAGCGCCGTCGTTGCTTACACGCTTTCAAGTACCGATTCAGTTGGTGCTGTACGCGTTGCTTTTTATGGTTGCAGACCGTCTGGTGACTCTTCTGCACCTGCCGTTACCTGCCAATATTGTCGGCATGGTGATGTTATTGCTGCTTATTGTGTTTAGGGTATTGCCGATTAGCTGGATTAAGGCCGGATCGCGCTGGCTGCTGGCCGAGATGTTGCTGTTTTTTGTTCCCGCCGTGGTTGCCGTGGTGAATTACGCTCAGTTGCTAATGGTTGAAGGCTGGAAAATTTTTCTAGTGATTGGTGTCAGCACTACGCTCACGCTTGGAGCGACGGCGCTGATAGTGGATTGGGTATATAAGCTGGAGCTCAGGCTGGCGGAAAAGAAAAGCGCTGCCCTTGCGCAAAGGGGTGAACGTGACTGACCTAATGCTGAGTATGCTTTGCTTCATCATTACGCTCGGAGTGTATTACGCCAATAAACGACTCTACCGCTGGCGGCGAAGCCTGCTGTTTATGCCGCTGGTGTTTACGCCGATTGTTTTAGTGGCGCTGCTGGTGGTGACCCGCGTTTCCTATCAGGACTACATTGGTGAAACCCACTGGTTGCTGTGGTTGCTTGGGCCGTCAACCCTTGCCTTTGCCGTGCCGGTTTATGAAAACATGGCCATTATCCGTCGTCACTGGATCTCCCTCAGCGCCGGAGTTATCACGGCAATTACTGTCGCGGTATTTAGCTCGGTGTGGCTGGCGCGTCTGTTAACGCTGCCGGAAGAGGTCCAGCGTAGTCTGGCAGTGCGCTCCATCACCACGCCTTTTGCGTTGGCGGCGGCGAAACAGATGGGCGGACAGCCGGATCTGGTGGCACTTTTTGTGGTGATTACCGGCGTGTTCGGCATGGCCGTCGGCGACCTTCTGTTTCTCAGGCTGGCGGTGCGCAGTTCGCTGGCCAAAGGCGCAGGGCTAGGCGCAGCCTCGCACGGCGCGGGAACGGCAAAGGCCTACGAACTTGGTGCGCAGGAAGGTGTGGTGTCGAGCCTGGTGATGATGTTGGCGGGGGTACTGACGGTGGTTATTGCGCCGCTCATTGGGCGCTGTTTTTGGTAAGCAGCGGTGAGTTGCGGTGAGCCGGTGTCAATCGTGACGCAATATTAACCGGCACAGCCTGCGCCGTGCCGGTTAAAAATCCGATTAGTGAATAATTTGCGACAGGAACTCGCGCGTTCTTGCCGACTTCGGATTGGCAAAGAACTCTTCTGGCGGGGCCTGCTCAACTATCTCGCCGCGATCCATAAAGATAACCCGGTCTGCCACCGTCCGCGCAAAGCCCATTTCGTGGGTAACGCACAACATAGTCATCCCTTCATCGGCCAGTCCAATCATGGTGTCCAACACCTCTTTAACCATTTCTGGGTCCAACGCCGAGGTCGGTTCATCAAACAGCATGATTTTAGGCTTCATACACAGTGAGCGGGCAATCGCCACGCGCTGCTGCTGACCGCCCGAAAGCTGCCCCGGAAACTTGTGTGCATGCTCGGCGATACGCACACGCTTCAAGTATTTCATCGCCAATTCCTCGGCTTCTTTTTTCGGCATTTTACGCACCCAGCAAGGCGCCAGCGTGCAGTTTTGCAACACGGTCAGATGCGGGAACAGATTAAAATGCTGAAACACCATCCCGACTTCGGTTCTGATGCGTTCAATATTGCGTAAGTCATCGTTAAGCTCGGTTCCATCGACCACAATGCGCCCCTGCTGGTGCTCTTCAAGGTGGTTAATGCAGCGAATAGTCGTCGATTTACCGGAACCAGAAGGTCCGCACAATACGATACGCTCGCCCGAGGTGACGTTCAGATTGATGCCTTTCAACACGTGGAACTGCCCGTACCACTTATTAACGTCTTCCAGCGTGATCATCATTTTTTTAGTTTCAATGACGTTATGTTCGGTCATGGTTTACCTCAGTGTGCGGAGTGCCCGGTGTGGAAGCGTTTTTCCAAATGTTGGCTATAACGCGACATGCTAAAACAGAAAATCCAGTAAACGGCGGCGGCAAAAACGTAGCCTTCGGTCGACATACCCAACCATTCGGGTGCCACCGTGGCCTGTTGTACGCTGCTGAAAAAGTCCATTAGGCCGATAATGATCACCAGGCTGGTGTCTTTAAACAGCGCGATAATGGTGTTCACCAGGCCGGGAATAACCATCTTCAGCGCCTGCGGTAGAATGACCAGCGCTTGCGTCCTCCAGTAGCCCAGTGCCAGCGACTGTGCGGCCTCGGTTTGACCTTTTGGCAGTGCCTGTAGGCCGCCACGTACCACTTCAGCGACATAGGCCGACTGGAACAGCACCACGCCAACCAGCGCGCGAACCAGTTTGTCGATACTGGTGCCCTCGCTCATAAACAGCGGCAGCATCACCGAGGACATAAACAGCACGGTTATCAGTGGTACGCCGCGCCAGAACTCGATAAAAATCACCGACAGTATGCGCACAATCGGTAAATCAGACCGTCGCGCCAGTGCCAGCAGAATGCCCAGCGGCAGCGCTCCGGCAATGCCCACGGCGGCGATCACCAGAGTTAAGGTCAAACCGCCCCACTGATAGGTTTCAACGCGACTGAGGCCAAAGTAGCCGCCGTACAGCATAAACCAGGTCAACACCGGGAAGCCGACGGCCCAGCAGGCGATGTACAGTCCACGGCGCGGCATGGCCGACAAAAACATCGGCACCAGCGAAAGCAGCCCGACGATTAACGTGGTATTGATGCGCCAGCGTTGGTCAGTCGGATAGAGTCCATACATAAACTGGCCGAAACGCGCATGAATAAACACCCAGCACGCGCCCTGCTTAGTGCAGTCTGCGCGCGTGGTGCCCACCCAGTTGGCCTGGAAAATAACCCAGTTCAGCAGCGGCGGGAGCAGTTCCCACAGCAGCCAGAAGAAAAACAGCGTCAACAGACTGTTAAACCAACTTGAAAACAGATTCTTGCGCGCCCAAAACACGGCTTTGCCAAGCGGGGAACCCGGCTTGGCGCCTCTGACAGATTGAGGGAGTGTGGTCATCGTCATTCGTTTCCCTTAACGCTCAACCAACGCGATGCGTCGGTTATATAGGTTCATCAAGAACGAGATCCCTAGGCTGATAATCAGATAAACCGACATGGTGATAGCGATCGTTTCAATCGCCTGTCCGGTCTGATTGAGTACCGTACCGGCGAACAGCGACACCATGTCTGGATAACCGATGGCCGCAGCCAGTGAGGAGTTTTTGACGATATTAAGATATTGGCTGGTGAGCGGTGGAATAATCACCCGCATAGCCTGCGGCAAAATAACCTGACGCAGCGTGACCGGATTGGGTAAACCCAGCGAGCGTGCGGCTTCATGCTGTCCGTAAGAAACAGACTGGATGCCTGAGCGGATCACTTCGGCAATAAAAGTGGAGGTATACACCGACAGCGCCAGCGTCAGTGCGCCAAGTTCGGGGATCAACACCATGCCGCCGCCGAAGTTAAACCCTTTCAGCTTTGGAATGTCCCAGTGCAGCGCAGGGCCAAAAATCAAATGCGCCACCGCTGGAAATAGAATAAGCATCAGCACGCACCACGGCCAGATTCGCCATACCAGGCCGGTATGAATTTGGCGAAAATGGTTATAACGCTTCAGAAACAGGATGCCGCCAACGGCCAGTACCAGGGCAATCAGCGCGGCCCAGAATCCCGCCGCCATTTCTGGCGAAGGCAAATAAAGGCCACGGTTACTGGCGAACACAGTATCGAAGGCATTCATGCTCTGCCGAGGTCCTGGCAGGTTGCGCAGCACGGCAAAATACCAGAAGAAGATTTGCAGCAGCGGCGGAATATTGCGGAACGTTTCGATATACACGGTGCAGAGTTTGCGGATGAGCCAGTTATCGGAAAGTCTCCCTAATCCGACAACAAAGCCGAGAATCGACGCAAAAACGATGCACAGCGCAGAAACCAGCAAGGTATTCAGCAGGCCGATAAAAAAGACGCGCCCGTAGGTATCGCCTTCGTCATAACTGATTAAGTGTTGGACGATGCCAAAGCCAGCACCGCGGCTCAAGAACTCAAATCCCGAGGTGATCCCTCGCGTCGTTAGGTTGGTGATCGTGTTGTGTAACAGGTAGCCCATGCAGGCAACCAGCAGCAACACCGCAATAATTTGGTACAGCCAGGCGCGAACTGCAGGATTACGCAGCGAGAACGCGACTTTTTCGGTTGGGCGTTGCGACATAAGAGACAGCCTCAGTATGCGGTAATTCGAGTGTTACAGGTTTTGGTGGAGGCGGCACGTCAGGGTGAACTCACGTGCCGCCATCCGGCAGGAATTAACGAACAGGGGGTGCGTACTGGATGCCGCCTTTGTTCCAGAGGGCATTCTGACCGCGAGCAATTTTCAGCGGGCTGCCTTCACCGACGTTGCGGTCGAAGCTTTCGCCGTAGTTGCCGACTTGTTTAACAATTTTGACCACGAAGTCGTTTGGCAGCTTAAGGTCTTCGCCATATTTACCGGTTTTACCCAGCAAGTTGGACATGTCTGGCGTTGTCGGATTTGCGGCCATCGCGTCCACGTTTTTAGAGGTCACGCCCATCTCTTCGGCATTGAGCATCGCGAACAGTGACCAGCGCACGATCTCCAGCCAGTCTTCGTCACCGCGGCGCACTACCGGGCCCAGAGGCTCTTTGGAGATAACTTCTGGCAGCACGATGTAGTCGTCAGGCTTGCTCAGAGACTGACGCAGCGCATACAGCTGGGATTGGTCAGAAGAGAGCGTATCGCAACGGCCAGACTCCAGCGCTTTGGCGCTGTCGCTTGAACGGTCGAAGGTGACCGGCGTGAAGGTCATTTTGTTGGCTTTGAAGTAGTCGGCCACGTTCAGCTCGGTATCCGTACCGGCCTGTAGGCAAACGGTTGCGCCATCCAGCTCTTTCGCGCTTTTGAGGTCGGCTTTCTTGTGCGTCAGGAAGCCGATGCCGTCGTAGTAGTTAACGCCGGCGAAAATCATGCCCATGCCGCCATCGCGGGATGAGGTCCAGGTAGTGTTACGGGAGAGGATGTCGACTTCACCAGATTGCAGGGCGGTAAAACGCTCTTTTGCTGTCAGCGGGGTATATTTTACTTTTGTTGCATCACCAAAAACGGCGGCGGCGATCGCGCGGCAAACGTCTACGTCGAGTCCAGTAATGTTGCCTTTATCATCTTTTGAGGAGAAGCCCGGTAAACCGTCGCTGATACCGCATTTGATAAACCCGTTTTTCTTAATCGCGTCCAGCGTCGTTCCGGCGTGAGCCTGCCCAGCCAGGGTGACAAAACTTGCAGCGGCAATCATCGTTGAGAGCAATATTTTTTTCATAGATCGTCCTGTGAGGCGAGAGCGAAAATTATTATTTTATGAGTGCAGAGCACCCTGTCTGTTTATGGGGCAAAGCCCTCTGCTCAGAATCGTACGAGCAAAACGGCTAAAGCAAAGGGAGTGCCAACATTGAAAACGCTTAGCAATCAGGTACCGTGGGGATATTGCACAGTAACAATCCTGCACGTCAGGAGATTTATTGACCTATTTTGGCGCGTTGTAAACGCCTTTGCTGCAAAATGGTGCGCGATGTTCAACTTTTAAGTGATTTTAAATACCACTTCCGTTGTTTTGCTAACATTCAGTAATATTCAGAAGGTAAATGAATTGGGCGTGTGATCGAATTTTTCGGGAGGGAATTACTGAGAGATATTGTGAAAGATTTCTACACAGGTGTGGGTGGATGACGGTGTGTTTTGCGGGCATAAAAAAGCCCGACGCTGAGCATCGGGCTTAGGTAGAAAGGGCAAGCGTTGGCTAATACAGTGACGGTGCGCCTTCTGGACGTGTCTTGAAACGTCGATGCAGCCACAGATACTGCTCGGGCGCCCGCATAATCTCTTTCTCTACCACGCGATTCATGTAGGCGGCGGCGGCGAGTTCATCATCAATAGGATAATCCCTCAGCTCGGGCTGAATCACCAAGTCATAGCCTGCACCTTTGTCTTTTCGCACCAGCACGACTGAAACCAACGCCGGCTTAGCCAAGCGCGCGAGCATGTAGGTGCCGCTGGTGGTGGCTGCCTGGCTGACGGCAAACAGCGGTGCAAAAACGCTGCCGCGCGGGCCGTAATCCTGATCGGGGGCAAACCAAACGGCTTCACCGCGCTTGAGGGCGTGAACCATACCGCGCAGGTCTTTGCGGTCGAGCATCGCCTTGTTGGAGCGCATGCGGCCCCAAGTTTGAACAAATTCCATGACTTTATTGTTGTGTGGACGATACATCGCCATCATTGGCTGGCAGAGGCCCATGGCGCGACCACCCAGCTCCAGCGACATAAAATGCACGCCAATAATCAGCACGCCCTGATTATTCTTCTGGGCCAGCTTCAGGTAGTTAAGTCCGCTAACGTCAAACCACCGTTTAACCCGCGCATCTGACCAGAACCAGGCCATGCCGGTTTCTAAAAGACCCATGCCGAGGGATTCGAAATTGCTGACGATCTTGCGTTCAAGCAGGTCCGGGTCCATGTCCGGAAAACACAACTGCAGGTTACGTCGCGTAATTGAAACGCGGCGTTTTAAGAAACGCATGGAAGTGCGGCCCAACCAGACGCCCAGTCGATACAGCACCGGATAAGGTAGTTGAACCAGTAAAAAGAGCACGCCGAGGCCAAACCAGGTCAACCAATAACGTGGATGTAAAAATGACTTTTTAAAACATTGGATTGGAGCAGTCATGTAATTTCAATCATCAAATGAGTGAATTTGCGTAACGCGTCAGCAGAAGCCCAATCGCGATACGTACTTGGTTTGCAAATATTCGGACTACCGTTTCCGGATTTAGTTGTGGGAAATCACAATCTTCTCGAATCTTTACATTAAAAGGCGGGGTCGCGGGGCTAAAAGGCTATCCGTAGGCGATTGGCGGGGCGAATTCGACTCTTGATGCGGAGTATATCACGTTACCCAAAGGTTAAAGAGCGAGGAATCATCCTAATAGTGCAAAGTTTATGCACGGTTTATGTACGATTGTAAATTTCCAACAAAAACAAATTGATTAACAATGGCACATCAAATGAAAACAAAAAGGCGCTTCATCTTTCGATAAAAGCGCCTTTTCTCAAATACTTAACTGATTAGTATCAGTTCATGCCGTATTTTTTCAGTTTCTTACGCAGGGTACCGCGGTTGATACCCATCATCAGGGCTGCACGAGTCTGGTTGCCACGGGTGTACTGCATCACCATGTCCAGCAGTGGCTGTTCAACTTCAGCCAGTACCAACTCATACAGGTCATTGACATCCTGACCGTTCAGTTGAGCAAAGTAGCCCTTAAGTGCTTGTTTTACCGAGTCACGCAGGGGTTTTTGAGTTACCTGATCCTGAGAATTAACGGTAGACACGGTCAGTACATCAGAATTCACGCGTTGTTCGAACATAGTTCTGTCAGCTCTTTTTTGTTACGCAAGATTTTCGAAATATGCTTCCAACGCCTCCAGCTGTTCGCTGGCATCCTCTATGGCGTTGAAGGAGCGCCGAAACTGGTCATTCGGGGCATGTTCCTGTAAATACCAAGAGACATGCTTACGGGCGATACGGAATCCTTTGCCTTGACCATAAAAGTCGTGCAGTTCCCGTACGTGCCCTATCATCAAGCGCTGTACTTCCCCAAGTGGCGGCGGCGGTAACAGCTCCCCTGTGTCCAGATAATGCTGGATTTCCCGGAAGATCCAGGGTCTCCCCTGAGCGGCACGGCCTATCATCAGAGCATCAGCTCCAGTGTAGTCGAGCACCGCCCTGGCTTTATGCGGGTCAGTTATGTCGCCATTCGCGATAATCGGAATGGAAACACTCTGCTTAACTGTCCGAATACTGTTGTACTCTGCTTCTCCATTGAAGAGGCAGGCACGGGTTCGGCCATGAATAGTCAGGGCCTGAATACCACAGTTTTCAGCCAATTGGGCAATTTGTACACAATTACGGTTTTCCGGATCCCAACCAGTACGAATTTTCAACGTGACTGGCACATCCACTGCGTTTACCACTGACCGTAAAATCTGTTCAACCAGACTCGGGTACTGTAGCAACGCAGAGCCTGCCAGTTTGCGGTTCACTTTCTTGGCTGGGCAACCCATATTGATATCAATGATCTGAGCACCTGCCTCCACGTTAATACGGGCGGCGGCGGCCATATCTTCAGGGTCACAACCGGCAATCTGCACGGCGCGAATTCCTGACTCATCACTATGTACCATGCGCAAACGCGACTTATCCGTTCGCCACACCTCTGGATTAGAGGAGAGCATTTCGGATACTGCCATTCCAGCACCCATTGAATGACATAAGGCTCGAAACGGTCGGTCTGTTATACCGGCCATCGGGGCGGCAATCAGGCAATTTGTAAGCTGGTGGTGTCCAATGCGCATACTAGGAAAGACCATACTGAAGTCCGCAAGGGCGCGTATATTACGCATTTTTTGCAGGATATGAAAGGCCAAACTTTAACCAATTGCGTAAGAAAAAGCACCTTTACACGTGGGTAACCTCGTTTAAAAATATTTTATCTATTAAAAACAGTTGGTTATTAGCGAATGGTCAAATTGTGCGCTTCGATAATTTAGTGACTTATCGCTAATTATGCGGCTTATAACAGCGGAATCTAAGGTGAAAATTGCCGTTTCAAGTAGCAATAACCGCGTCATTTCAGTGACGCGGTCCACATAACTGCGACAATTTGTACGATTTTACGCCTTCTTGACGCCAGTGATGCGGCACCATTCTTCTTTCTCGGCGACCGGGTCGAGGTCGAAGATTGCCTGATAGGCTTCAGCCACTCCCGCTGCCTGGCTTGCCAGCACGCCCGACAGGCCAAGATGACCTCCCGCTACCGGCAATACGCTGATAAGCGGTGCAAGCTCGCGCAGAGGCCCTGCAAGGATATTGGCGACCACCACGTCGGCAGACAGGTTGTCGGGCTGATCCTGCGGCAGATACAGCGACAAACGCTCTGACACGCCGTTACGCTGGGCATTATCACGGCTTGCCTGAATCGCCTGCGGATCAATATCAATTCCGATCGCCTGCGCGGCGCCAAGTTTAAGCGCCGCGATGGCCAAAATGCCGGAACCGCAGCCGAAATCGATCACGGTTTTGCCTTGCAGGTCCAGCCCGTCGAGCCACTGCAAACACATCGCGGTGGTCGGATGGGTGCCTGTACCAAACGCCAGACCAGGGTCGAGCATCACGTTCACCGCCGTTGGGTCGGGCACGTCGCGCCAGCTTGGGCAAATCCACAGGCGTTCACCAAAGCGCATCGGGTGGAAGTTGTCCATCCACTCGCGTTCCCAGTCTTTGTCTTCGAGCTGCTCGATTTTATGGGCGAAATCTTTGCCCAGCAGCGGCTCGTTCTCAAGGATGGCAATGACACTGTCCATGTCGGTTTCTGCGTCATACAGGCCGATGGCATCGGTATCGCCCCAGAGTAGGGTTTCGCCGGGCAGCGGTTCAAATACTGGATTGTCATGGGTATCCAGGAATGTGACGGAGACGGCGCCGCTTTCGATAAGCGCATCGCTCAGAGTCTCTGCATCCTGAGCATTTGTATTAATTTTCAGTTGGATCCAAGGCATAACCATTCTCTTCTAACAATTTGTTTTGGCTGACGTTTCAATATGATGTCAGCGCGTTTGCACGGCGGCTTTCGCCCAGTTTGTTGCCGATATAAAAAGCCAGCAGGCCAAGCAGCAGCGACGGAACAATAGGGTGCAGGCCTGCAATATGCAGGTCAATGGTGGCCAATAGGGTATAACAAACGCCGCCAACGATCATTGAACACAGTGCGCCCGTGGCGTTGGCGCGCTCCCAGTAGAGGCCGAGCACCAGCGGCCACAGAAACACGGCTTCAAGGCCACCAAAGGCCAGCAGATTGAGCCAGATAATCATCTGCGGCGGATGCCACGCGGCCAACACGACCAGTAGCCCCAAGACGAGCGTCGCCAGACTTGAGAAACGCTTGAGCAGCCGCTCATTGCGCAGTTGGGCGGGTCTGACACCCAGGTAAAGGTCTTTAACGATGGTAGCCGAAGACTGCAGCAACTGCGCGTTAATCGTCGACATAATGGCGGCCATCGGTGCCGCCAAAAAGATACCGGCGGCCCAAGGGGGCAGTACGGTGATCATCAACGTGGGAATGACCTGATCGGGGATTTTGAGGTCAGGCAAAATGGCGCGACCCAGCGCGCCAGAGAGATGCATGCCGAACATCAGAATAGCCACCACCAGCGTGCCGAGAACAATGCCGCGGTGTACGGCCTTGCTGTCGCGATAAGAAATACAGCGCACCGCCGTGTGCGGCAAACCTATCACGCCAAAGCATACCAGTATCCAAAATGAGGCCATAAACGGCAGTGACAGTACGTTATCAGCGCCGTGAACCGAGACAAGCTGCGGGTCAATGTGCTGGAGTTTATCGACTGCGCTGTGCAGGCCACCGGCGGCGTGAATCACCGCCACCAGCAGCAGAACCGTGCCCAGCAGCATCACCAGACCCTGCATGGCATCGTTGAGCACGCTGGCGCGAAAACCGCCGAACGAAGTGTAAAGCGCGATGCTGACGCCAAAAATCAGCAGTCCAGTGTCGTAGGGAATACCGGCTGCGGTTTCGAGCAGTCGAGCGCCGCCGATAAACTGCACGGTCATGGCGCCGAGGAAAGCCACCAGCAGACTCAGGCTGGCAAGCCACACCAGCAGACGGCTTTTGTAGCGGGCATAAAGCATGTCGTTGAGGGTGACCGCATTATAACGGCGGGCCAGAATCGCAAATTTTTTGCCCAACACCCCCAACGATAGCCAGACTGCCGGGAGCTGGATCATCGCCAGCAGTACCCAGCCAAGTCCGTATTTATAGGCCGCGCCGGGACCCCCGATAAACGAGCTGGCGCTGATGTAGGTCGCGGTAAGGGTCATGGCAAGCACGAAGCCGCCCATTGAACGGTTACCGAGAAAATATTCGGTCAGGAAGCTGCCCTGCTGGCGACGGGTGTAGGCAAAAACCGACAGGCCAAAGACCAGCAGCAGATAGGCGAGCAGTGGCAGCAAAACTTCAGTCTGCATGAGTATCCTCCAGCGGGATATCACGATAAATAACGCGCACCATAATCCAGCTCAACAGCACAAAAATCAGCGGAACCAGCAGGCAGGACATTTCAAACCAGTGGGGAAGGCCGGTGACACCTTGGGTATCGTTGGGAAGATAGGCTGCCAGCGACCAGGCGAGCAGATAGCCGAGAGTGAGACCAAAGGCCCAGCGTGCCTCGCGGTTCGCCTGCAAGAAGCGTTTGTCCACATGCATACACGTGTACTCCTAACGAAAAAAAGGCCGGAACATATCCGGCCTTACTTTAAGCTCCAGGGGGCGGAGACTTAAGTTTCCTGCAATCCGAGTTTTTTCTCCAGATAGTGGATGTTGGTTCCACCGTGCTGGAAGTTCTCGTCATTCATGATGCGCAGCTGCAGATCAACGTTGGTTTTGATGCCGTCGATGATAAGTTCTGCCAGAGCATTTTTCATACGGGAGATCGCAACATCGCGATTTTCGCCGTAAGTGATCAGTTTGCCGATCATGGAATCATAGTACGGAGGCACAGTATAGCCGGCGTAGATATGTGATTCCCAACGCACACCAAAACCACCTGGCGCATGGAAGCGGGTGATTTTGCCCGGGCTTGGCAGGAAGGTGTTCGGGTCTTCGGCGTTGATACGACACTCAACGGCGTGGCCCTGAATACGCACTTCATCCTGCTTGATAGACAAAGGCTGACCTGCGGCGATGCGCAGCTGCTCTTTAATCAAATCAACGCCGGTGATCATTTCGGTCACCGGATGCTCAACCTGAATACGGGTGTTCATTTCGATGAAATAGAACTCGCCGTTTTCGTACAGGAACTCGAAAGTACCTGCGCCGCGATAGCCAATGTCTACGCAGGCTTTAGAACAACGCTCGCCGATGTAGCGACGCATTTCGGCAGTGATGCCTGGTGCTGGCGCTTCTTCAACAACTTTCTGGTGACGACGCTGCATGGAGCAGTCGCGCTCGGCCAGATAGATGGCGTTGCCCTGACCGTCGGCCAATACCTGAATTTCGATATGACGTGGGTTTTCCAGGTATTTTTCCATATAAACCATGTCGTTGTTGAAAGCCGCTTTGGCTTCAGCACGCGTCATGTTAATGGACTGCTCGAGGTCTTTCTCTGCGCGAACAACGCGCATACCGCGACCGCCGCCGCCGCCGGACGCTTTGATGATGACCGGATAACCAATACGCTTACCGAAAGCGCGGTTCTTTTCCATGTCTTCAGTCAAGGGGCCGTCGGAGCCAGGAACGCAAGGTACGCCGGCTTTCTTCATCGCGTTGATGGCAGAAACTTTATCACCCATCAGGCGAATAGTTTCAGCTCTCGGGCCGATGAAGATAAAGCCTGAACGTTCAACTTGTTCAGCAAAATCAGCATTCTCAGACAGAAAACCGTATCCCGGGTGAATAGCCACTGCGCCAGTAATTTCAGCAGCAGAGATGATCGCCGGAATATTCAAATAGCTTTTGACTGAAGGTGCAGGACCGATACAGACAGTTTCGTCTGCCAGCAGCACGTGCTTCAGGTCGCGGTCAGCAGTGGAGTGCACGGCGACGGTTTTGATGCCCAGTTCTTTACAGGCACGCAAAATGCGCAGGGCAATCTCGCCGCGGTTAGCGATTACAATTTTATCCATGGTACGCCTCGTTATTCGATGACGACCAGCGGCTCGTCGAACTCAACCGGTTGGCCGCTTTCAATCAGAATGGCTTTAACCACGCCAGATTTGTCCGCTTCGATCTGGTTCATCATTTTCATTGCTTCAACGATGCACAGAGTGTCACCTACGTTTACGCGCTGGCCAACTTCGATGAATGCTTTTGCATCCGGGCTTGGCGTACGGTAGAAGGTGCCTACCATCGGTGAACGAACGATGTGGCCGCTGATGGCTGCAGGTGCAGCGGCTTCAGCCGGTGCCGCAGGGGCAACCGCGGTAGCCAGAGCTGGCTGCTGTGGAGCAGGCATGGCATAAGCCTGTTGCATCATTGGGTAAGCTTGTTGTGGTGCTGCGCGGCTGATGCGTACTGACTCTTCACCTTCAGAAATTTCCAGTTCAGAAATGCCTGACTCTTCAACCAGTTCGATCAGTTTTTTGATTTTACGAATATCCATGGGTGTGATTCCGTACTCTTATGCAAGTAATTAATTGGATTTTGACAAGCGGTTAACCGCTGCCTGTAAAGCAAAATGGTAGCCATCTGCGCCAAGTCCGCAGATAACGCCCACCGCGATATCGGAAAGATATGAATGGTGTCTGAATGCTTCGCGGGCATGAACGTTGGAGAGGTGGATCTCGATGAACGGGATTTGCACCGCCAACAGTGCGTCACGAAGCGCCACGCTGGTATGGGTAAAGGCTGCGGGATTGATCAAAATAAAATCGATGTTTCCCCGGGCCTGATGGATCCTGTCAATCAGGAGGTGCTCTGCGTTAGATTGCAGATGGCTTAACGCAACGTCAGCTGCGGCGGCCTGCTGTTCCAAACCTTTAACAATATCGTTAAGCGTGGTACTTCCGTAGGTTTCTGGCTCACGCGTTCCCAGCAAATTAAGGTTGGGACCGTTGAGAAGCAAAATGTCAAACTTATGCGCCATTGTGAGCCTATCTCCTGCGATTAGTACGAGGTCGAAGAAAATACCTTGATGACGCCAATTTGTCACCTATTTCATGACAAATCAACCCAGACTTTTCTTAGGAAGGGCTGTATTATAACCATATCGGGGCAATTCGCTGCCAAATACTGGTCTTATCAGCGAAGATTATCAACCCCCAGTTTGAAACTGAGGGTTACATCGGGAAGATTTAAAGGGGATGGCCGCGCGGTTAAGAACGTTATCTAAACCACTGACGGAACTTCTTGTAGCGAAGTAGCAGCAAGATCGCCGCAATTAGCGCATAAATGATCGGTTGGGGGGAATAGGTCTTAACCGACCACAAATAATGGATAGGGGCCAATATTGCCACCACATACACACCATTATGTAGAATCTGCCATTTTTTCCCTAACTTACGCTGTGACCAAAGCGTAGACGTCGCGGCCAGAAACAGCAAAATAAACCAACTAATGATCCCCAGCGTTAAATATGGACGCGAAATGAGCTCGCTGCCGAGCAGGCCGAGATTATTGATCCCCAGTTCGAGGAAGGAATAACTCAGCAAATGAAGACTCGCCCAGGCAAAACACCATAA
Source organism: Rouxiella silvae (assembly GCF_002093625.1). Taxonomy (GTDB): domain Bacteria; phylum Pseudomonadota; class Gammaproteobacteria; order Enterobacterales; family Enterobacteriaceae; genus Rouxiella; species Rouxiella silvae. The sequence continues at coordinate 46,840 of NZ_MRWD01000024.1, read as the reverse complement.
TCCTACCAGACGACGGACGCGGATCAGCAGTGGCTGCTTGCCATAGCGCGCCACGGGCGTAACAAGCAGGCTAGCCAGCAGCAGTTTTAGGGTCATTCTGCCGGTAAAATGCTGGATATCTTTTGCCGGATCGGCGCTAAACCAGCCCTGGTTAATAGAAAGGATTATCCACAACAGCGGCAAAAAGGCCGCCAAATGGATTAACACTTTGAGCCAGGTTATCTGTTTAAGTGTCAGGCGCGGTATCTTCATTTAATAATTCGCTCGCAAATCCAGCCCACGGTACAAATGCCCCACCTCTTTTTCATAGCCGTTATACAGCAGAGTGGGCTGACGTTTAACGTCGAGAATACCGCCAGAACCGATAAAGCGTTCGGTTGCCTGCGACCAGCGAGGGTGATCGACATGGGGATTCACATTGGCGTAAAAGCCGTATTCGTTTGAGGCAATCTGATTCCAAGTGGTCGGCGGTTGGTCTTTTACCAAGCGAATATGCACGATTGACTTGATGCCCTTAAAGCCGTATTTCCATGGAATCGTCAGACGGATAGGCGCCCCGTTCTGGGGTGGCATGCTTTTACCATAAACGCCGACCGACATCAGCGCCAGCGGGTTCATCGCCTCATCCAGACGCAGGCCCTCAACGTAAGGATAATTCAGACCCCCGCCGATAAAGCGGTCTTTCTGGCCCGGCATGTGTTCAGGGTCGTACAAGGTGGTGAAGGCCACAAAGCGGGCATCGCTGGTTGGCTCAACCCATTTCAGCAGCGCACTGAGCGGAAATCCGACCCACGGCACCACCATTGACCAAGCCTCTACACAGCGCATGCGGTAAATACGCTGCTCCAACGGAAAGCGTTTGAAAATGTCGTCCATGTCGAGGGTCATTGGCTTGGCGACTTCACCGTCAATCGTGATTTTCCAAGGCGATGTTGGCAACTGACCGGCGTTGGCAGCGGGATCGGCCTTATCGAGACCAAATTCGTAAAAATTGTTATAGCCGGTAACTTTGTCCTCGGGCGTGAGGGGTAAATCCGCTTGATACATGGCCGGTTTGGTAAAATCGAGCGGTTTGCCCGGCGGTGGTTTCGGGCGATCGTTACCTTTGAACCACGACAGCACGTCGGCCTGTGAAGTCGATGGCAACGCTAAAGATGCGGCACCAAGCCCCAGCGCCTGCAGGACTTTTCGGCGATCGTGGAAGATACTCTCAGGGGTAACGTCGGCTTCGGTTAAGACCTTTTTATTGTTCATGACATGCTCCGGTAAATGACCCTGAGTCGCGAACGGCATCGGGTGAGTTACAATTACTTTTATTATTTAATACAGCATGACGGTAAAATAGGGGTTTAGCGAGGCGGTGCGAGAAAATACGAAATTTCGCAGGCCCCATGCCAGAAATTGGACAGCCGCTACAGATACATAAGAAATGTGAATTGATGAAATCCGCTCTTGATATGCTATTTATATACGCCTGCAGTTAGGCAGGACAATTTGCGTAACAAACCACATAAACTGAGTAAGGCACAGGGATGCGATTTACTACCAGATTATATGCGATGATTACAATGCTGGTCGCACTCACCGTTTTTTTGATGCTGGTGGGCGTGACGTTCAGCTTTGTTTATCTCAATAAACAGAATGCCGAGCAGCATTTACGTGCGCTGTCGACCTCCGTCGACCAAAGTCTGCTGTCCAATCCCCCGGCTTCGTTGCACAGTTGGTTACCGCTGGTCATGAACCAGCTCGATATTCGCCAGGTTCAAATTGTTGCAACCAGCGGGCCGGTTTATAGCCATAATAACTCCCCACAAAAAGACACTGACTGGGACAGCCACATTCCCGACTTGCTTACCGAGCATCTTCCGCTGTTGCAGCATCCCGACCTGAGCATGAAAGTGGTGTATCTGGACCCAGTAAGCAGCTATGCCCGCTCGCTGCGCACCACGCTTTACATCAGTTTTGCCATTCTTCTTATTATTATCGCAACTCTGGTGAGTTTTCGCTGGCTGCGGCTGCAAACGTCCGGCATTGAGCGGCTCGAAGATCGCGCATCGCGCATTTTACGCGGTCAGCGCGACAACCTTCCTTTGGGCGACGTCAGGGAGTGGCCGCAGCGGGCCAGTGCCGCAATCGATAAATTGCTGGTGGACCTCGGTGAAGCGCGCGAACAGCGCAGTCGCGTTGATACATTAATTCGCGCCTATGCACAGCAGGATGCCAAAACCGGACTCAGCAATCGGTTGTTCTTTGACAATCAGCTCACCACCGAGCTGGAAGAAGAGGGCGCGTACGGAATTCTCATGCTGATTCGCCTGCCCGATTTCGATACGCTGCGCGATACGCACGGGCAGGCGCTGGTTAAAGATTTATTGTCTTCAATGGTTAATTTGCTGTCGACGTTTGTCATGCGATATCCCTCGGCGCTGCTGGCGCGCTACTACCACAGTGATTTTGCCGTTCTGCTCCCGCACAGCACCTTAAAAGAGGCTGAAGTGATGGCCGCGCAGTTGGTGAAGGCTGTGGGCGTGTTGCCGTCCTCTTCGATTATCGACCGCGATGCGCTGCTCTATATAGGTATTAGCAGCTATCGCTACGGCCAGACGCTTGAAGAAGTGATGGACTCCGCCGAGCAGGCCACGCGCAATGCTGCCTTCCAGGGCAGCAACGGCTGGCTGGTTTATGACAGCAACGTCCCTGAAAAAGGGCGTGGCAGCGTTCGTTGGCGCACTTTGCTTGAAGACACGCTGGCGCGCGGCGGGCCGAGGCTGTATCAGAAACCGGCGATGAATAAGGCCGGTTTTTTGGACCATCGTGAAGTGCAGCGCCGCATATTTGACGGCACGCGCGAACTGCTCGCCGCCGAATTTATTCCGTTGGTCACCCAGTTTGGCCTGTCGCAAAGCTTCGATCGCCGCATGATTGGTCAGATTATTCCGTTACTGACCCAATGGCCGGACGAGACGCTGGCATTTCACCTCACCGTTGATTCATTATTACAGCGATCTTTTGTGCGCTGGCTGCGAGATATCTTGCTCCAGTGTGAAAAATCGCAGAGAAATCGAATTCTTATTGAACTTGCAGAGGCCGATCTCTGTCAACATATCGACCGTCTACGTCCCGCACTGCGATTGTTGCAGGGGTTAGGGTGCAGATTGGCCGTTTCTCAGGCCGGGCTGACCGTGGTAAGCACGTCCTATCTGAAGTCTTTCCCTATTGAACGGGTAAAACTTCACCCCGGACTGGTCCGCGATATTGATAAGCGGGTTGAAAATCAACTATTTGTGCAAAGTCTGCTGAGCGCCTGTAAGGGCACACAGGCCAAGGTCTACGCCTCCGGCGTTCGCAGTATTGACGAATGGCTGGTCCTGTTGGAAAACGGAATCCACGGCGGTCAGGGTGATTTTTTTGCTACACCGCAGGTCATCGACCCGGTCGGAAAAAAATATTCACACAACCACGGGGTTTAAACTGATCCCAACGGGAAAATTTAACGTAGAATGGCGCAGCCCTGCCATTTGCACATTAGGGCGCCCGTTTTAGTGCATTATTTCTACCGTATGCGCTGAGTTATGTCGGGTAAAGTGTAAGAATTTATGTGCACCGTCCGCGACTTAACCGTTGCCTGTGCGAGTTAACCTGAATCTGGGATTCAAGTTTCTTCCTCAGTGTATTTAATCACCAAGTTAAGTAGCGAACGTTGCTGACAATTTTCACCGAAGCAGAACGTTTTTGCGCCTTGTCGCTGCTTCGTGTGGTTGGTAAAGTAGGCAGATTTTATTTTCCGCCCCCAGCTTGCAGGATTATCCTTTCGTTATGTTTAAGAAATTTCGCGGCATGTTTTCCAACGACTTGTCCATCGACCTGGGTACTGCCAATACCCTTATTTATGTAAAAGGACAAGGCATCGTGTTGAATGAGCCATCAGTTGTGGCTATTCGTCAGGATCGTGCTGGTTCACCTAAAAGCGTTGCGGCCGTGGGCCATGATGCAAAACAGATGCTTGGACGTACTCCAGGCAACATCGCAGCTATTCGTCCAATGAAAGACGGCGTGATCGCCGATTTCTTCGTGACTGAAAAAATGCTGCAACACTTTATTAAACAGGTTCACAGCAACAGCTTTATGCGCCCAAGCCCGCGCGTATTGGTATGTGTGCCAGTTGGCGCGACGCAGGTTGAGCGTCGTGCAATTCGTGAATCTGCACAAGGTGCAGGCGCACGTGAAGTCTTCCTGATTGAAGAGCCAATGGCTGCTGCAATCGGCGCAGGCCTGCCGGTTTCCGAAGCAACCGGTTCTATGGTTGTTGATATCGGCGGTGGTACGACCGAAGTGGCCGTTATCTCCCTGAACGGTGTGGTTTACTCCTCATCCGTGCGCATTGGTGGCGACCGTTTCGACGAGGCCATCATTAATTACGTGCGCCGCAACTATGGTTCACTGATTGGTGAAGCGACCGCCGAGCGCATCAAGCACGGCATTGGTTCTGCTTATCCAGGTGATGAAGTGCACGAAATTGAAGTGCGCGGTCGTAACCTGGCAGAAGGTGTACCGCGTGGTTTCACGCTGAACTCCAACGAAATTCTCGAAGCCCTGCAGGAACCGTTGACCGGTATCGTTAGCGCGGTGATGGTTGCACTGGAACAGTGTCCACCAGAGTTGGCGTCCGATATCTCCGAGCGCGGCATGGTACTGACCGGTGGTGGCGCATTGCTGCGTAACCTCGATCGCCTGCTGATGGAAGAAACCGGTATTCCTGTGGTAGTAGCAGAAGATCCGCTGACCTGCGTTGCGCGCGGCGGTGGTAAAGCATTGGAAATGATCGACATGCACGGCGGCGACCTCTTCAGCGAAGAATAAGCCTCCCAAGAGTAGTGTATGCCCAAAGTAATTGAGGTTGCAGCTCGCGTATTAACGCCGGTGCAGCTTCAGCTACGTCGGGAATAGTGAAAACTAGCCTGCCGCGGAAGAGAGGGCTGCCCCTGTGGCGGAGCCCGCAGTGTCTAAGTTTGAGTGTCTGAACGGATTGTGACGCTACGCCTGAACCTTTACGGGTTCAGGCCTGTTTTCCTGCGTGTCCGTCTGCACCCTTTTATACCTGCTACCATTCCTGTTAGGGTATTGTTTCGCTCAGATCGGCTGAAATTTCCCGTTGCCGAGGAACTCGCATATTTTATGAAGCCTATTTTTAGCAGAGGTCCGTCTCTGCAGTTGCGACTTTTTTTGGCTATTCTCACGGCCATCGTCCTGATTTTTGCCGACAGTAAGGTAGGTACCTTCGTCCAGATCCGCACCTACATGGATACTGCCGTCAGCCCTTTCTACTTCTTGTCCAATGCGCCAAGAGAATTTCTGGATAACGTCTCCCAAACGCTGGCAACTCGCCAACAGCTTGAACTCGAAAACCGTGCCCTGCGTCAAGAACTGCTGCTGAAAAACAGCGATCTGCTGCTGTTGGGTCAATTTAAGCAGGAGAACGCCCGTCTGCGTGAACTGCTGGGCTCACCGCTGCGTCAGGATGAACACAAAATGGTGGCGCAGGTTCTATCGACCAGCAATGATCCTTATAGCGATCAGGTGGTTATCGATAAAGGTAGCAACGCAGGTGTTTACGTTGGCCAGCCGGTTATCAGTGACAAAGGCGTTGTCGGTCAGGTCATTGCCGTCGCCGCCGTAACCAGCCGCATATTGCTTATCTGTGATGCATCGCACGCTATTCCGATTCAGGTTCTGCGCAACGACATTCGCGTTATTGCCGCCGGCAGCGGCTGTGCCGACGATCTTCAGCTCGAACATTTACCGGCCAATACCGATATTCGCGTGGGCGATGTGCTGGTGACCTCAGGATTGGGCGGCCGTTTCCCTGAAGGGTACCCGGTTGCGGTGGTGTCATCGGTTAAAGTCGACAATCAGCGTGCGTATACGGTGATTCAGGCGCGTCCAACTGCTGGCCTGCAGCGTCTGCGCTACCTGCTCCTGCTGTGGGGTGCCGATCGCAACGGTGATAAACCAATGTCACCGGAAGAAGTACACCGCATTGCCAACGAGCGTCTGATGCAGATGATGCCGCAGGTATTGCCACCGGCTAATGAGATGGGGCCGCCCGCGCCAGTGCCTGCACCGGCAACCGGTACGGTAACTGCACCCGTTGCAGCGGCTGTAACGACGCACGGTGGTAGACGATGAACGGCTATCGGAGCCACGGACGCTGGATTATTTGGCTATCCTTTATCATAGCGATGTTATTGCAGGTAATGCCGTGGCCTGACCAACTGTATATGTTCCGCCCATCATGGTTGATGCTTATCCTGATTTATTGGGTGATGGCGCTGCCGCATCGGGTTAACGTTGGCACCGGCTTTCTGGTGGGCTTTATGATGGACCTAGTGTTGGGTTCAACGCTGGGCGTTCGCGCACTGGCACTGGCCATCACCGCGTATCTGGTGGCCTTCAAGTTTCAGCTGTTCCGCAATATGGCATTATGGCAGCAGGCGCTGATCGTGATGTTGCTGTCGATGGCGGTAAACGTGATTATCTTCTGGGCCGAATTTTTGGTGGTTAACGTCTCTTTCAGACCGCAGATTTTCTGGAGCAGCGTGGTTGACGGCGTACTTTGGCCTTGGCTGTTCCTGCTGATGCGTAAAATCCGCCGTCAGTTTGCAGTACAATAAGGGCTTTATGACTTTACTTTATCTCGCATCAGGTTCGCCGCGTCGTCGTGAGTTGTTAACGGTATTGGAATTGCCCTTCGAGCGACTAACGACTGAGGTGGCTGAAGAGCGTCAGTCCGGTGAAACCCCTGAAGTTTACGTTCAGCGTTTGGCGCTGGATAAAGCCAAAGCCGGGGTGGCTGTGGCGCCTCAGGACTTGCCGGTATTGGGCGCAGACACTATTGTGGTGCTTGACGGACGCGTTCTGGAAAAACCCGTCGATATTCAGCAGGCTGCTGAAATGCTGGCGGCACTGTCAGGACGTCAGCATCAGGTGATGACCGCTATCGCCTTTGCCGATGCCGAGAGGCATCTTACGGCGATGGTTGTGACCGATGTCACCTTCAGAACGCTATCCTCTGAGGATATTCAGCACTATATTTCCAGCGGTGAGCCCATGGATAAAGCCGGGGCATACGGTATTCAAGGAAAGGGCGGATGTTTCGTCCGTGAGATTCGCGGCAGTTACTATGCAGTCGTTGGGCTTCCTCTGGTCGAGACCCAAGAACTGTACAGTAATTTTGTTGCATTACGCGTTCTTAGGAGAAAGCATGACGGCTGAATTACTGGTCAATGTGACCCCATCAGAAACTCGGGTAGCTTACATTGACGGCGGGATCCTGCAAGAGATCCACATCGAGCGCGAGGCTAAGCGCGGGATTGCAGGCAATATTTACAAAGGTCGCGTGAGCCGTGTTCTGCCCGGTATGCAGGCTGCTTTTGTTGATATTGGTCTCGAAAAAGCGGCCTTTCTTCATGCTTCCGACATCATGCCTCACACTGAGTGCGTGGCGCGCGATGAGCAAAAAAAATTCAACGTCCGCGATATCGTCGAGTTGGTTCATCAGGGCCAAGATTTGATGGTTCAGGTGGTGAAAGATCCGCTGGGCACCAAAGGCGCACGCCTGACTACCGACATCACTTTGCCCTCTCGCTATCTGGTTTTCATGCCGGGCGCTGCCCACGTTGGCGTGTCGCAGCGTATTGAGAGTGAAGCCGAGCGCGACCGCCTTAAACGCATCGTTTCCGCCTACTGCGACGAGCAGGGTGGCTATATTATCCGCACCGCCGCTGAGGGCGTGGGTGAAGAAGAGCTTTCTCAGGACGCTGCTTACCTCAAGCGCCTGTGGACCAAGGTGATGGAGCGCAAGCGCCGCAATATCACCAAGTGTAAACTTTATGGTGAACTGGCCTTGGCGCACCGCGTGCTGCGCGACTTTACCGGCCAGGAATTGAACCGCATCCGCGTTGATTCACGTCTGACCTATGAGCTACTGACCGAGTTCACCGGTGAATACATGCCGGAGTTGACCGACAAGCTCGAGCACTACAGCGGCAAGCAGCCGATTTTTGACCTCTACGACGTTGAAAATGAAATACAGCGCGCGCTTGAACGAAAAGTCGAGCTTAAGTCCGGTGGGTATCTGATTATCGATCAGACCGAAGCCATGACCACTATCGACATCAACACCGGTGCGTTTGTGGGCCATCGCAATCTTGAAGAAACCATCTTCAATACCAATACCGAAGCCACCCAAGCGATTGCACGTCAGCTTCGGCTGCGTAATCTGGGCGGCATCATCATCATCGACTTCATTGATATGTCTAATGATGAGCACCGTCGCCGCGTTCTGCACTCTTTAGAACAGGCGTTGTCCAAGGATCGCGTTAAAACCGGGATCCACGGATTTTCGGCACTGGGTTTGGTCGAAATGACCCGTAAACGAACCCGTGAAAGCGTGGAGCATGTGCTGTGCAGCGATTGTCCAACCTGCCACGCGCGCGGCACGGTGAAAACCGTCGAGACAGTGTGCTATGAAATTTTGCGTGAAATCGTTCGCGTGCATCACGCCTATGACGCCGACAGATTCCTGGTTTATGCCTCCGTCGCGGTGGGAGAGGCCCTGAAAGGCGAAGAGTCTCACGCACTGGCAGAAGTAGAAATCTTTGTGGGCAAACAGGTAAAAGTTCAAATTGAGCCTCTGTATAGCCAAGAGCAGTTTGACGTAGTGATGATGTAAATTGCATTTTTTGGCTGAAAAGTTGCGGCCATATTCATTGAAATCGAAGGTATTGAAAGCCAGGGTACGCAATGCAAGACAAGGAGATAAGTGTGAGGCGACTGCCCGGGATACTGCTAACCAGCTGCGCGACGATTGTTGTTATCGTCGCGTTGGCGATCAGTGGATTACGCCTGGCGCTGCCTCAGCTTAATCGCTTTCAGCAGCCAATTGTCGACAAAATCTCGTCCATGACCGGTGTGCCCGTCAGCCTTTCTCAGGTCGAGGGCAGTTGGAAAACCTTTGGCCCGACGCTGGAGGTCAAAAATCTGGCAATTACCCTGCCGGACTCTTCGTGGAAGGTTGAACGCATCACGCTGGCGCTGGACGTATGGCAGTCGCTGCTGCATCTGCGCTGGCAGTTCCGCGATCTGACTTTCTACAATCTACAGCTTGATTTGAATTCAACCATAGGCGGTGGCGACAATCACGGTAGCCCTATTGGTGCGAATCGTATCAGCGATATTTTCCTCAAGCAGGTCGACCATTTTGACTTGCGCAATAGCCGCATCACCTTCCTTACCCCTTCGGGACCGCGCGCCGAGTTTGATATTCAGCAAATGACCTGGCTGAACTCGACTAACCGCCACCGCGCCGAAGGGCAGCTGGGATTATCGAGTTTCAACGGCCAACACGGCGTGGTTCAACTGCGCATGGACTTAAACGACAATGACGGCCTGCTTAATGAAGGTAAAATCTACCTCCAGGCTGACGATATCGACATGAAGCCGTGGTTTAGCCGCTGGCTGCGCAGCAATACCGGCCTTGAAAGTGCTAATTTTAGCCTGGCGGCCTGGCTTACCGTACGCGATGGGCAGGTTTTTGCTGGCGATATTCAAGTCAAGAAAGGCGAAGCGGTTTGGCATACTGACGAGCAATCGCATCGACTTGATGTCGATAATCTTAGCCTGCACGGCAATCGTCAGGGCAACGGTTGGCAGATGGGTACCCCGCAGCTAAATTTGAAAACTGACGGTCAGGCGTGGCCAAAAGGCACACTTACCGCGCTTTATCTGCCGGAAAACGGCATCACGACCAATAGCCAATTTTTAGGGCCTAACCCGCTTGAAGAGCTGCGTCTGCGCGGCACGAATATTCAGCTTGAAAGAATTGGGCCGCTTATCCCGACCATTTCATTCCTGACGCCAGCGCTGCTTGAGCGTTGGAAAGACCTTAAGCCGACCGGCATGATTGACCAGTTGGCGCTGGATATTCCCCTTAAACAGCCGGATCAGACACGTTTTAACATGAAATGGCACGACGTGGGCTGGCAACGCTGGGAGCTGCTGCCGGGCGTTAATCATTTCAGCGGCAGTCTGCAGGGCAGCGTGCCTCGCGGGCAGCTCAGTGTCAACTTACAAGACAGCCTGCTGCCTTACGGCGAAATGTTCCGTGCGCCGTTTGAAATCAGCCAGGCTAGCGGCGTTTTCGACTGGACCAACAATAATGAAGGCTGGTCGCTGTGGTCTAAAAACGTCGACGTTAAAGCCAAGGGACTGTGGGCGACCGGCGGGTTTAGCTATGTTCAGCCCGCTGAAAAAGACGCCCAGCCGTGGCTAAAGATTTTGTCCGGTATTCGGGTATATGACGGGGGACAGGCGTGGCGCTACTTCCCTGAAACGCTGATGGGCAAACATTTGGTTGATTACCTCAGTTCGGCAATTCAAGCCGGTCAGGTTGATAACGCCACATTGAGCTTTAATGGTAACCCGCACGACTTCCCTTTCAAGCACAATGAAGGGCAGTTTGAGGTATGGGTTCCGCTGCGCAATTCTACCTTCCAGTTCCAGCCTGAATGGCCTGCGTTGACCAATCTGGATATCGATCTCGATTTCCTTAACGATGGCCTGTTTATGAAAGCAGCCCATACCCAGCTTGGTAAAGCATCGGGTAACAATGTCGTGGCCAATATTCCCGATTATCTGAAAGAAAAACTGTTTATTGATGCCGACATTGTTGGACAAGGTAGCGACATTGGCAGCTATTTCATGCAGACACCGCTGGATGATTCTTTAGGTGCGGCATTGCAGCAGCTGCAAATTGGCGGAAGCGTTAGTGGGCGCTTACATCTTGATATCCCCTTGAACGGACAGCTGGTTCGCGCCACTGGGGGGGTAAATCTTAAAAATAACAGCCTGTTCATCAAGCCGCTTGAAAGCAAGATTCAGAACCTTAACGGCCAGTTCAGCTTTGATAATGGCAATCTTGAAAGCAATGCGTTGACGGCCAACTGGTTTGGTCAGCCGGTTAATATTAACTTTAAAACGTTCGAACAACCTGATAATTATGAAATTAATGTCGGATTGAACGGTAACTGGCAGCCTGCAAAACTGCCTGGCCTACCAAAAGAGATTGCGGCAAGAATTGGCGGCAGCGCCAATTGGAAAAGTGCGGTAGATATTCTGCTGCCACATAAAGGTACGCCGACCTACAAGGCAGTCACCGAGGCGGATCTGAAGAATGTAAGCAGTCACTTACCTAATCCGTTGAATAAAACCCCAGGCCGCTCGCTGCCGTTGGTGGTCAACGTGCAGGGCGATTTGCGAAGCTTCACCCTCAATGGCGTGTTGGCGGGGAAAGACCGTTTTAACAGCCGCTGGCTGCTGGGTAAACAGCTCACTCTTGACCGCGCGTCGTGGGAAGCCAATGCCTCTAAAATGCCCGCACTCCCCGACAGCAGCAGCCTCACGCTGCATCTGCCTGCGCTGGATGGAGAAAGTTGGCTGGGCTTGCTTTCCCCGGACAAGGCGACGCAGACTGAAAATAGCAAAATGGTTGGCTTCGGGTTCCCGCATCAAATTACCGTTACCACGCCGCGTCTTACCTTAGCGGGACAGGGGTGGAACGATTTAATGTTGACCTCGACTCAAAACGACGACGGCATGCATATCAAAGCTAAGGGCAAAGAGATCGACGGCTCGCTGGACATGAACAACCAAGGTCCGTGGCTGGCGAATCTGCGCTATCTTTACTTTAATCCGCAGTGGTCAACGCCGAGCACAACCGCAAACGGCAACGCGGGCAGTCAAAGCCCATTCGGCAGCCACGTTTCTTTTGCCAACTGGCCTGCGCTGAATGTGCGCTGTGAAGCCTGCTGGTTCATGGGACAAAGCCTGCGCAAGGTTAACGCCGACCTGGCGCCGCAGGGCAATACGTTGACCCTGCGCAATGGCCTGATTGATACCGGAGAAGGTCGCCTTGACGTGCAGGGCGACTGGAAGCAGGACGCAAAAAACACTGACAGCACCGCCCTGAAAGGCACGCTCAGCGGCAAGAATATCGACCGCGCAACGTCGTTCCTTGGGGTGACTACGCCGCTGAAAGAAGCCCCTTTCAAAGTCGATTTCGATTTACACTGGAAAGATGCACCCTGGAAGCCAGACGTGAAAACCTTGAACGGCACCCTGAAAACCGACTTCGGCAAGGGTGAAATCATGGATATGGGCGGCGGTCGTGCGGGGCAACTGCTGCGTCTGGTGAGCTTCGACGCACTATTGCGCAAGCTTCAACTCGATTTCAGGGATACGTTTGGGCAGGGCTTCTACTTTGATTCGATCAAGTCGACGGCCTGGATTAAAGACGGCGTAATACATACCAACGATTTATTGGTGGATGGCCTGGCGGCGGATATTGCCATTAATGGTGATGTTAATCTGGTGACTCAGCGTCTGAATCTTGAAGCCGTGGTCGCACCAGAAATTTCAGCCACCGTGGGGGTTGCTACTGCTTTTGTTATCAACCCGATTGTGGGGGCGGCGGTGTTTGCCGCCAGTAAGGCACTGGCGCCGCTGTGGAACAAGATCTCTCTGATCCGCTATCAGATTGACGGCACCATCGAACAACCCAAGATCCACGAAATTTTGCGGCAGTCCAAAGCCGCTAAAGATGCTCAGGCCGCTGCGGCTAAATAAGCGCGGCTCTGCCTCACGGTGTTGGCCGGGTCCACACTGTGGTAGGCTGTACATTGACTTTACATGACCAAAGAGAGTGAAGAAATTATGAGTCTGGCCCTAGTCAGTGAGCGGTTACTAACCGCTAATAACCTGAGTCAACAAGACCTGTTTTCGGTATTAGGCCAGCTGGCTGAGCGCCGTCTCGATTATGCCGATCTCTTTTTCCAGTCCAGTTTTCACGAAGCCTGGGTCATCGAAGACAGCATTATCAAAGACGGCTCGTACAATATCGATCAAGGCGTTGGCGTTCGCGCAGTAAGCGGTGAAAAAACCGGTTTTGCCTACGCGGACCAAATTACCCTTAATGCCTTGAATCAAAGCGCATTGGCCGCTCGCAGTATCGTGCGCGATCAGGGCAATGGTAAAGTCCATACCTTGGGCGCAATCAATCATGCTGCGCTCTATACGTTGGCTGACCCGCTGCAAAGCATGCCGCGTGAAGAGAAAATTGCCCTGCTGCATCGCGTAGACAAAGTCGCTCGCGCTGCCGACAGCCGTGTGCAGGAAGTGTCTGCCAGCATCAGCGGCGTTTATGAAAGCGTGCTGGTTGCGGCAACCGACGGGACACTGGCGGCCGATATTCGCCCGCTGGTGCGTCTGTCCGTTAGCGTGCTGGTTGAGCAAGATGGTCGTCGTGAGCGCGGCGCAAGCGGTGGCGGCGGTCGTTTTGGCTATGAATACTTCCTTGAAACCGCCGACGGTGAGGTTATTGCCGATAACTATGCCCGTGAAGCGGTGCGTATGGCGTTGGTTAATCTGACAGCGGTTGCCGCACCGGCTGGCACCATGCCGGTTGTTCTGGGTGCAGGTTGGCCAGGTGTTCTGTTGCATGAGGCTGTGGGGCACGGACTTGAAGGTGATTTTAACCGCCGTGGCACCTCGGTCTTTAGCGGTCAGATGGGCAAGCTGGTGGCCTCCGAGCTGTGCACTGTGGTTGACGATGGCACGATGCAGGGCCGTCGTGGTTCTATTTCGGTCGACGATGAAGGCGTGCCGGGACAGTACAACGTACTGATAGAAAACGGTATATTGAAGGGGTACATGCAGGATAAGCTCAACGCGCGCCTGATGGGCGTCGCGCCAACGGGTAACGGTCGCCGTGAGTCTTATGCACACCTGCCGATGCCGCGCATGACCAATACCTACATGCTCGGTGGCAAGTCTACGCCGGAAGATATTATCAGCAGCGTGGAATACGGCCTGTATGCGCCCAATTTTGGCGGCGGTCAGGTCGATATCACCTCGGGTAAATTTGTGTTCTCAACCTCTGAAGCCTATCTCATTGAGAAAGGCCGCATCACCAAGGCGGTGAAGGGCGCAACGCTAATAGGCTCTGGGATTGAAGCCATGCAGCAGATTTCAATGGTCGGTAACGATCTGGCACTCGACAAGGGCGTAGGGGTCTGTGGTAAAGAAGGCCAAAGCGTGCCGGTTGGTGTAGGTCAGCCAACGTTGAAACTGGACAACCTGACTGTCGGCGGCACCGCTTAAAATAGCCTACGACGTTAAGGGCTGGGTTAATTGGCTGACAGAGAGATTTCCGCCGGGCGCTATTTTGCGCCCGGTTCACTTTTGCGATGCTGCCGGTAAACCTTACTCACTTCTTTGAAATAATCCGTCAGATAATTAATACACACTTGCACCTTCAGCGGCAGTTTGTCTTTTTCAGTGTGCAATGCATACACCGGGCGCGGCTCTGACTGATAGTTGCCAAACAGAATCTCGACTTCCCCTCTGTTAATCTCATCAATGATCCACATTAACGGGATATAGGCGATACCGACGCCAGATTTTAGCCAGCGGATCATGGTTTGCGAATCATTGGTGACAAAACGGCCCTGTGGATGTATGCGTATCGCGTGGCCTTCGGGGGAAATTAGGTCGAAATCACTGTCAGGACGCACGCTATATTCCAACCATGAGAAGTTAACCATGTCTGCTGGTGCTTCAGGCCTGCCGTGCTGAATCAAATAGCTTTTTGCCGCACACACCACCATGGGCATCGATCCAAGATGCTTGGAGAACAGGCTTGAATCCTGCAACTTGCCGACGCGGATCACAATATCCAGGCCGTCGGAAATTAAATCCGGTGCCGGAATACCGGTAACCAGATTCACCGTAAGCCCCGGATACTCACTCAGCATCTCGGCGGTCATGGCAGCAAGAACATTTTGTGCCATTGTGGAGGAGCTACCGATGCGTAATGTACCGGTTGGCGTGTTATTAAAAGCGTATAATTGCTCGTGCACTTCGCGCACGTTATGCAGCATTTTGTTACAGCCCTGATAGTAAATCTTACCGGCCTCCGTCAGACCAATGCTGCGTGTGCTTCTGTTCAATAGCTTGATTTGTAATTCATTTTCAAGCTTGCTAATGCTTTGGCTGATAGCGGAAACGCTCATGTGGAGGCGTACGGCAGCGGCGGTATACGAGCCGCTTTCAACCACCTGAGCAAAAATCGACATGCGTTTTAATCGGTCCATTGTTAAGCTCAGCTTAAAAGTGATTGTGATCACAGAATGTTGATAACTTGATAATAAGCAGGCTAATATACTTGTCCAGATAAAAGCCTCAAGTTCGGATGCAGTGAAACCCATTATCTTACCTCCGCCGACTTTTCTGGCAATCCAACGCTACTTTTCTGTACATGCTTTAAAGAGTCATCTCTTGAAGTGTGCCGGTATTGTTGAAAATTCTGAATCAGAAACGCGCGGTAATGTTAAAATTAATAAATAATATGAGGGCTGCTGTGCGTTTTTACCTTTGTGGTATGAGTCTAAGGAAATATCCATGAGTTTGCTTCCGGTAATGGTGATTTTCGGATTGTCGTTTCCCCCGGTTTTTTTCGAAATACTGTTGGCGTTGCTGGTGTTTTTTATACTGCGCCGGATTTTGACGCCTACTGGGATCTATGATTTTGTCTGGCATCCGGCATTATTTAATACGGCTTTGTATTGCTGTCTCTTCTATCTAATATCCTGCGCTTTCGTCTGAGGCTGTCGTGAAAAACTTATCAATAAAAATAATACGTTATGCAATAACGTTTATCATTGTGGTCCTGGCCGCCATCGCGATTTTCCGTGCCTGGGTCTTTTATACGGAATCCCCTTGGACGCGTGATGCAAAATTCACCGCTGACGTTGTGGCGATTGCTCCGGACGTAGCCGGCCTAGTGACCGATGTGCCGGTCCACGATAACCAGTTGGTGGCTAAAGGTGACGTGTTGTTCAAAATTGACCAACCTCGCTATCAGGTAGCCTTAGATCAGGCTAATGCCGACGTAGCCTACTATCAGGCGCTGGCAGACGAGAAAAAACGCGAGGCCAACCGCCGCGTAAAACTGGGCACTCAGGCGATGTCTATTGAGGCCATCGAGCAGGCGACCAGTGATTTGCAAACCACTCTTCATCAGTTGGCAAAAGCCAAGGCAACGGCTAATGCCGCCGCGCTTGATCTGCAACGCACCGTCGTGGTGGCCCCGGCTGACGGCTGGATAACCAACCTCACCGTTCACCCTGGTGACTTTATTACCCGCGGTGAAACCACTGTGGCGCTGGTGAAAGAGCATACCTTCTACGTGCTCGCCTACATGGAAGAAACAAAACTGGCGCGCGTACGCATCGGCGATCGGGTCGAAATAACCCCGCTGGGCAGCAACCGCATTCTGCACGGCACGGTTGACAGCGTAGCCGCCGCGGTCACGAACAGCAGCAGCACCGCCGCCAGCAACGGCCTGGCAACTATCGACAGCAACCTTGAGTGGGTGCGCCTGGCGCAGCGCGTACCGGTTAAAATCACCCTCGACGACATGGATGAAAAACATCCGTATCCGGCAGGGACTACGGCTACCGTTGTGGTCGCCGGTGAGCATGACCGCGTAGAACACGGCTCTTGGTTTACTAAATTCCTGCATCGCCTGCGCGAGTTTGGTTAAGAGAAAATAAAATGAATAGCCAGACACTTCTCCGCATGCGATTCGCCTGCAAGTTGACCTTTGCCATCCTGGGTGCGCTGGTTTTCGGGTTTTATCTTCAGTTAGAAACACCACGCTGGTCGGCGATGACTGCCGCCATCGTGGCCGCCGGTCCCGCTCTGGTGGCGGGCGGTGAACCTTTTGCTGGTGCTATCCGCCACCGCGGTATTTTGCGCGTAATCGGCACATTTATTGGCTGTATTGCTGCGATTGCCATCATTATGACCTTTGCTCGAGCCCCCGCTTTGATGCTGCTAGTGTGCTGCCTGTGGGCCGGCTTCTGTACCTGGTGGTCGACCGTGGTACGGGTAGAAAACTCCTACGCTTTTGGCCTGGCGGGCTACACGGCGCTTATCATTGTGGTGCTGTCATCTTCTAATGTGGTTGAGGCCCCGCAGTTTGCCGTCGAACGATGCAGTGAAATTGTGGTAGGTATTTGCGCCGCTATTTTTGCCGACCTGATTTTCTCACCACGCTCAATCAAGAAAGACATTGACCGCGCGGTAGACCAACTGATGCTCGACCAGTTCATGCTGATTAAGCTGAGCGTGAATCAGGCTGAAAAAGAAGAGATGGATAAAGCCTGGAACACGCTGGTGAAAAGCAGCACTGCTATCAACGCCATGCGCGGCAGTCTGATGATGGAGTCTTCCCGCTGGCAGCGCGTTAATCGCCGTCTTAAGGCTTTGCACAGCATTTCGCTGGGCATGATCACCCAAGCCTGCGAAACGTACATTATTATGCAGACCACGCCGGAGCTGGTGCCCGAAGGGATAAAACAGCGGGTCAACGAGCCGGTTGAAAATTTGCAGGACGTGCGTAAAAGAATGAAGCAGCTGCGCCAGATTGCCGCCACAATTCCAACCGATACCATTGCGTTGCCACTTTATTCGTGGATTGGCTCCGGTAGCCGCGCATTATTAATGATTAAAGGCATTCACACCAACAGCAGCATTAGCAGTACCGAAAACAATGTGCTGAGCGGCGAGGTGGTGGTGAAACCCGCTTCGGCCGAAATGCATCACGCCATGATTAACGGCCTGCGTACCTTCGTCTCAAGCGCCATTGGCTGTTTGCTGTGGCTGTGGACCGGTTGGACCTCAGGGGCTGGGTGTATCGTCATTATTGCGGTAATTACTTCCTTGGCGATGCGCACGCCGAATCCTCGCATGATGGCCGTCGACTTTATGGTCGGTATGCTGGCAGCTATCCCGATAGGTTCCCTGTTTTACATGGTTATTCTGCCGTGGACGCAGCAAAGTTTATTCTTGCTCTGTCTGTCGCTCGGCATCTTTATCTTTGTTATCGGGATCGAGGTTCAAAAACGTCGTTTAGGCGTATTGGGCCTGCTGGTGGGGTGTATTAACATTCTGGTGCTCAGTAACCCGATGACCTTTGACGTGACCAGCTTCCTTGATAACGCGACCGGTCAAGCCATCGGCTGTGTGATTGCCTTGGTCGTGCTTTCGCTTATTCGCGACAAATCACGCGATAAAACCGGACGTACGCTGCTTAACCGTTTCGTCAGCAGTGCGGTATCGGCGCTGACCACCAAGGCCTATCGTCGACGTGAAAATCATCTGCCAGCGCTTTACCATCAGTTGAACCAGTTGCTGGTGCTGTTTCCGAATGACATCGGTAAATATCGTCTGGCGTTGCAGCTTATCATTGCCCATCAGCGCCTGAAAATGGCGGAAGTGCCGGTCAACGAAGAGCTTTCAGCGTTCCATAAGCAGATCCGCCACACTGCCGATCGGGTAGTTTCCTCCCAACGCGAAGGCAAGCGCGAATACTACTATCAGCGCCTGTTGAAAGAGATGGGGGAGTATCAGCAAAAACTGGTGGAGTACGATGCACCCCCGAAGGTCACCGAACCTGTCAGGCGCCTGTGTAACCTTTTGCACAACTACCAGCGGGCCTTCCTGCAGTAAGTGAATTCCAGCGATAAGAAAACTCCAGCGATAAGAAAAAAAAAGGCTGACGCATTAACGCGCCAGCCTTTTTTTATTGCCAATTTGTAGAAATGGCAGCATCAAACCTTGGGGTTAAGCAGTCTGAAAAGCACAGTTGGCTGCTGGGCTACCTCAGCGGACGGGTGATTAATGGCTATACTTAGGCATTGATTATCACTTATGTTTCACCGAAAACCGTGGTGAACCCCGCTCAGGAAAAGGATCGTTATGTCGACTCAACAAAACAAACTTTCAGAACATCCACTTTTTAAAACAGGCTATTTTGTGGCGGGTTCCTGGAAGAAAACTACTGAAACTTTTGACGTTGAAAATCCAGCTACCGGCGAAGTTGTTGCCAGCGTTTCTCGTGCCGGAAAGGCGGAGACCGAAGCAGCAATCAAAGCCGCCAGCGAAGCTTTTCCCGCATGGCGGAAAACCACCGGCAAGGCTCGCGCCGAAATTTTACATCGCTGGTACGAGTTAATGATTGAAAACAAACAGTTCCTTGGTGAGCTGATGGTGGCTGAGCAGGGTAAGCCGTTGAAGGAAGCGCTGGGAGAAGTGGAATATGCTGCCAGCTTCCTTCAGTGGTTTGGCGAAGAAGCTAAACGCGCCAACGGGGAAATTATCCCTCCGGTAAAATCAGGGTCACGCATTCTTGCCACCCGCGAACCTGTTGGCGTAGTGGCCGCCATTACGCCGTGGAATTTTCCTTTAGCAATGCTAACTCGCAAACTGGGGCCCGCGTTGGCCGCGGGCTGCACCGGGCTCATTAAGCCTGCGAATAATACGCCACTGTCGGCCTTTGCACTGCTCGAGCTGGCGAAGCAGGCGGGCGTGCCGGATGGCGTGATCAACGGCGTGGCGGGCGATACTTCGGCTATCAGCGACGCAATTATGGCCAGCAGCGCGGTGAGAAAAATCTCGTTTACCGGTTCAACAGAAGTCGGCAAAACGCTGGTACGCAACAGTGCCGATACCATGAAAAAAGTCTCGATGGAGCTGGGGGGAATGCACCCTACATCGTGTTTGATGATGCCGACATCGATGCCGCGATTGACGGTGTGCTGGCCTGTAAATTCCGTAACGCCGGGCAGGTTTGCGTGTCGATTAACCGCATTTACGTGCAGGACGGCATCTATGACACCTTTGTTAAACGTTTGGCCGATGAAGTGAGCCAACTCAAAGTGGGTAACGGCATGGAGGAAGGCGTCATCGTTGGTCCGTTAATTAACATTAAAGGGCTTGAAAAGGTGGAAGAACATGTTAAAGATGCCTTAGAGCACGGTGGCAAGCTGTTGACCGGCGGGTCGCGGCATAAGTTGGGCGGCAATTTCTTCCAGCCGACGGTTATTGCTCAGGCGAGCGACCCGATGAAAGTGGCATCCGAAGAGACTTTTGGCCCGCTGGCTGCCTGTTTTCGTTTTAAAACCGAAGAAGAAGTCGTTAAGCGCGCCAATGATTCTGAGTTTGGCCTGGCGGCTTATTTTTATACCCAAAATCTGCAACGCGTTTTCCGCGTGGCCGATGCGATTGAAAGCGGCATGATTGGCATCAACGAGTGCGCACTTTCGACCGAAGTCGCGCCTTTTGGCGGCGTGAAAGAGTCTGGTCTGGGCCGAGAAGGTTCGGTGCTGGGACTGGAAGAGTATTTGCAGGTTAAAACGCTGCATCTTGGCAATCTGTAGGCTGAAATCTGTCTATTCTAAAAGTAGGTGACAATGAGAGCAGTAAAGAGGTGGAGCGGGATTAATTTGCTAGCGGCGGCACTGTTGTTGATGCTCAGCGGCAGTTCGGTGGCGAAGATGAGTTTTTTCCACCCTGCGCAGGGGAATATTGAGTCATTAACGGCGGAAAATAATGTGGTCAGTTACCTGCGACAGAATCACCGCCTGCCTGATTTTTATGTCACTAAAAGACAGGCGCGCGATGCCGGTTGGGATGCTCGCGCCGGAAATCTTTGCCAGGTGCTGCCAGGCAAAGCGATTGGCGGAGACCGTTTCTCCAACCGTGAGCAGAGCTTGCCCTCTGCGCCGGGTCGTGTGTGGCGTGAGGCCGATATTAACTACCACTGCGGACGTCGCGGTGCCGATCGCGTGCTGTTCGCCAATGATGGCCTTATCTATGTCAGCCGTAATCACTACAAGAATGTTGTTCGGGTGGAGTAAAAAATGAAAAAAGTGGTCTTCGATTTTAATCATATCCCGGACCTGGCGGCTTTTTATGCCGATTTTGCCCGTCAATTTACGCTCAACGAACAATTTGGCGCGAATCTGGATGCGCTGTGGGATGAAGTCACCGGTGGTATTGCGCTGCCGGTAGAAATTGATTTTATCAACCTGAATGCCGGACGAAAAAGACGCTTTGGCGCGTTGGTACTGCTGTTCGAAGAGGCGGAAGAAGAGCTGGAGGGGGCGCTGCGGTTTAACGTATTCGATAAAGCCAAGCCTAATGCTTAGCATAAGAACCACGTTGTTGACGCTGTAGTAAGATACAGCGTCAAGAACAACGGTTATTGTTTAGCTTCGGCCAGTTCGCGGAGGTACTGGAAAATCTGGCGATAAGCCTTTGGTGGCTTGTTTGTCGCCTTTTCTTTCTGCGCGTTACGCACCAGCGCACGCAGCTGCTGACGGTCGGCCTGCGGATAAAGTTCTAATACCGCTGGCACCGCGTCATCACCTTCTTCAACCAGACGGTCGCGAAGAACCTCAAGCTTGTGGAACAGTGAAACCTGTTGGTTATGGCGATTCTTCAGTTTGTCGAGTGCAGTCTGAATGGGTTCAATGTCGCGTGAACGCAGCATTTTACCAATAAGCTGCATCTGGCGACGGCGGCCTTCCTTCTTGATTTTCTGCGCGAGATTAATGGCAGCACGCAAGTCTTCATCGAGCGGGATCTTGTCGAGGGAGTTATTTCCCAGATCAACCATCTCGGCACCGAGATCTTTCAGTGCTTCTGCATCACGTTTGATTTCACTCTTGCTGACCCAGATGATCTCTTCATCTTCTTCGTTGTTCTCTTCAGGAACATCGTCGAGCCAGTCTTCTATTTTCTTAGTCATTATGGATCCTTAAAATTCTTGGGCGCATTATCGCACGGTTGGCACCAAAAGACCCAGACGGAATGCGAAATTGTGCTAAGTCTCTGTTAGACTCTGAAGAATCTGAAAGTAATTATCTGCAACTTTTTACTTAACACCTTATTTTAAAGAAGGGCGGGCTGATGAACGTAACCACTCAAGTGGCTGAGCAACGTAAAACGCTGGAACAGGCCGTGGCGCAGGCTCTGGAGTTAGCGAAAGCTGGTTCTGACGGCGCGGAAGTGGCAGTCAGCAAAACAACCGGTATTGGGATTAGCACCCGCTTTGGTGAAGTTGAAAATGTTGAGTTTAACAGCGACGGCGCACTCGGTATTACCGTTTACTATCAACAACGTAAAGGCAGCGCGTCCTCTACCGATCTCAGCCCGGACGCGATTGCTCGCACCGTGCAGGCGGCGTTGGACATCGCGCGCTACACCTCGCCAGATCCTTTCGCGGGCGTAGCCGATGAGCAGATGCTGGCCTTTGACGCCCCGGATCTCGACCTATTTCACCCAACCGAACTCGACGCCGATCGTGGAATAGAGCTTGCAGCGCGCGCCGAGCAAGCCGCGCTGGCCGTGGATAAACGCATTACCAATACCGAAGGTGGCAGCTTCAACAGCCATTACGGAATTCGCGTGTTCGGCAACAGCCACGGCATGTTGAAAAGCTATTGTTCGACCCGTCACTCCCTCTCTGCATCAGTCATTGCCGAAGCGGCGGGTGATATGGAGCGCGATTATGCCTATACCATTGCCCGTTCAATGGACGAACTGAAAAGCCCTGAATGGGTAGGTGCAGAGTGCGCTCGCCGTACGCTGTCACGCCTTTCTCCACGCAAACTGCCGACCATGAAAGCGCCAGTAATGTTTGCTGCCGAAGTCGCAACCGGCCTGTTTGGGCATTTAGTCGGGGCAATTAGCGGTGGCAGCATCTATAGAAAATCTTCTTTCCTGCTCGACAGTCTGGGTAAACAGATTCTTCCTGAGTGGGTTACCGTTGAAGAACATCCGCATTTGCTGAAGGGCATGGCGTCAACGCCATTCGACAGCGAGGGCGTTCGCACCCAGCGCCGCGATATTGTGAAAGAGGGCGTACTGCAAACTTGGCTAATGACCTGCTACTCCGCTCGCAAACTCGGACTGCAAACCACCGGCCATGCGGGCGGCATTCACAACTGGCGCATTGCGGGTCAAGGTGACGATTTTAACGCGATGCTGCGTAAGTTGGGCAAAGGCCTGCTGGTGACTGAGTTGATGGGGCAGGCAGTGAGCGGCATCACCGGCGATTACTCACGCGGTGCGGCCGGTTTCTGGGTCGAAAACGGTGAAATTCAGTATCCGGTTAGCGAAATAACCATCGCCGGTAACCTGAAAGATATGCTGCGCAACATGGTTAGCATTGGCAGCGACATTGAAACGCGCAGCAATATTCAGTGTGGCTCCATTATCCTGCCAGAGATGAAAATCGCCGGCGAATAAACCGTAACCTCTTCTATAACAGCGACGGGCCCGCCGTCGCTGCCTTTCTGCTGCTCAACACTCTGTCGCTTAACATTCTTTACAAAAAAGGGGTGCCAATTGCCTGGTGTTGCACTTATGTTAATGGCAGCAATAGTCCCATAAACAATGTCGTTATTTCTAATAAATCAAAAAATAAATGGAAGGTAAGCATGCGTAAACATGTTATTGCATTAGCGACGGTTGCCCTGCTGGGCTGGAGTATCCAGTCAATGGCGGCCGATTTAGAAACAGATATGGACACGATTGCCGATAACTACGGCAAGATTTTGAAGACTGACAGCAAGGCTGACTTCCTGTCCGGTTTGGAAAAAATGAAGGCTGCTGCGCAGGATGCCAAAAAATCCAAACCGCCTAAATTCGACTCCAAGCCTGATAATAGCCCTGAGATTCAGGATTATCACAAAGGTCTAGATACGCTGATTGGTCAGATCGATAAAGCCTCTGAGTTGGCAAAAGCCGATAAAATGGCCGATGCGAAGAAAGAGGCCGAAGGCTTTAAAGAAACTCGTAACGAAAATCATAAGAAATTCAGATAGTCCCCGTTTCTATACCCTTCCCCGTTTAAAAATGAATGGGGAAGGGACATTGACCTCCCCGCATTTCTCAGTCATTTCCACTGCTAAATCTTAATCGACGCGCGGTATGTGCCTTCCAATTGCATTTTTGAGAAATGGATCTGCTCAGTGCTCGCCATTTCCAGTTTGAACTGGAAAAAAACCGTCTACACACTAATTCGTCATGCGAGTAGGGTAAGAACAGATGAAAGTGGTTGCCAGTAAATAATGGGATCGCATCTGTAAAAGGGGCAGAGCAGATTGTTATGAAGAATGCACTTGAATTAAAAGATGCGCCAGAAAGAACCGAACAGTTATTGGCTGATATTCAAAAGATGTTGAACGCTGAAAATATATTTACCAACGACGTTCAGCAACAGATGTTAACTTCTCACGTTAAAGCCATGGTGTTGCGCTCTATTACCGGCGAGCCATTGCCGGAAGTTGAAAAAGAACTGTTTGATGAAATATCGGCAGAGTCGATGACAATGGCGGAAAAGGTTGTCGAGATGCTGGATAACTTGCCGATCGAGGAAGCCTATTTACTCTCGGTACATTTCGAAGTGGCGAAAGATAATAACCACTAATCGTGAAGATTTTTAAATCTATTTATTCATAACGTCGTATTTTTAACGTCATAAACAACTTATCTGGAGAGTTTAAATATGGGACAAGTCATCGTAGTTATCGGCGACCGCTTAGGTAAAGGCCAGAAAGTTGCAGCAGGCGTAGAAGCAGCGGGCGGTAAAGCCATTGTTATTCCTGGTGTTGCGGCCGACATGAAACTGGGCGACGTGATGAATGCAGAAGGCGCAACCTTTGGTATCTCCTTCTGTGGCAGCGGCGGTGCAGGTGCAATCACTGCTCAGAATAAATATAAATACAAAGCCAAACACGGTATGCGTTCTGTTGATGAAGGCGTAACGGCAATTAACGAAGGTTGTACCGTACTGGGCTTTGGCTTTATGGACAAAGAAGAACTGGGTCAAAAATTGGTTGAAACTTATATCAAGAAAAATGGCCAGCCGTAATGAAGCAGAATTTGACGACCACGGTCAAGGTTGAGGGAAAAGGCGAGACAAAAGCCGCGGCTTTTTCCTCGGCGCTTAGCCAGGTCCAAAGAACCGTTCTTAAATCTACTGATAATATTTTGCTGCGCATTGAACCGCAGGACGTCAAGGTCATTACAGCAGAAGAGAAGGTTACCAGAGAGAAATTTTTGTTCTTCTTTCTGGCCAGGGAAAGGAAGAGTTATTACGTCGCGTTAGACATCACCGTCAATATGACCGTGATTAATACCGAACAGGTCATATTCACCAAGAAATAAATATTCGCCACAGGGAGAGCTGTCGCCGCAGGGTGCGCAGCTTTTCTTGCCGAGTATATAAAATCACAAGGATAACCTGATGTTTTTAATTATCTTATTCAAGTCGCTTATTATCGGCGGATTGGTGGGCGTTGGCGTAGGTGCAGGCGCTGCACGTATGTTCCACGCACCCACCGTACAGGGGATGGGGGCTTTTCGTACGCTGGGCGAGCTAAATTCTTGCGAAGGCGATCCGGCTTCACACTTCTCTTTCGGACTGGGCTTTTTCTTCAACGCCTGGGCGTCATCCGTGGCGGCAGGCTCCTTCACTCAGGATGTCGACCACCGCATTATTCCTAACTGGGCCGCCGCCGTGTTGATGATGAAGAATCGCAACGTGGCAGAAACCCTGCACGATCCACGCAAAATGGCGATTGCTGGCGGCATCATCGGCATGATTGTCGTTGCCTTCCTGAACACTACCGCCTCTGCGGTGCCGCCTGCTCTACAGGTCACGGCAATCAAAGTGCTGGTACCTGCTGCCAACATGCTGGTCAACACTGTGATGCCGGTTATCTTCTGGCTGGCGGCGATTGATGCCGGTCGTCGTTCAGGCTTCTGGGGCACCATTTTTGGAGGTCTGGCGCAGATGATTATGGGCAACGCCGTACCGGGTCTGGTGCTGGGTATTCTGATCGGCAAAGGCGTTGAAGAGGGCGGTTGGAACCACGTCACTAAAGTGATGATGGGCGCGATTATTGCTCTGTTCGTGCTGAGCGGCTTCTTCCGTGGATTTGACGTGAAACTGTTGCAGTCTTTCATGCTTGACGTCCCAACGTGGCTGAACGGCATCCACAACTCACTCAGTGGCAAATAAGGGGACATGAAAATGGAAGAACAAGCCAAAAGTGGTTTCTGGTACGCCGAATGGTCGTTCCCGATCTTTGTCGGATTACTCTCTGCCGGTGTGTTTGCCGGTACGCACATGTACTACTTGTACGGCATTGGTGCATTCAACGAAGTGGCATTTGTTTCGATGCTGCGTTCGGGAATGGACACTGGCGTTTATGGCGCGGTAGCTGCCTTCGGTGCCAGCTTCCTGTTTGCGCGCATCATTGAAGGTTCACTGGTCGGTATTCTTGATATCGGTGGCGCCATTCAGACCGGTATTGGCCTCGGCGTACCTGCGCTGCTGCTTGGTGCGGGCATCGTTTTCCCAGTCGCTAACTTCGCGGCCTCCCTGGTGACGGGCTTGGTATTAGGGTTGGCAGTAGGTTACATCATTGTTCTGGCTCGTAAATTTACCATCAATCAGGGTAACTCTACCTACGGTGCCGACGTCATGATGGGCGCGGGTAACGCGACAGGCCGCTTCCTCGGACCTTTGATTATTCTTTCTGCCATGGCGGCATCTATTCCGATTGGTCTGGGTTCGTTGCTTGGCGCGTTGGTGTTTTACATCTGGAAAAAACCGCTGACCGGTGGCGCTATTCTTGGCGCGATGATCCTCGGTGCTATCTTCCCGATTTCGCTATAACAGATTGTTATCGATAGAGAGTTTAAGGAGACATGTCGTATGTATGATTTGATCCTCAGACAGGCAAAAAATGCAGACGGCAGCCTGACTGATATCGCCATTCTGGACGGCAAGCTGGCCGCAGTAGGTCAGCTTGCCGCAGAGGCGACCGCCACCCGAACGCTTGATCTCAAGGGCCAATATTGGGTCAGCGCAGGCTGGATCGACTCTCACGTTCACTGCTATGCAAAATCACCAATCTATTACGACGAGCCTGACCTGGTGGGCGTTGGCAGCGGGGTGACGACGGTGATTGACGCTGGCAGCACCGGCGCCAACGACGTCGATGATTTCTATCAAATCACCCGTGATGCCAAAACCAACGTCTTCGCTTTTTTGAACATTGCCCGCACCGGTATCGTGACGCAAAACGAACTGGCGGACATGAGTCAGATAGATAAAGTCGGCGTGCGTCAGGCGATGGCGAATAATCCTGACTTTATCATCGGTCTTAAAGCACGCATGAGCAGCAGCGTGGTCGGTAAAAACGGCATCAAACCGCTGTTTATTGCCAAAGAGATGCAGCAGGAAAACGGCGGTCTGCCGCTGATGGTGCACATTGGTAATAATCCACCCAATCTCGATGAAATTGCCGACGTGCTCGAGTCCGGCGACATTATCACCCACTGCTATAACGGCAAGCCTAACCGCATCCTAACCCCTGAAGGGCAGCTGCGTGAGGCAATAAAACGCGCGCTCGAGCGCGGTGTGCTGCTTGACGTTGGGCACGGCTCGGCCAGCTTTAGCTTCGCCGTGGCTGAAGTCGCGATTAAACAGGGCATCATTCCGCACACCATCAGCTCCGATATTTATTGCCGCAATCGACTGGCTGGACCGGTGCACAGCTTGGCGACGGTGATGTCCAAATTCTTTAGCGTGGGCCTTTCGCTGCCTCAGGTGATCGACTGCGTCACGCGTCACGCCGCCGATGCGCTGCGCTTGCCGTCCAAGGGGCGTCTTGACCTGGGCTGTGATGCCGATTTAACCCTATTTGATATTGAACATGCGCCGCAGGTGTTTATCGATTCGGAAGGTCTGACGGTCGAGGGTGACCGCATTCTGGTGCCGCTGGCGGCAATCGTTGCCGGTGAGCTGCTATTAACAGATGAAGGGAAGTCAAAAAATGTCTTCAATCTATGAGAAGTACGATTTAAAACAAGTCATTAATGCTTCAGGCCGCATGACTATTTTGGGTGTGTCTACCCCGCGCGCCGACGTGGCTGAGGTGGTCAATACGGGTTTAAACCATTTCTTCGAGATGAAGGATTTGGTGAATAAAACCGGTGCCTATATCGCCAAGCTGCTCAACGTTGAAAGTTCGGTTGTAGTTTCCTGCGCCTCGGCCGGTATCGCCCAGTCAGTCGCCGCTGTGATCGTCAAAGACGATGCCTGGCTGCTTGAAAATCTGCACGCCGAACCCTTGACTGTGCCAAACGAAATTGTTCTGCCGAAAGGCCACAACGTTAACTTTGGTGCGCCGGTCGCCACCATGGTGACGATGGGCGGCGGCAAAGTGAGAGAGGCGGGCTATGCCAACGAATGTTCGGCCGCACAGCTGGCCGCAGCCATCACTCCGCGTACCGCAGCCATTATGTATATCAAGTCACACCATTCGGTGCAGAAAAGTATTTTATCGGTTGCCGAAGCCGCCGACGTGGCGCGCGAACACAATATCCCGCTGATCGTCGATGCGGCGGCGGAAGAAGATTTGACCTGTTATTACGAAATGGGCGCTGACCTGGTGATTTACAGCGGTGCCAAGGCGATTGAAGGCCCGACCAGCGGACTGGTGCTGGGCAAAAAACAGTACGTTGAGTGGGTGAAATTGCAGTCTGGCGGCATCGGTCGTGCTATGAAAGTGGGCAAAGAGGGCATCCTCGGTCTGACTCAGGCGATTGAAAGCTATATTACCCAGCCCAAAACAACCGGTCAGGAAATGGTCGACAAGATGACACCGTTTATCAGCAGCCTGAACGCATTGAACGGCGTATCGGCGCAGGTGGTTTGGGACAGCGCAGGTCGTGACATCGCCCGTACTGAAATCACCTTTGACGAAGCGGTGCTTGGTTGGAAAACCAAAGCTATCGTCGATGCGATGAAAACCGGTGAAATTGCGATCTACTTCCGTGGCTATCGGGCCAACGAAGGAAAAATTGACGTCGACGTGCGCAGCGTAACCCCCTCACAGCTGGTCACCGTTGCACAGTGTTTCAAGGTTCTGTTTACCGGAGAGAAAGCATGAAGCTGACCCCGAATTTTTATCGCGACCGTGTCTGCCTTAACGTATTGGCCGGTTCTAAAGACAATGCCCGCGACATTTACGAGGCCGCAGAAGGTCACGTGCTGGTGGGCGTGTTATCAAAAAATTATGCCGATGTGGCAAGCGCCGTCGCTGACATGAAAGAGTACGCTGCGCTAATTGAAAATGCGCTTTCCGTGGGCTTGGGGGCGGGCGATCCGCGCCAGTCGCTGATGGTGAGTCAGATTTCTCAGCAGGTTCAGCCGCAGCACGTGAACCAGGTTTTCACCGGCGTAGGCACCAGCCGTGCACTGCTGGGTCAGAACGACAGCGTAGTCAATGGCCTGATTTCTCCAACGGGTAAAGTCGGCTTCGTGAAAATTTCTACCGGTCCGCTCAGCTCGACGGCCAACGACGGCATTGTGCCGGTCGACACGGCCATTGCCCTGCTGAAAGACATGGGTGGCAGCTCAGTTAAATATTTCCCAATGGGCGGTCTGAAAACGCGCGAAGAGTTTGCCTTCGTGGCCCGCGCCTGTGCCGAACAGGACTTCTGGCTCGAACCCACCGGCGGCATCGATTTAGAAAACTTCGACGCGATAATGGAAATTGCCCTCGAAGCTGGCGTCAGCAAAATCATTCCGCACATCTATAGCTCTATTATCGACAGCGCCAGCGGCAATACGCGTCCTGAGGATGTGAGAACGCTGCTGGCCAGCGTTAAGCGCCTGATCGGTTAATCTGCACTTTCAGGTTGTAAGTAGTTGTTATTTCCATTAAAAGCATAAGAGGAACTATGAGAAACTGGCTACGTATTTCAGGTTTAACCTCAGCGCTGATGGCAGTTTCTGCCATGCCGCTGTATGCAGCAGAGAAGGCAATGACAACCGAGACAGCACATTACGCTTACGTAGGTACTTACAACCCGAACGGTGAAGGAGTTTATCGCTTTAAGGTAGACGCCAAATCCGGAGCCCTCAGTGACAAAGTTCTGGTCAGCAAATTGCCAAACCAGGCGCAGATGGTGGTGGGCCACGGTGGTAAAACGCTGTACATCGGCAGTGAGGTAGATAATTACAACGGCGGCAAGCACGGCTCTGTGGCCGCTTACCATATCAATCCCGAAGACGGCAGCCTGAGTCTGATTAATCAGGTGGACTCTCAGGGGGCGGGGCCGGTGTATCTATCGTTAACGCCGAGTGGCGATCGCCTGCTGGTGGCCAACTATATCAGCGGTATTGTGGCAGCGTTTCCGATAGACGGCAGTGGCAAGCTGGGAGACGCCAGCTCGGTGCATCAGGACGAAGGTCCTGCGGGTGCGGGTAAGCCTGCCGCCGCAGCTGAGGGTAGCTTTGCCATCAGTGACCACAATGGCCCGCATGCGCACATGATTGCCACCGATCCCAGCGGTAAGTATGTATTCTCGACTGACCTCGGGCTGGACCGTATTTATCAGTGGAAGCTGAATTCGTCCAATGGTCAGCTTGAGGCCAACTCCCCGGCGTTTATCAATGCCTCATCCGCCGGTGCTGGGCCGCGTCATTTTGTGTTTCATCCCAACGGTGACGTAGTGTTCCTGGTCAATGAGGAAGCTTCGGTACTGACCAGCTATCATTTTGACAAGGCCACGGGCACCTTAACGCAGTTGCACAGCCTTTCAACACTTCCACCGAATTTCAAAGGCACTAATTTTGCCGCCGGTATTGTGTTGAGTAAAGATGGCAAGCACTTGTACGTTGCCAACCGTTTACACAACAGCATTGCGCAGATTACTGTCACCGGCAGCGGAGAAATGCGCTGGGCAGATGAGTTCTGGACGCGTGGCGATTATCCACGCACGCTGACCCTGTCAGCTGACGGCAAATTTGTTTATGCCCTGAATCAGCGCAGTGACAATATTACTCGCTTCAAGGTTGAGAGTGGCAGCGGAAAATTAATTTTTGTAGACGACTATACTGCGGTTGGCAGCCCGTCGCAGATGGTGATGGTGCCCTGAAAACAGAAGGTTTACGTGAGATTTCCTTACCAACGATTGGCAGTACTGTTTGATGCATTACAGACGGAAACGTTGCCGCAGGATGAGCTGGCAAAGCGTCTGGAAGTCTCCACGCGCACGGTGCGTGCCGATATTACTGCGCTCAATGAAATTATGCAGCAGTACGGCGCGTGCTTTGTACACAACCGCGGCAGCGGTTATCAGCTGAAAGTTGAAGATGCTGCCCTGTTTTCTATTCTGCAACAGCCCGGTAAATCGACCAACCCCACGCCGCGCACTGCGGCGGAGCGGGTTAATCGACTGCTGATCCGTTTTTTGACCTCATCATTTTCATTAAAGCTGGAAGACCTGGCCGACGAATGGTTCGTCAGCCGGGGTACACTGCAAAATGATATGCCGGAGGTGCGAGAGCATCTTGCCCGCTATCATTTAAATATTGAGACTAAGCCGCGCTATGGTATGAAGCTATTCGGCTCTGAGCTGGCGATCCGCGCCTGCCTTACCGACCTGCTGTTTCAGCTAAACAACGACGATCAAATCAGCTCCTTTCTTAAAGCCGAGAGCCTTGAGTCCGAGGCTCTACTGCCGTTGACCGATTTTATGCACCAGCTGTTGACGCAGTCGTCGATTCAACTGACCGATGAAGGTGAGCAGTATCTGATCCTTTACTGCGCGGTGGCCGTGAAGCGCATCGCCGGCGGTTATCCGTTGACCGACTTTGACGCCGAAGAGGAAGAGCCGGCGGTTAAGCAAATTTCGGTAAAACTGGCCGCCGAACTTAAAAGAATGGTCGGCAAAGAGATCCCTGCCGCCGAAGAGGCCTATCTGCGGGTAAATATTGCCGTGCGGCGGGTGCAGAGCATTTTACCTACCGACATTAATGCCGATGACGAGGAATCGCTGGTCGATTACATTCTGTCGTACATCAATGCCCACTATAATTATGATTTGCAAGGCGATAAACAGCTTCGCTCGGATCTGCTGACGCATATCAAGGCCATGATCACTCGGGTTAAATATCAGATTAATATTCCTAACCCGCTGCTTAATAATATTAAGCAGCACTATCCGATGGCCTATGATGTGACGCTGGCGGCGGTATCAAGCTGGGGGAAATACACTCCATATAGTCTGAGTGAAAATGAAATCGGCTTCTTGGTGTTGCACATTGGCGTTGGGCTAGAGCGGCACTACAACATTGGCTATCAGCGTCATCCGCAGGCGATGCTGGTGTGCGACACCGGTAATTCCACCATTCGCATGATTCAGGCGCAGATTAGCCGTAAGTTTCCACAAATTGTTATTACTCAAATAATCTCACTGCGCGATTATGAAAAGCTTCAGCACATTGATGAAGATTTTATTATCGCCAATGCCCGCGTAACCGAGCGCAATAAGCCGGTGGTGGTGCTTTCGCCTTTTCCTACCGAATATCAGATGGAACAGCTCGGTAAGCTGGTGCTAGTGGATCGCACGCGCCCGTATATGCTCGAGAAATTCTTCGATCAACGCCATTTTATGCGCCTTGATGAACCGATGACGCAGGCGCAGCTTTTCCGCAAGATTTGCTCCCAGCTTGAGGAAGAGGGGTATGTTGATGAAGAGTTTTATCCGTCGGTGGTCGAGCGTGAAGAAATTGTATCGACCATGCTCGGCGAAGGTATCGCGCTGCCGCACTCATTGGGCCTGCTGGCGAAAAAAACCGTGGTGATCACCGTGCTTTCCCCACAGGGCATTAAATGGGGTGAGGGCGAAACGGCACACGTTATTTTCCTGCTGGCGATCAGCAAGGCG
Source organism: Rouxiella silvae (assembly GCF_002093625.1). Classification (GTDB taxonomy): domain Bacteria; phylum Pseudomonadota; class Gammaproteobacteria; order Enterobacterales; family Enterobacteriaceae; genus Rouxiella; species Rouxiella silvae. The sequence goes on along the minus strand of NZ_MRWD01000024.1, from coordinate 14,122 downwards.
GACTACGAGGAGGCGATGGCCATCTATGACCTGTTTGTCACCTTCGTGCGTGAGAGGTCAATGAGCCGACTGTTAAGCAGTCAAGACTTTGACAGTTTCAAGGCAATTGCCATTGACTGTTTAAGCAGAATTTAAAACGGTGGAAGGACAGCAGGGCAGTGATGGCTGCCCTGTGAGATGAATCAGGGAAAATCAGTCTTCGTCAAAACCTGAATTAATCAGATTGAGGACAGCAGCCAGCGCTTCGGCTTCGTCGGGACCGGTGGCTTCAATTTCTATTTCCTGACCTTTAGGAGAGTCGAGCATCAGCAGGGCGATGACGCTGCTAGCTTCTGCTTCAATTCCTGCATCGTTACGCAACATGACTTCCGATTCAAAACTTTGTACCAGCTCAAACAGTTTCATTGCCGGACGAGCGTGCATGCCCAGCCTGTTTTTTATCTCAACTTTTTGTTTTATCGACATAGCTTTTTACCGTCATCAAGAGTAACCGTCATGGTTTGCGTTTTTCTAACGTACGATGGCGTGACTGTACGTTTTTTCCACGGGAGCGGAAGTAGTCGGCCAGCTCTTCAGCCACGTAAACCGACCGGTGCTTCCCGCCAGTACACCCGATAGCGACGGTCAGATAACTGCGATTGTTGGTTTCCAGCATCGGTAACCACTGTTCGAGATAGCTGCGCGTCTGATAAATAAAGTTATGAACTTCCGTATGGCGGTCAAGGAAGGCGGCAACGGGTTTATCCAGACCGGTCATCGGGCGAAGCTTTGGATCCCAGTGCGGATTAGGTAAGAAACGTACGTCAAACACATAGTCTGCATCAATAGGAATGCCATGTTTGAATCCAAAAGACTCAAACACCATGGTCAATTCACGTTCGCGCTTGCCAAGCAGCCGTGTACGCAGCATTTCAGCCAGTTCGTGCACCGACATCTCTGAGGTATCAATAATCAGGTCGGCGCTGGAGCGCAAAGGCTCAAGCAGTTCGGCCTCTTGATCGATGGCGCTTTCAAGAGACAGATTCTTGCTAGAAAGAGGGTGTAAACGCCGCGTGTCGCTATAGCGACGGATCAGCGTGTTGCGATCGGCGTCCAGAAACAGCAACTGGGGTGAGAAGCTGTCTGGCAGCTGAGTCATGGCATGTTCGTAAACTTCAGGCGTTTCTGGCATGTTGCGCACGTCAATGCTCACTGCCGCTGAGGTATTACGCTGTGCCAGCTCCTGTGCGAGCTGGGGGAGCAGTACCACCGGCAGGTTATCAACGCAGTAAAAGCCCATATCCTCAAGCGCACGCAGGGCTACGGACTTCCCAGAACCAGAACGGCCGCTGACAATCATCAGCACCATCGTTTATCTCCCTAAAATACCCAATGTCTTCCTAACCGCAGGTGTATTATTTCTCTCGGCCACTCACGTAGGTAAGCACCGAGATATTCACCTGATCGCAGAATTGCTGCTGTTAAAAAACTATAGGGCATTGACTTAAAAGAGTAATTTTCGCGATTTACTCGTCTTCGGTAATAATCTGGAACAGCTCTTCGTCACTTTGCGCACTGCGCAGGCGACGGCATACCGCTTTATCAGCGAGCTTTTTGGCCACCAATGACAAAGTATGTAAATGGGTTTTACATTGATCGGCTGGAACCAGCAAGGCAAAAAGCAGGTCAACCGGCTGATTGTCAACCGCATCAAAAGCAATGGGCTGTTCGAGCTGAATAAACACGCCTACAGCGCGCAACGTGTCTTCTTCAAGTTTTCCATGAGGGATAGCAATCCCAGCACCAATCCCGGTACTGCCCATGCGTTCGCGGGTAAGAATGGCATCAAAAATCACCTGCGGTGCTAGGTTCAGCTGTTTAGCCGCCAGTTCGCTGATGATTTCAAGTGCGCGTTTTTTACTGGCGCAGTGAACGTTGCTTTTCGTGCATTCGGCATTTAATACCGAGGTCAGCTGCAGTGCTGTATCGTTGATCATCTCATTTTCACTTAGTCTCATCCCTTAAATACTAATCGGCTCGCAACCCTGAGAGTAACGAGCCGATAGTTGCCTATGGGATCAGTGCTGTTTCAGTTTGTCTTTATGCTTATTAAGCTGTCGTGCCAGTTTATCAACTAGGCCATCGATAGCGGCATACATATCCTGATGTTCCGAGGTGGCATGCAACTCGCCGCCGTTTACGTGCAGCGTAGCTTCCGCCACTTTCTGCACTCTTTCGACACTCAATATTACGTAAACCTGGTTAATTCGGTCAAAGTATTGCTCAAGTTTGGCAAACTTTGTATTCACAAATTCGCGCAAAGGCTCGGTGATATCTACGTGATGTCCGGTAATATTGAGTTGCATAATGTCTTCCTTCTCGGTTGAGGTCAAACCAACTGTTTGCGCTGGTTTGAGGGCGGGATTGACAAAGACTCTCGGTATTTCGCTACAGTGCGTCGTGCCACCATAATGCCTTGATCCGATAGCATAGTGGCTAACTTGCTGTCGCTCAGAGGTTTGACGGGGTTTTCCGCCGCGATTAATTTCCTGACCAGTGCGCGGATAGCCGTGGATGAAGCTTCACCGCCGGTGTCCGTACTCACGTGACTGGAGAAGAAATATTTAAGCTCGAAAATCCCTCGTGGACTGTGCAGAAACTTCTGCGTGGTCACGCGGGAGATGGTCGATTCGTGCATATCCACGGCGCTAGCGATATCTGCCAACACCATAGGTTTCATAAATTCTTCACCAAAGTCAAAGAATGCCTGCTGCTGTTCAACAATACAACGTGTGACTTTCAATAACGTGTCATTGCGGCTCTCAAGGCTTTTTATCAGCCATTTGGCCTCTTGAAGATTGCTGCGAATAAATTGCCCGTCGCTGTCATTACGCACCGAATTGCCCATCGCAGCATACTGCTGGTTGATCTTCAGGCGCGGAATACTGTCGGAATTCAGCTCTACGGTCCAGATTTTACCCACTTTACGTACCAGCACATCAGGGATCACGTACTCAGACTCACCGGTGTTGATCGACTGCCCGGGTCTAGGGTCCAGAGACTGGATAAACATCATCGCAGACTTGAGTGTATCCTCTTTTAGACGCGTTGAACGCATCAGCGCACGAAAATCGTGATTCGCGAGCAAGTCCAGATGCTCGCTGACGATCAGCCGTGCTTCCGTTAAGTGTGGCGTATCAGAGGCATATTGAGAGAGCTGTATCAGCAGACAGTCGCGCAGGTCTTTCGCCGCCACGCCGACGGGGTCGAAACGTTGAACGCGTTTGAGCACGGCTTCAACTTCGTCCATGCTGACTTCTTCATCGCCAATACTTTCAAGAATATCATCGAGCGAAATGGTCAGATAACCGGTGTCATCCACGGCGTCGACAATGGAGGTGGCAATCGCGCGGTCAGTATCGGTGAACGGGGTAAGTTCAACCTGCCACATCAGGTAATCTTGCAAGGTTTGGGTCGTTTCACCCTGATACACCGGCAGCTCATCGTCACTGTAGTCGTTACCGGTGCCTGACGGCGTGCCTGCGGTATAGATTTCATCCCAGGTTGCATCAAGCGGAAGCTCCTCGGGCATGTCTTTTTGCTCGAGAGCTTCGCGGGTATCCAGGGCTTCACTTTCGGTTGTTTCTTTCGCGTCTATTTCATCGTGCAGGTCGGATTGTTCCAACAGCGGGTTGCTTTCCAGCGCCAATTGTATTTCTTGCTGGAGTTCAAGCGTGGACAGTTGCAACAGGCGGATTGCCTGCTGTAACTGGGGTGTCATTGCCAATTGTTGGCTGAGCCTGAGTTGCAAACCTTGCTTCATATCTTGGTTCTATTTCCGTAACAACAAATAAAATAAAGCGTGCCAATTACAAACGGAAAGCTTCGCCCAGATAAACGCGTTTAACCTGTTCATCTTGCAGTATTTCTGCTGGCGTACCGTGGGCAATCAAGCGCCCTTGGCTGACAATGTAAGCGCGTTCACATACGTCCAGCGTTTCACGTACGTTGTGGTCGGTTATCAGCACGCCGAGGCCGCTGTCGCGCAGGTGTTCGATGATTTTCTTGATGTCGATGACTGAAATAGGGTCAACGCCGGCAAAGGGTTCATCGAGCAGAATGAATTTCGGATTGGCGGCCAGCGCACGGGCAATTTCCACGCGACGTCGTTCACCGCCGGAAAGTGATTGTCCGAGGTTATCGCGCAGGTGCGATATATGGAACTCTTCCATCAACTCATTGGCGCGGGCAATACGCTGATCTTTATTAAGATCGTCGCGAATTTCGAGCACGGCCATCAGATTGTTGAAAACGCTGAGGCGGCGGAAGATAGACGCTTCCTGAGGAAGATAGCCTATCCCGCGGCGCGCGCGGGTGTGTAACGGCAGTAGGCTGATATCTTCATCATCAACCACAATTCGTCCTGCATCGCGCTGAACTATACCGACCACCATGTAAAAGGTGGTGGTTTTACCCGCGCCGTTTGGCCCCAATAAGCCGACGATTTCACCTGACTTTACTGACAGACTCACGTCTTCAACGACTTTACGGCCTTTGTAGGCTTTAGCCAGGTTTTCTGCGATTAATGTAGCCATAAGTTATCAGTTACTCTTTTTCTGACCTGCTGCAGCAGGGGTCTTTTGCTGTAGCTGAGAAGGAACCAGCACGGTGGTCACACGTTTGCCCTTGTCGCTGAAGGCCTGCATCTGCTGCTGTTGCACCAGATAGGTAATGCGATCGCCCTGCACGTTGCTGTCGAGCTGCTCAAGGTAGGCATCGCCGGTCAGCGTAATTAAGTCTTTGTCGACTTCATAGCGTACTTTCAATGCGTGGCCTTTAATAGGCTTGCCGTTATCCTGCATCTGGAAAAATGTTACAGGATTACCGAAGCCTTCCACGACTTCTTTACCCGATTGCCCGTTGGGACGAACGATGGTCGCGCGGTCGGCATGAACCAGAATACTGCCCTGTTTCACGACAACGTTCCCTGTCAGGGTTACGGTGTTGCTATTGATATCAACCGCTTGATTGTCAGAGGTGATCGTCATTGGTTGAGAGGTGTCAGTTTTCAATGCCAGCGCCGGAATACTTACCGCTAACAGCGAGGTCGTGATCAATAGGTTACGGATTTTGTTTTTGGTTTTGAATTTCATAATTTGTATTTACCTTTTCGATCAGCTGTGCGGTTTTATTTCTCAAGTTACCACGCATTTTCATGCCGTTAGAGGTAAAACCGGTACCATAAATAAAGACTTCGTCGTCTGACGCTACGTCCTGTGTGACCAGGTTAACCTGGGCATTGTCTGTTTTTATTCTTTGCAACTGTGACGTTGCCGGCGTCAGGCTATCAACCTGCACATGACCATAAAGATACAGCATTTTATCATTGGTCAACTTGGCGCGATCGGCTCGAAGGGTCCAGGTCGCAACGGCATTCTGGTCATACATGGTCACCACTGGATTTGTGAACCAAGTTAACAAGTCAGTGGTGTAATATTTGACCTCGTCAGAGACCAACCGGTAGTTCAGCTTGCCAGTGGGGTCATAAACTACGGTTACCGTATGCTGGCTCTGATACGTAGGATCCTGATTATTAACGGCAACCTCAGGCGTCTTGTCGGTGCTATCCGACAATGTCCAGCCCACAAGCACCAGTACCAGCAGGCCCAGTGCCAAGGTTATCCAAAGCTTTATTTTGCTCATATCGACAGCCCTTTGGCGTCCTCCAGCTTGCCCTGCGCCAGTAAAATAAGGTCGCATAATTCGCGTACTGCGCCACGTCCACCGGCTATGCGCGTCACATAATGTGCCTTGGGTAGCAAAATAGGGTGTGCATCGTTTACCGCGACCGAGAGTCCTACTTTCTCCATGACTGGCCAGTCTATCAAGTCATCACCGATATAGGCGACCTGCTCGGGTTGCAGTGACAGTGTATCTAACAGTTCGCGGAAGGCCAAAAGCTTATCTGACTGGCCCTGATAAAGATGGCGAATGCCCAGAGTTTTGGCACGATCTTCCAATAATTTGGCCTTGCGCCCAGTAATAATCGCGACGTCGATATCGGAGGTAATCAGGCAGCGGATGCCATAACCGTCCCGAACGTTAAAGCTTTTCAACTCTTCGCCGTTATTTCCCATGAAAATCAAGCCATCAGACATTACGCCGTCAACGTCGCAAATCAGCAGGCGGACAGCTTTGGCTCGTTCAAGCACTTCTGCGCTAACGGGACCATAACAGGTATCCACATTGGCTGCGCTATTACTCATTCGGGCAATTCCTTAATGTTTTATCGCCATTTAAACTTTTACTCACGCTGCGCGTTTACCCGTTAAACAAGGTTCAAACCACGCCGGCTCTCAACATGTCATGCATATGTACCACACCCAGCAACTGGTCGCCATCGGCAACCATCACGCAGGTAATGTGTTTGTCCTGCATCAAATTGAGGGCATCAACTGCCAACAGTGTGGGGCGCACCCGAATGCCGCCGGTGGTCATGACATCGGTAATTTTGGCCTCGTTGACGTTGACACCCATATCGAAGATTCGACGTAAATCACCGTCAGTAAAGATCCCTTCGATTTTCATCAGATCATCGGTAATCACCGTCATACCGAGGTTTTTTCGGGTAATTTCCAGCAACGCATCGCGCAGAGAAGCATCTCGGCTAACCTGCGGGATTTCGGTGCCAGTGTGCATGATATCGCTCACGCGCAGGAGAAGCTTGCGACCCAGTGCGCCGCCAGGGTGAGACAAGGCAAAATCTTCTGCCGTAAATCCGCGCGCTTCGAGCAGGGCAACGGCCAAGGCATCGCCCATGACCATGACCGCCGTGGTGCTGGTGGTAGGCGCCAGTCCTAACGGACAGGCTTCCTGCGGAACTTTGACACAGATATGCACGTTTGCCGCTTTGCCCATCGAGCTTTCCGGATTGGCAGTCAGGCAGATCAGGCGGATATCCAGGCGCTTCAATACCGGGATAAGCGCCAGTATCTCATGAGATTCGCCAGAATTTGAAATCAGGATCACGACGTCCTGCTTTGATACCATACCCAGATCGCCGTGGCTGGCTTCGCCGGGGTGCACAAAAAAGGCCGGCGTGCCGGTGCTGGCAAACGTTGCCGCCATTTTACGCCCAACGTGCCCTGATTTGCCCATACCCATAACAACAATCTTGCCGCTACAGTGGAACATCATTTCACAGGCGCGACTAAAGTCGTCATTAATGTATTGATCCAGCTGTTCCAGGCCTTCTCTTTCGGTTAACAGCACCTGTTTGCCGACGTCGATAAAGTTAAATGTCTTGTAATCAAATGGTGTCATCGTCAATTCCTGTGACTTGCTCTGAATTGCGCAATATTTAAACGGACCTTACCTATTGAAGAAGGTAATGCTGTCCGGAACGAAGAAAAGCACGCCCAGATAAGCGATAAATCCGCACAATAAAAGCGCGCCTGCCAGGTGGCCAATTCGGTGTTTACGCATCAGGCAAAGGCCTGTCAGTATTACGCTGACCACCAGCATGACCCAGTAGTCCCGGTGAAACGCATCGGGATTGAAATGGCCCGGAGCCACCAGCGCGGGCAGGCCGAGAACCAGGCACATATTAAAAATGTTTGCGCCAATGATATTGCCTAGGGCAATGTCGTCTTCACCTTTAAGTGCACCGGCAATAAAAGTCGCCAGCTCAGGTAAACTGGTGCCGATAGCGACCACAGTCAGCCCAATCACCAGCTCGCTCACGCCGAAAAAACGGGCCATTACTGAAGCATTGTCGACAATCATGTTTGAAGCCAGCGGCATGATAATAAACCCCAGCGCCAGCCACAAAAATGCTACTGTGTTGCTTCCGTCCTGAGGTAATTCAGCCATTTGCTCGCGGGTCAGTGTATCTTGCCCGACGTGCTGCGACATCTTGGCGATTTTTACCATCAGCATTAAAAATATCGCCGCGGCGGCTATCAATATGACACCGTCCAACCGACTTAACTCACTGTCGCTCAGTAAAAAACCGCAAAGCACTGTCACTATTAACATTAACGGCAGTTCACGGCGTAAGATATCAGAACGTACGGAAAGTGGATGAATCAGCGCAGCGCCGCCTAGAATCAGAAGAATATTCGTGATATTCGAACCAATTACGTTGCCGACGGCCAAATCCATCTGACCGTTCAGTGCTGCGGTTGTTGATACCACCAGCTCGGGCAGGGAAATTCCTACACCTACGACGGTCATACCAATGATAAGAGGGGGAATACCTATTGAGCTTGCCAGGACCGAAGCTCCGTACACCAAACGATCGGCGGCATAAACTAACAGAAACAGGCCGACAATCATTAGTACGATAGCGAGAAGCATGAAAAATCCTTTAATGGGTATAATGCAATGTTCGTAAGTCTGGCAAGGAACCAAAATGAGTTCGATCAATCTGACATCAGGCAAAGGGCCTGAGCAGCGTTGAATAGGGTTCCATAATAGCGTTTACCTTGGCTTCTGACTTGGTGTTTTGACACTTTTACTGCTCAGGAACAACTAACCTTAAGCCGTTGTCTGATTTTGACCGTACGTGAACTAAAAGTAAATCAAAGGCAACTTTGGTAAAGCAATCGCGGTAAGTTTTTGTAAAATGTCGGGTGTTAGCATCGCCGTTTAGGCCAAAGTTATAAAGCGGGTTCTACCATAAGAGGTGTCTTGTGTTGCGTTCGCCTAGGGGAAGAGACAAATGAGTCAGAGCGAAGCGAATCTGGTCGAGATCAAAGGCATGAGTTTCATGCGTGGCGATCGTCCCATTTTCGAAGAGATAAACATGACCGTACCGAAAGGCAAAGTGACCGCTATCATGGGGCCTTCGGGTATCGGTAAAACAACCTTGCTTCGACTGATCGGCGGACAACTTGCGCCGGACAGCGGCGAAATCTGGTTTGATGGTGACAACATACCTACGCTGTCTCGCCGCAAACTGTACGAAGCACGCAAAAAAATGAGCATGTTGTTCCAGTCTGGGGCACTGTTTACCGACCTAACCGTCTTTGAAAACGTGGCATTTCCGCTGCGCGAGCACAGTAAGCTGCCGGAAGAACTACTGCGTACGACGGTGATGATGAAACTCGAGGCGGTAGGCCTGCGCGGCGCGGCTGAGCTGATGCCTGCTGAACTGTCTGGCGGCATGGCGCGTCGCGTTGCGTTGGCGCGTTCTATTGCGCTTGACCCGGAACTCATCATGTTCGATGAACCTTTCGTCGGTCAGGACCCTATTACGATGGGGGTGCTGGTCAAGCTCATTGACGAACTAAACCATGCTCTCGGCGTCACCTGCATTGTCGTTTCTCACGATGTGCCTGAGGTTCTGAGCATTGCTGACTATGCTTATATTGTTGCCGCTCAGCACGTTATTGCTGAAGGAACCACTGAGGAATTGCATAATAATCCAGACCCGCGCGTTCGCCAGTTTCTCGACGGTATCGCCGATGGACCGGTGCCTTTCCGTTTCCCGGCTGGTGATTATAAAACCGAGCTGCTTGGATGATGGAGTAGTAAATCAATGTTAATTAGGGCGTTAGCGTCATTGGGCCGCAGCGGAATACAGACCTGTGCGTCATTCGGACGGGCAGGGCAACTGCTTTTCCGCGCACTGGTAGGAAAGCCGCAGTTTGCCAAGCAATGGCCGTTATTAATAAAACAGCTTTACAGCGTTGGGGTATTGTCGCTGCTGATTATCGTCGTCTCCGGCCTGTTTATCGGCATGGTGCTCGGACTGCAAGGTTATCTGATATTAACCACCTACAGCGCCGAGGCCAGTCTGGGCATGATGGTGGCGCTGTCCCTGCTGCGTGAACTTGGGCCGGTCGTGACCGCTCTGCTGTTTGCCGGTCGTGCTGGTTCTGCTTTAACCGCAGAAATTGGGTTGATGAAGGCCACCGAGCAAATTTCAAGTCTTGAAATGATGGCCATCGATCCCCTGCGTCGTGTGGTAGCGCCGCGTTTCTGGGCTGGCCTTATCAGTATGCCTCTGCTGACGATAATATTCGTCGCCGTGGGCATCTGGGGCGGTTCGCTGGTGGGCGTTGATTGGAAAGGCATCGACAGCGGCTTTTTCTGGTCGGCGATGCAAGGTGCCATAGATTGGCGTAAAGACTTGCTCAACTGCCTGATTAAAAGCGTTGTTTTTGCCATAACCGTAACCTGGATAGCGCTATTCAATGGTTACGATGCAATCCCTACCTCTGAAGGGATTAGCCGGGCTACGACCCGTACCGTGGTGCACTCGTCACTGGCGGTGCTGGGATTGGATTTTGTGCTGACAGCACTGATGTTTGGGAATTGAGCCATGCAAAACAAAAAGAGTGAAGTCTGGGTTGGGGCATTCATGCTCATCGCACTGTGCGCGGTGCTATTTATCTGTCTGAAAGTGGCCGATATTCGCTCGTTCGGTTCCGATCCGACTTACCGTATTTATGCCGATTTCGACAATATTGGCGGGTTGAAAACGGGTTCACCGGTTAAAGTGGGCGGGGTGGTGATTGGTCGTGTCAACAACATCACGCTGGATAAAAACCTTTCGCCACGTGTGGCGATGGATATCGACCAAAAATACAACCAGATCCCGGACACCAGTTCGCTGGCTATTCGCACCTCGGGTTTGCTTGGGGAGCAGTTCCTGGCGCTGAATATCGGTTTCCAGGACCCTGATATGGGGACCACCATTTTGAAAAATGACGGCACCATTCAGGACACGAAATCGGCTATGGTTCTGGAAGATTTGATAGGCCAGTTCCTTTACAAAAGCGGCGATAAAGATGACGCTGCAAAATCGGGTGATGCCAAAGCAACGCCGGATGACTCGAGCGCACCTGCTCCAGCTTCTCCAACTGCATCCGCGCCTGCGGCACAAGGTAATTAAGAGGAATAGTTATGTTTAAACGTTTAATGGTGGTTGCTTTACTGATGATTGCACCACTGGCGGCCAACGCCGCCGCTGCGGTTGATAAAACCAATCCTTACAGCGTGATGAATGCTGCGGCCGACGCAACCTTCTCGCGTCTGAAAGCCGAACAGCCTAAAATCAAGCAGGATCCAAATTATCTGCGCACTGTGGTTCGCGAAGAGCTGCTGCCTTTCGTGCAGGTTAAATACGCGGGGGCTTTGGTACTAGGCCGCTATTACAACTCCGCCACACCGGCGCAGCGCGATGCCTACTTCAGCGCGTTCAGTGATTACCTGCAACAGGCCTACGGTCAAGCACTGGCAATGTACACCAATCAGTCCTACCAGGTTCAACCGGCCCAGCCTGTTCCTGCCGGTACCGATATTATTGCTATCCGCGTGACCATTACCGATCCCGGCGGTCGTCCTCCTATTCGCCTTGATTTCCAATGGCGTAAAAATAGCCGTACGGGTGAGTGGCAGGCGTATGACATGATTGCTGAAGGCGTGAGCATGATCACCACCAAGCAAAATGAGTGGGCAGACATTCTGCGCCAGAAAGGCATTGACGGCCTGACTGCGCGTCTGAAATCTGCAGCGGCTCAGCCAATTACTCTTCAGCAGAACAATAAATGAGTAGCGGACTGCACTTTGAATCATTGCAGCAATGCCTGATCCTCAGTGGCTGCCTTGACCGTGAAACGCTGCTTCCGCTATGGGAGCAGCGTGCAAGCCTGCTTAAGGGCGTGACCTGCGTAGACGTCGCACAATTGGAGCGCGTTGACTCATCTGGGTTGGCGCTTCTGGTGCATCTGCGCGATTACGCCGGCAAGCACGGCGTTGATTTAAAGATTTCAGGTATCACCGATCGTTTGAGCACCTTGGTGACGCTGTACAATTTGCAGGGAATAATTCCTCTCGATTAGGATGGATAGCACAGGCCTAAGAAGAAAAATTCTGCGATAAATCAATATTCAATACAGGGCCCCTGTCTGAAACTCTCATACAGGGGCTTTTTGATGGTTTAAGAGTTGGTCGGATCTCTATAATATGTTCGGCTATTACTCCCCATACGATTAAACGGGTTATATGGAAACTAACGAAATTAAAGACGTGCTGATGGGCGCATTGGCACTTGATGAAGCACACGTTACCGGCGATGGCAGTCATTTTCAGGCCGTGGTGGTAGGTGCAATGTTTGACGGCATGAGCCGCGTAAAGAAACAGCAAACCGTTTATGCACCACTGATGGAATACATTGCTGACAACCGCATCCACGCGCTCTCTATCAAGGCTTATACCCCGGAAGAATGGCAGCGCGATCGCAAGCTCAACGGTTTTTAAGGGTGACGGGCAAGCGCGTAGCTGCCGGCCATTTTGTTATACCTAAAGTAATTTGATAACAGATAAGAGAGCAATAATGGATAAGTTTCGTGTACAGGGCGGCACCCGCCTCAGTGGAGAAGTCACGATTTCAGGTGCGAAGAATGCCGCACTGCCTATTTTGTTCGCCGCACTGCTCGCCGAAGAACCGGTAGAACTGCAAAACGTTCCGCATTTGAAAGACATTGATACCACCATCAAACTCCTGAGCCAGCTGGGTACTAAAATCGAGCGCAATGGTTCGGTGTGGGTTGATGCGAGCGGCGTAAATGAGTTCCGTGCGCCTTACGACCTGGTGAAAACCATGCGTGCTTCTATCTGGGCACTCGGCCCGTTGGTTGCCCGTTTTGGCCGTGGTGAAGTTTCTTTGCCTGGCGGCTGTGCCATCGGCGCACGTCCGGTCGACTTGCACATTACCGGCCTTGAGCAGCTCGGCGCGAAAATCGTGCTGGAAGAAGGCTACGTTAAAGCCACCGTTGATGGACGCCTGAAGGGCGCGCACATCGTCATGGACAAAGTGAGCGTTGGCGCGACGGTGACCATCATGAGTGCCGCGACGTTGGCCGAAGGCACTACCGTTATCGAAAATGCCGCACGTGAGCCAGAAATTGCTGACACCGCCGTTTTCCTTAACGCAATTGGCGCCAAGATCACCGGCGCAGGCACTGATAGAATCACCATCGAAGGCGTTAAACGTCTCGGCGGCGGGGTACACCGGGTGGTGCCAGACCGCATCGAGACCGGCACCTTCTTGGTGGCCGCGGCGATTTCAGGCGGCAAAGTCGTGTGCCGTGAAACGCGTCCCGATACGCTGGATGCCGTATTGGCAAAACTGCGCGAAGCGGGTGCGGATATTGAGACCGGTGAAGACTGGATTAGCTTGGATATGCACGGTAAACGCGCGAAAGCCGTTACGCTGCGCACCGCTCCGCATCCAGGGTTCCCGACCGATATGCAAGCTCAGTTCAGCCTGTTGAACCTGGTGGCCGAAGGTACGGGTGTTATCACCGAAACCATTTTCGAAAACCGTTTCATGCACGTGCCAGAACTGATCCGCATGGGCGCACACGCTGAAATCGAAAGTCATACCCTTATCTGCCACGGCGTTGAAAAACTGTCGGGTGCACAGGTCATGGCCACCGATCTGCGCGCATCGGCAAGCCTGGTGCTGGCCGGTTGTATCGCAGAAGGCGTAACCATCGTTGACCGCATTTATCACATTGATCGCGGCTACGAGCGTATCGAAGATAAACTGCGTCTACTGGGCGCTAAAATCGAAAGAGTGAGCGGCGCAGAGTAATGCGCAAGGTTCATCGCTGAACTGATTGTTGAAGTTCGACGAAAAATAAAAAAGCCGGAAGGGGTAACCTTTCCGGCTTTTTTATTCACGATTTTTATCGATGTAAAATTCACTATCCAATAAATTATTATCTAATGGCCGATTTTTAAAGAATATTTTAATATTAATTTAATTCATCAAAAAAAATGGCATGCGATTCATGCCATTGCCAAAAGCTCAAGGCTAAAGTTACTACTTTGCACCTGTTAGTCGGTACTATTTATCCCTGGTGGAGGGAGGTGTGTGTCATTTTTTAACGTTATTATATGCTGAACCCTTGAAGCGATAAATATTATAGCGTAATAATTACGGTGTAGGTAATTATTTTCATGAGGGTGAGATAAACGATGTGTTTATAGTGTGTTGAATGGCTTTTTGATGCGCGATTATTAAAATAAATTAAATTTAGCATGCTGTTATTGACAATAAAGAGGCATTAATCGCTTGGTATTATCTAAGTGATTATATTTTTCTTTTGATATTTGGAGAGTATGTATT
>NZ_MRWD01000023.1 GCF_002093625.1 Rouxiella silvae | reverse complement strand
TTACTGAGGTGGTCGTTTCACGTTACCGATAAATGGACAGAGTGATGAGTAAGCCAATTCAGATAGTTTATACACTATTAAAAATGGCAAAAAATCAGCCCCTCTTCACTTTAAGATAAAGCCTTAGTCCAAAAATATTGCTAGCACCACTTTAGTTTTTACGTGAAAACCAGGCTCAGAAAATTATCCTTTTGAATAAATTGAATTAAGGGCTGTATACTTTCAAATACAACGTAAAAAGACTCTCGCTGCACGAACCAAATAAACACCCATAAAAAAATAAATTTTAAGCGTTTTATTTTAAAAAATCAGAAAATACAGGTGGAAAGCATCGCAAGCTGTATCATGACTGCTGTTTTACCCCGAAGCCTGCTTTAGCCCTTCAAAATCCCGCGTCTTGAGAGTAAATTGGCGGCTTCGCCATGTTCTACGGCACCTCTTACCCAGGGAAGAGCAAGCTTTCCACAAAAGGTTCACAATTGACTATGTCACCCATTGAAAAATCCCACAAACTGGATAATGTTTGTTACGACATCCGCGGTCCCGTGCTTAAAGAAGCTAAGCGTCTGGAAGAAGAAGGCAATAAAGTTCTTAAACTGAATATTGGTAACCCCGCCCCTTTCGGTTTCGATGCGCCCGATGAAATTTTAGTCGACGTCATCCGCAACTTGCCGACGGCTCAGGGATATTGTGATTCAAAAGGACTTTTCTCTGCGCGCAAGGCCATCATGCAGCACTATCAGGCCCGCGACATGCGTGACATGACGGTTGAAGATGTTTACATCGGCAATGGCGTCTCTGAGTTGATCGTACAGTCTATGCAGGCCTTGCTGAATACTGGCGATGAAATGCTGGTTCCTGCGCCTGACTATCCTTTATGGACAGCGGCAGTTTCGCTTTCGGGCGGGAATGCGGTGCATTACCTTTGTGATGAAGGCGCCGACTGGTTCCCGGACCTGGACGACATTCGTGCAAAAATAACCCCACGTACTCGCGGTATTGTCATTATTAACCCGAACAACCCAACCGGTGCGGTTTACAGCAAAGAGCTGTTAATGGAGATTGTTGATCTGGCGCGCGAGCACAACCTGATTATCTTCTCTGACGAAATTTACGACAAAATTCTTTACGATGAGGCTCAGCACATTTCGATCGCCACTTTGGCACCCGATTTGCTGACAGTGACCTTCAATGGTCTGTCCAAAACCTATCGCGTTGCGGGCTTCCGCCAGGGCTGGATGGTGCTGAACGGTCCGAAAAAACATGCTAAAGGCTATATCGAAGGGTTAGAAATGCTCGCCTCGATGCGTTTGTGTGCCAACGTACCGATGCAGCACGCTATACAGACAGCGTTAGGTGGCTATCAGAGCATCAGCGAATTCATTCAGCCCGGTGGTCGATTGTATGAGCAACGCAATGCAGCCTGGGAAATGATCAACCAGATCCCTGGCGTTTCCTGCGTGAAACCGAAGGGTGCGTTGTATATGTTCCCGAAAATCGACGCCAAGCGTTTCAATATTCACGACGATCAGAAGTTGGTGCTCGATCTCCTGCTGCAGCAAAAAGTTCTGCTGGTACAGGGCACGGCGTTCAACTGGCCTTATCCTGACCACGTCCGCATCGTGACGCTACCGCGCGTTGACGAACTACAAATGGCGGTCGGTAAGCTTGGACGTTTCTTGGAAACTTATCGCCAATAAATGCCCTGCATCTTTCAGGCATTCAGTCTTGAAAGCGCATCGCGTTATGCCACAATGGGACTCTGTTTATTTATCGACGTTGAGATAGTAAGAGAGTCCTATGAGCCAGAGCCATTTTTTCGCCCATCTTTCCCGCCTTAAACTCATTGGTCGCTGGCCTCTCATGCGCAATGTGCGCACGGAAAACGTGTCAGAACACAGTTTGCAGGTTGCCTTCGTCGCGCATGCTTTGGCGCTGATCAAAAATCGTAAATTTGACGGTAAGCTCAACGCCGAGCGCGTAGCCCTATTGGCCATGTATCATGACGCCAGTGAAGTATTGACCGGTGATATGCCCACGCCAATCAAGTATTACAATCCTCAAATCGCACACGAATACAAAAAGATAGAGAAAATTGCGCAGCAAAAACTCATTGAGATGCTGCCTGAGGAATTTCAGGAAGACTATCGGTCGTTGATTGATGAGCATCATTTTAGCGACGAAGAGAAGAAAACGGTCAAACAGGCCGACGCACTCTGTGCTTATCTAAAATGCCTTGAGGAACTTTCGGCGGGCAATACAGAGTTCACGATGGCAAAAGTCCGACTGGAAAAAACGCTGTCAGATAGGCAAAGTCCGGAAATGGATTATTTCATGGCCGTGTTTATTCCCAGCTTTAGCCTTTCACTGGATGAGATAAGCCAGGATTCCCCTCTTTAACCTGTCGGCGAGGGTGGTGCTATCGCCCCACCCTCGCCCTTGTGCAACACCAAATCAGGCATTGATAATCTGTGAGATTTCCACCGCGCTCAAATGATACTGTCGAGGACACTCCTGCCAGGTGGTGAGCATCCGCTGATACTTCTCCCACATTTTAGTCTGTGAGTTGAAACCGTGGGTGCCCGCGTCAAAATGCGTGTATCGTCCCTCGGTGTTAACCATAAAACGTACATAACTCAGGTAGCGAGACTCGGTGGCGGCGTCGAATCCAAGAAACTCGATGCGCCGAGGATCAACGCCGTTGGTATCGGCAAGGTTGGAGAAGGAAACTTGCAGCGCGTGGTGCATTTCCATGACGTTGATGATGGTACGGCAGGTCTCTTCGGTCAGCATGCCAAAGTCTCTGTCAAGCTCGCGCATCTGCAGGCCAAAGCCGCGCTCGACGATAGTTTGTAACCGCCGATAGCGTTCAATGTTATCGGGGTCGAGCATGGTCATCATTTTATACTGATTGGATAAAATTAGACGCTGTGCGTGAGTCATTTCCATCATGGTATTCCTCAAAAAGTCATATTGAGGAGAGCATGACACAGAGCTAACTTTGGCGAAATATTAAGCTGACCGTTCTTTGATCTGAACCTATGATTGGGCGAAATACTTTAGTTAAAGGTCATCGAGAAAGGTTTTATCCAGCTGCTTGAAGGCGCGTTTCAGGACTTCAGCCAAAGACTGATAAGTCGGTGCACCTTCAATAGGCGCGAGCGCCAGTCCCGCTTCCACCAGCTTGTGGCGTACTTCGTGGAACCAACCCAGCAAGGTGGGTGGCAAAGGCGTAATTGACCGGCGTCCTAACCACCACAGACCTTGCATAGGCAGGCTACAGGCGAATATAGACGTCGCAACTGCTGGGCCTAACTGCCCGCCCAGTGCAATTTGCCAGGCCAGCGTGAAGACGGCCAGCGGTGGCATAAAACGCACGCCAAAACGCGTGGCAGTAGCGATACGATTTTCAGGAAACACCGGAGCGAGGCGCTTGTCAGACGGCCAGGTCTTCATATAGTGCTGCCCGCGCTGGAAAACTTGAAACCAACCGACGGAACCCGATGGCTTGCTCGACATGGTGCACCTCAACGTCTAAATTTAAAAAAAAGTTGCAAGACTAAAAATATATTTTACCACACACAAATATATTTTGTTTTTATCAAACCCTATCGGTATTCTAGCCCCGCCTTACGGGGCACCCAGAGGGATAAGAGGGATAGCGAAATAACCTTACTAATACAACTGGTTTTACGGCATTTTACGCTACCTGGAAGCATTCAGGAAACAGGTAGCAACGATTGAACGAATCGTCAGGAACTTACTCAAAATAAGTCTCCAGTATGCGTGAAATCGGCCAACTCTTCATTTTATTGATATTCGAAGAGTAAATAATGTCATTAAACGACTCAGGCATGATGTTAATCATAATTGCCGAGTACAGAATGCGCTACGCTTATGTGATTACGGCGATTAATTAACCGTGTGTATTGTTACTAAACGACACCAACACAATAAATAGGTACTTTTCATGTCAAGTAAGTTAGTTCTGGTTCTTAACTGTGGCAGCTCTTCTCTCAAGTTCGCCATCATCGATGCCGCCAACGGCGAAGAACATATTTCAGGTCTGGCCGAATGCTTCCATCTTCCAGAAGCCCGCATCAAATGGAAACTTGATGGCAGTAAACATGAAGCGGCACTGGGTGCTGGCGCAGCGCATAGCGAAGCATTGAAGTATATCGTGAATACTATTTTCGCAGAAAAGCCTGAGTTGTCCGCTAATCTGGTCGCTATTGGCCATCGTATCGTACACGGTGGTGAAAAACTGACGAAGTCCGCAATTATTGATGCTGCTGTTTTGCAGGGTATCAAAGATTCTATCCCATTTGCACCGCTGCACAACCCGGCGCACCTGATTGGTATTGCTGAGGCATTGAAATCCTTCCCGAAACTGGCTGAAAAAAATGTTGCGGTATTCGACACCGCATTCCATCAGACCATGCCGGAAGAGTCTTATCTTTACGCCCTGCCGTACAGCCTTTACCGCGATCACCACGTTCGTCGCTATGGCGCACACGGTACCAGCCATTTCTACGTAATGCAGGAAGCGGCCAAAACGCTGGGCAAACCTGTTGATGAAGTTAATCTGATCACCTGCCATCTGGGCAATGGCGGCTCCGTCAGCGCTATTCGCAATGGTAAATGTGTCGATACCTCAATGGGCCTCACACCGCTCGAAGGATTGGTGATGGGAACGCGCAGCGGTGATATCGACCCGGCAATAATCTTCCACCTGCACGATGCCTTAGGCATGAGTGTTGACCAAATCAACAAAATGTTGACCAAAGAGTCTGGCCTGCTGGGTCTGACCGAAGTGACCAGTGACTGCCGCTACGTTGAAGATAACTACGCCACCAAAGAAGACGCCAAGCGTGCGATGGACGTATTCTGCCACCGCCTCGCCAAGTACATCGGCGGCTACACCTCACTGATGGAAGGCCGTCTAGACGCCGTGGTGTTTACCGGCGGTATCGGTGAGAACGCCGCGCTAGTACGCGAACTGACGTTGAACAAGCTGGGCCTGCTCGGCTTTGAGGTTGACCACGACCGCAACCTGGCTGCGCGCTTTGGCAAGTCGGGTGAAATCAACAAAGAAGGCACTCGTAAAGCGCTGGTTATTCCAACCAATGAAGAGCTGGTGATTGCTCAAGACGCCGCGCGTCTTACTGCATAAATAAGTTCCCCCACTGCCAGCCACCGCTGGCAGTGTTGTTTGCACCGCAGGCAGGCATTGCCCTTCTATATCAGCAAGCTGCTGCCTGAAATCGTCAAAGAGGTTTGCCGTGTCCCGTACAATTATGTTGGTTCCAATTGGTAATAGCGTCGGCCTGACTAGCGTCAGCCTAGGCGTTATTCGTGCTATCGAGCAGAAAGGCGTAAGCCTGAGCGTGTTTAAACCGGTTTCACAGCCGCGCTCAGGGGGTGATGCTCCCGATCAAACCACCACGATTATTCGTGCAAATTCTAACATCACGGCGGCAGAACCGCTGAAGATGAAGCACGTACAAAGCCTGTTAAGCTCTAATCAGCAGGACGTGTTGATGGAAGAGATTGTGGCCAATTACCATGCCAACACCAAGAATGCCGAAGTGGTCTTGGTTGAAGGTCTGGTATCGACCCGCACTCATCAGTTCGCCAGCGCATTGAACTACGAAATTGCCAAAACCCTGAACGCCGAAATTGTGTTTGTTATCGGCCAAGGCAACGACACGGCCGCCCAGCTTAAAGACCGTATTGAACTGGCTCGCAGCGTGTTCGGCGGCAGCAAAAATAAAAGCATCACCGGCGTTATCATCAACAAGGTTAATGCACCGGTTGATGATCAGGGTCGCACCCGTCCGGACCTGTCTGAAATTTTTGATGATTCGACCAAAGCCAACTTTGCCCACGTAGACATCGAGCAGCTGATTGCGCTTAGTCCGGTACCGGTTCTTGGCTGCATTCCGTGGAGCTTCGAAATGATTGCGGTTCGCGCAATCGACATGGCCCAGCACCTTGACGCACGCCTGATTAATGAAGGGGATGTCAAAACCCGCCGCATTAAATCAGTGACATTCTGCGCCCGCAGTATTCCCAACATGCTCGAACATTTCCGCCCTGGCTCACTGTTGGTGACGTCCGCAGATCGTCCCGACGTGCTGGTCGCCGCCTGTCTGGCAGCGATGAACGGCATCGAGCTCGGTGCTATTCTGTTGACCGGCGGTTATCCGGTTGATGAACGTATTCAAAAACTGTGTGCTCGCGCTTTCGACACCGGCCTGCCGGTATTTATGGTCGACAGCAACACCTGGCAGACCTCGCTGAACTTGCAAAGCTTCAGCCTCGAAGTGCCTGCCGATGACCACCAGCGCGTAGAGAAACTACAGCACTATGTTTCTTCTCACATTAATGCTGACTGGATAAACTCACTCAGTGCACACTCAGAGCGTTCACATCGCCTTTCCCCACCGGCGTTTCGCTATCAGTTGACCGAACTAGCACGCAAAGCCGGTAAGCGCATCGTGCTCCCAGAGGGCGACGAGCCGCGTACCGTTAAAGCGGCCTCACTGTGCGCCGAACGCGGTATCGCCGAGTGCGTGCTGTTGGGTAATCCGGATGAAATCAAACGCGTCGCGGCCGCTCAGGGCATTACTCTGGGTGCCGGCATTCAAATCGTAGACCCGGTTGCGGTTCGTGAAGAATACGTTGCCCGTCTGGTTGAACTTCGCAAAAGCAAAGGCATGACCGAAGTTGTCGCGCGTGAGCAACTGGAAGATAACGTCGTACTTGGTACGCTGATGCTCGAAAAAGGCGAAGTTGATGGCCTGGTTTCGGGCGCCGTTCACACCACCGCCAATACCATTCGTCCGCCACTGCAACTGATTAAAACGGCACCGGGCAGTTCACTGGTTTCTTCAGTATTCTTCATGCTGCTGCCGGATCAAGTTCTGGTTTATGGTGACTGTGCGATCAACCCGGATCCTACTGCTGAGCAGCTCTCTGAAATCGCTATTCAGTCTGCGGATTCTGCTGCTGCGTTTGGTATTGAACCGCGCGTGGCGATGATTTCCTATTCCACCGGCAACTCGGGTGCGGGTAGCGACGTTGAGAAAGTTCGTGAAGCGACTCGACTGGCACAGGAGAAACGTCCTGACCTGATTATTGATGGCCCGTTGCAGTACGACGCGGCTATCATGGCGGACGTAGCAAAATCCAAAGCACCTAATTCACCGGTTGCAGGTCAGGCTACCGTGTTCATTTTCCCTGACTTGAACACCGGTAATACCACCTATAAAGCGGTACAGCGTTCTGCGGATCTAGTCTCCATCGGACCAATGCTGCAAGGCATGCGTAAGCCGGTCAATGACCTGTCACGCGGTGCGCTGGTTGACGATATCGTTTACACCGTCGCATTGACTGCGATTCAGTCTGCACAGGCAGACGAAGCGGTGGCGGTAAAATAACCACCGCCGTAGCGTCAGAATCTCAGTCACAAAAAAGCCGGTCATTGACCGGCTTTTTTAATGAATCAACGTGGCGAAATTAGTGGAAGAAATTCAGAACATGTCCATAAATCAGACCGACACTGATAATGTCTGCGTCGCTGAAAGTGACGTTTTGCAGGCCATAACTGCCGAGTAAAGGCAGTAACAGCGCAGGCAGCAGTGTGATCAGCAGCCCGTGAAAAATACCGCCGATCACCACACCACGACGCCCACCCACCGCATTAGCAAAAATTCCCGCCGTCCCTCCGGCAAAAAAGTTGGTTAACATTCCCGGCAGTATCATCGCCAACCCCACACTGGGGAAAAGAAACATGCCAATCACAGAGCCAACCGTCGTCGAGATAAAACCGATAATCACCGCGTTTGGGGCGTAGGGAAACAGCACCGGACAGTCAAGCGCAGGCACGGCATTGGGCACGATACGCAGCGCAATGCCGCGAAACGCCGGAACAATTTCAGCCAGCAGCAGACGCACACCCGCAAGCAGCACATAGACGCCAACGACAAATTGCACTGACTGCAGGAAGGCAAACACCAGATAACTGACACCTTTCGAGTACTGCGCCACCACCTCCGGCCCGGCGGCGATGGTCGGGATGAGATAGATAGGGATCATCACCACCATCATCGACAAATAGGTATCCTGCAAAAAGGAAAAAGCACTAGGCAATTCAATATCTTCCGTGCTTTTATTCACGTTACCCGTGAGCTTGGCGACGCCGGCTTGGATCAGATATCCGAGGGTGCAGAAATGCCCTAACGCTATATCGTCCGAACCGGTTATCTTACGCACGATGGGTTGAGCAAGCGCGGGCATTCCCACCGCCATCAATCCGGCAATACATCCCCCCATCACAATAAGCTCAGTACCGCGCAGGCCGCCCATATAACCCACGACCGAGCACACTGTTGCCATCCACAGTGAGGCCTGTCCAGTCAAAAAGATGTATTTAAAGCGGGTAAAACGGGCAATCAGAATGTTGATAATAAAGGCCAGCACCATGATCAGTGCCGTTTCACGCCCAAGCGTTTGCTGGGCGATACCCGCTATAGAACCCACGTCTGTTACCACGCCGCGCATGTGGAAACCTTTTTGGAAGACTTCTCCCAAAAAGTTTAAGGCGCCGACGATGATGTTGGCCCCTGCCAGCAGCACCAAGAAACCGAGCAGCGTTTTCAGCGTGCCGGTGATCACCTGACCGACACTTTTCTTTAAAGCAATCAGCCCTACCATAGCGATAAGGGCGATAAGTATTGAAGCCTGGCCTAAAACGTCATTCACAATAAAATATAAGAAAGACATCGTCTGCCCCTCGTCTTTGCAGGGTTAATATATGTTGTTTTATTTATTCTTTGGCAGAGATTTTTAATTCATGTATCCCAAAACTTTTAACACCGGGGTTAACTTTTCGGTAATTTCCTTTTTATCCACCAAGCGCTTAAGATAAATAACAGTGGAATCAAGCGTGTAGTTATCAAATTGAGACTTAAAATTAGAACCTGTCACAATAATATCTGCTCGCGTGGAGGCTGCACTTGAGATATCACAATGAGACAGGTTAGCTTTAATCCCCAAGTCCTTGAGCGCCGCTTCGATACTCATTTCGCAGGCGAAACTGCTTCCCAAACCTGCACCGCAGACTGCTAATATTGTTAAAGATTTCATTATCCATCCTCATTTCATGATAACGACGGGGAGGACCCCCATGGCGAAAGAAAACTCATTGACCCCCGCCACTAATTTATAAAGCCGATATTTTAAAACCTGAAAAATACAACCTTGAATAATATTTAGTATGCTGGGAAGCAAGCAAATAACCGTGATAGAGCGCACAAAGATAGCGCTATCATGCGGAGGCTTTGTTTTTTGTGATAGCGCTATCAAAAAGTCTGTTTACCCTGCATGACTTTCACCGAAAACCGCTATGATAGAATTGAGTAATAAAGTCACCGGCCAGTTTATTGGCCTATTTTAAATAACGTTAATAAATAAAATCTTAAAGGTCGGCGCTAAACCCGGTGTTCATGAAGAAAAGTCAGGAGTAAAAAATGGAGGGAAAAAAACGCCGAGGTACAGGTCGGGTAACGCTGGCGGACGTAGCTAGAATGGCCGGAGTCGGGTCCATGACCGTTTCGCGTGCATTGAATCGTCCCGACATGGTGTCTGAAAAGCTCAAGGAGAAAATAGATTCCGCCGTCACCGAGCTTGGATATATTCCCAACTACTCTGCTAGCGCGCTCGCCTCTGCGTCGTCTAACGTGGTGGCGGTGGTTACCTCCTCACTGGCGGAGTTTGGCCATGCAGAAATGATTGCCGGTATCCAGGAGGTGCTTATCCCGGCCGGTTTTCAACTGATGCTGGCAGAATCGCAAAATCAGGAGGAACGCGAGCAAAAGCTGCTTGAAACCTTTATGCCCTATAATTTGGCGGCGGTTATTCTTTTTGACGCAAAACATACCTCGAGCACTTACGCGTTACTCTCAGCCGCCCAGTTGCCGGTAGTCGAACTGGGCGCTGCCGTAGAAAATCCGTTGGATATTAATATTGGCATCGATAATGCCTCCGCAGTGTATAAGGTGACTGAATACCTGATTTCACTCGGATACGAGAAAATTGGCCTGATGTGCGCCGCACAAAAGCAGTGGGTTTCTCAGCAGCGCCTTCGGGGATGGCACCGCGCCATGCTCGATAATAATTTGTCGACCACGCGCGTTATTAGCACGCACGCACTTCCCAGCTTCAGTACCGGTGCCAGACTGCTGCCAGAGCTGGTATTAAACTGGCCGGATATGGATGCGCTGATTTGCAGCAGCGACGACCTGGCCTGCGGCGCTCTGTTTGAGTGTCAGCGCCGAAAAATTAGAGTGCCAAAGGATTTGGCGATTGTAGGATTCGGCAACAGCGACATCAGTAAAGTTTGCCAGCCGCCGCTGACTACCGTGGCCGTGCCACATCGCGAGATTGGCATTCAGGCCGCCGAGGCGCTGCTGGCGAGAATACAGGGGGATGTGTGGCATCAGCAAGCGCCGATCGCCTCTGCGCTTTGCAAAAGAGAGAGTTGTTAGTATAAAAAGAAAATGCGCTGACGCCGCGTCGACGCATTCAGCTCTTTATCTGTTAGCAGTTTGTTTACTCTTCTTCAACACTGAGCGGTTTACCGTGGTTTTTTTCATTGTTACGGCTCATCCACAGTGACAGCGCCTTTAGCGAGTCTGGGGTAAATTCATCACAGCGCGCGGTTATTTCTTCCGGCTTCATCCAGCGGACTTCATCCACTTCTTCTTCCTGCAATGCAAACGGCCCGTGAGATACGCAGCTGAAAAGCGCTCCCCACACGCGGCAGTTATCTTCTTCAAAATAAAATGAACCATGCTCAGCGAAAGGCACACCGGCAATTCCCAGCTCTTCTTCGGCCTCACGTCGGGCTGAATCAAGGATGTTTTCACCGCTCTGCACTACGCCGCCCGCGGTTGCATCCAGCCAACCTGGATAGAAGTCTTTGATTTCGGTTCGACGCTGAACCAGAATATTTCCCATGCCATCATGCACCACAATATAGCTGGCACGATGACGCAGGTTTTGAGCACGCATCTGTTGACGACTGGACTGGGCAATCACTTCGTTTTCTTCGTTAACGATATCTACCCATTCGCTGCTGCCGTTGTTCTGCTCTTGGTTCGTCATCCTATGAAACCTTCTCTGTAGCGCGGAGTGATGCGCGGTGTTTTTTCAATGAGTCCGCTGATTCTATCCGGCTCATGGGGCATGCTTCAATAGCAATAAATCGTTAGTAATATGTAAAACTTATGTCAAACGGTCTTGGAAACCATCAGACTAGTCTCACACAGACTGCTATCATTAGCCGCTATAGTAAACTTATGGCTATTCTTTAAAACTGGCAATCTTAATGTCGGGTAACTTTCGCATCCAGCCCCATCGGCAATGACTGTAAAACGCTGATGGACGATTAAAAAAATTATGCAGGAGGCAATTATGATCGACCTTTATTATGCACCAACACCTAACGGCCACAAAATTACACTCTTTCTGGAAGAAACCGGCCTTCCTTATCGATTACATCGCGTTGATATTAAATCTGGCGATCAGTTCAAACCCGCCTTTCTTGCCATTTCCCCTAACAATAAAATGCCAGCCATCGTCGATAGCCAACCGGTTGACGGCGGCGCACCGCTCAGTCTCTTTGAGTCAGGTGCAATCTTGCAGTATTTGGCCGAAAAGAGCGGTAAATTACTCAGCAAAGAACTTCGAGAACGAACCAATACCCTGCAGTGGTTGTTCTGGCAAATGGCCGGCTTCGGCCCGATGCTGGGTCAAAATCACCATTTTACCCACTTTGCGCCGCAGCCTGTCCCTTACGCCATTGAGCGTTTTCAGCAAGAAACAAAGCGCCTTTATGGCGTACTCAATAATCAATTAGAAAAAAACGTCTATATTTCAGGTGAGTATTACAGCATCGCGGATATCGCCACCTATCCTTGGGTTGTTTCGCACGAGCGTCAACGCATCAGTCTGGCTGACTATCCGGCGGTTCGTAACTGGTTTGAACGCATTAAAAATCGTCCGGCAACCCTCAGAGCTTACGCGCTGGCCGAAAGTAATTAATGCCCTCGCCCCCTCCCTCGGGGGCTTGTAAATACCTCATCAAGCCCCCTTCTGCTTCACAACTTTTCCGCGTTTAACAATAAAATAACTGCAAGATGTGCTCTGCATCGCGCGTAACAAAGCCAGCATAATCTAAGCTACTTATAAGAGTACAGAGAGGTATCAGCGAGTTAACAGGAGTCAGACTATGAAGATTTTCTTAACCGGTGCCAGCGGACTGATTGGCCGTCGTCTCACTGAAACACTCGTGAGCCAGTCTCACCAGGTTACCGCACTGACGCGCGCGCCCGAGCGCACAGCAAAAATTCTTGGCCCACAGGTTCAGCTATGGGATTCGCTTGAGGGAAAAACCTCGCTTGACGGATTCGATGCGGTAATCAATCTGGCCGGCGAACCCATCGCCGACAAGCGCTGGACCAAGGAGCAAAAACAAAAACTGTGCGACAGCCGCTGGCAGCTAACAGAAAAATTGGCCCGCCTGATCAACGCCGGTGAGCGGCCTCCCGCCGTCTTCATCTCAGGCTCGGCGGTGGGTTATTATGGCGACCAGGGTCAGGCGGTGGTGGCAGAAGATGAACCGCCGAACAAGCAGTTTACTTGGCAACTCTGCGCCCGTTGGGAAGCATTGGCGCTGGCGGCAGAGAGTGACAAGACCCGCGTATGCCTACTGCGTACCGGCGTGGTGCTGGCGCCAAAAGGTGGCGCATTGGCCAAGATGACGCTGCCGTTCCGCGCAGGTCTCGGCGGCCCATTTGGCGACGGTCAACAGTATATGCCGTGGATACACATCGACGATATGGTGAACGGAATCATCTTTCTGCTCGGCCATGAAACGCTCAACGGCCCGTTCAATATGGTCGCACCCTACCCTACCCGCAACGAGCAATTCAGCGCGCTGCTGGGTGAGGTTCTGCACCGGCCCTCATTTATGCGCGTACCGGCCAGCGTGGTGAGATTACTGATGGGCGAGTCCGCCGTTCTGGTTCTGGGTGGGCAAAGAGCTATTCCAAAACGACTGGAGGATGCAGGATTTGAGTTTATCTATACGGAGCTGAAACCGGCCTTAGAGGACGTACTGAAGCAATAAACAAGAAAAATAATCATAAAAAACCCTCTCCCTTTTTTGGAGAGGGTTAGGTGGTCTATACTACGCTCTGATTTACGGCTTCACGCTGGTTTGGTAGAAAATGTGTTTACCAAAAGGATCAATTTCATAGCCGGTAACTTCTTTGCGCACCGGTTCAAAAATTGTGGAGTGCGCAATCATGATTGCCGGTGCCTGATCGTGCATCATCTGCTGAGCCTGCTGATAAAGCGCCACGCGTTTATCATGGTCGGTGGTGGTTCGGGCTTCTTCGATCAGCTTATCAAACGGTGGGTAACACCATTTTGCCGAGTTTGAACCGCCCTGTGCCGCTTTACAGGTAAACAGCGGGCCAAAGAAGTTATCAGGGTCACCGTTCGCCGTGGTCCAGCCCATGAGCGCCGCCTGATGCTCGCCGTTGCGGATGCGCGTTTGGTATTCAGCCCACTCATAACTCACGATATGTGCCTTCACGCCAATTTTAGCCCAGTCGGACTGGATCATTTCCGCCATGCGCCGCGCATTAGGGTTATAAGGACGTTGAACCGGCATCGCCCAAAGATCGATATCAAATCCATTTGGATACCCCGCCTCGGCCAGCAACGCTTTTGCTTTTTCTACCGAGTAAGGGTAGTCCTGCATCGTTTGATCTTCACTGCTCCACACCGCCGGTGGCAGCAGACTTTTAGCCACGGTTCCCGTCCCCTGGAACACCGCCTCAAGAATTGACGCCTTATTCACTGCCATGGTCAATGCCTGACGAACCTTCACATTATCCAACGGTTTTTTTTGCGTATTAAACGCAAGGAAACCGGTGTTCAGCCCTGACTTGCTCATCAGCGTGATGTCTTTATTTTCACCCAGACGTTTAAGGTCAGCAGGATTTGGGAAAGGCATCACCTGACACTCATTTTTCTCAAGCTTGGCCATGCGCACTGAGGCGTCCGGCGTAATGCTGAAAATCAGTCTGTCGATTTTCGACTTACCCTGCCAATACTCAGGGAAAGCCTTGTAAAGAATGCGTGTGTCTTTCTGATATTGAACCAGCTCGAACGGCCCCGTTCCGACAGGGTCAGTATCAACCTTTTGCGGAGTACCGGCTTTCAGCATTTTATCGGCGTATTCGGAGGAGAGAATAGAAGCAAAATACCAGCCCAGATCGGCAACAAATGGCGCTTCGGGACGGGAAAGATTGAAACGCACCGTGTAGTCATCAACGCGGTCAATACTTGAAATAAGGTGACTCATGTCCAAACTGTCGAAGTTCAAATAGGTACCGTTTGAAACATTGTGGTACGGATTGTTAGTATCTTTCTGACGCATGAACGAGAAGATAACGTCATCGGCGTTAAAATCGCGCGTCGGGGTAAACAGTTTATTGCTTTGGAACTTAACGCCTTTGCGCAGATGGAAGGTATAGGTTTTACCGTCCGGGCTGACGTCCCAGCTTTCGGCCAAGCTTGGAATAAGATCCGTTGTGCCGGTTTTGAAATCAACCAGACGGTTGTAAATAGGCACGGCGCTGGCATCAACGTTGGTGCCAGAGGTATAAAGCTGAGGATTAAAAATATCCGGCGAGCCTTCAGAACAATAGACCAGTGTCTGCGCCGAGGCGCCTGCAACCATGGCAAGCGCCAACAGTCCGGTCGATAATTTTGCTATTTTATTTTTCATACGTTTCCCTGTTACTGAGATTTAAGGCTTATTAATTAGTTAGAACCCCATTCAAAAACAGACTACCATTCCAGATGTACTTAGTAATACTCTGTTATATATGAAAATCTTATAGATAAACAACTCAGAGGTTAGGATGTCGACTCAAATTGCCAAGCAGCTCACTGAACGTTTCTTCCGCTACCTGTCTGTCACCAGCCAAAGCGATGCCAAAGCTACCGTCCTGCCGAGCACGCCGGGGCAGCAAGAGCTCGCCAATTTACTGGCCGCAGAACTCGAAACTCTAGGCTTGGAAAATATTCAGATTGACCAGCACGCCACCGTTACAGCGGTAAAACCAGGCACCAAAAAAGGCGGCCCGCGGATTGGTTTTATCACCCATATCGATACGGTCGACGTCGGACTGAGTCCAGATATCCATCCGCAGACGCGGGTATTTAACGGTGATGACATTTGCCTGAATGCAGAAAAGGATATTTGGCTGCGCACCGAAGAGCACCCAGAAATTTTGCCTTACAAAGGGGAAGAGATAATTTTCAGCGACGGTACTAGCGTGCTGGGTGCAGATAATAAGTCTGCCGTCACCGTGGTGATGACACTGCTCGAAAACCTGACGGCACAGGATCAGTACGGCGATATCGTCGTCGCATTTGTGCCAGATGAAGAGATTGGGCTGCGCGGCGCAAAAGCACTCGACCTAAAACGCTTTGACGTTGATTTCGCCTACACCATTGACTGCTGCGAATTGGGTGAAGTGGTTTATGAAAACTTTAACGCTGCAGCGGCGGAAATCACCTTAACCGGCGTGACCGCACATCCTATGTCGGCGATCGGCGTATTGGTGAATCCGATACTGATGGCGCACGACTTTATCAGTCACTTCGATCGTCAGGAAACGCCAGAGAAAACGCAGGAGCGTGAAGGGTACGTCTGGTTCAACGACATCAGTGGCAACCAGCAGTCTGCCACCTTAAAAGCCTCGATTCGTGACTTTGACAGCGCCAGCTTTGCCGCGCGAAAAGTCAAAATTGAAGACGTCGCAAAAATTATTGCCGAAAAATACCCAACCGCCAAGGTGTCAGTTGAGATAAGTGATACCTACAGCAATATCAGCAGTGCGATTGGTGATGACAGGCAGGCAATCGACCTTATTTTTGCTGCTCTGGATGAAATTCAGGTGGAGCCAAAAGTAACGCCAATGCGCGGCGGAACTGACGGTGCGGCACTTTCAGCCAAAGGTCTGCTGACGCCGAACTACTTCACCGGCGCACACAATTTCCATTCAAAATTCGAATTTCTGCCGATAAGTTCCTTCGTGAAGTCTTACGAATTGACTAAAGCCCTCTGCCTGCTTGCTGCAAAAGGCTAAAGCCGAGTTATTTACAGGTGCTATTTGTCGCCGTCACACTGCCCCCTCAGCGTTGGGGGCTGTTTTTTAAGACGTCATCTGCTGCACACTGTTGCGCGTAACGCCGTATTGCTTCTGCGTGAACTGAATGTAAAGTGTGAGGATAAATGCCAGGATATAGAGTCCGCTGTAGGCAAACACCACACCTTTAACCCCCACGAAAGGCAGCAAAATAGTTGCGATAGCAGGGGCAAAGAAGTTACTTAATCCTGCAGAAAGATTGCAAACGGAAATCGCCGCACCTTTATGTTTTGGTTCCAAGGCCGGGAAAAGCGCGGTCATTGGCACGAAGGCCGCAGTCGAGGCCCCGAGCAGCGTGGCGCCCAGCGCCGCTATCCAGAAATTATCGCCAAAATACATCGGCAAATAATAAAATGACAGGCTAAATACAGCACAGCCAATGCAGCCGTACCAGCGGATCACACGGATGATGCCCCATTTCTGTGACATAATGCCCCAAAAAACATTAAACACGATAGTCGAGAAGAAGAAGATAGCCCAGATTTGCAGCCAATCCGGCATCGTAAAGCCTAAATCACCCACAAAAAGCAGCGGCATAATAATCGCAAAACCATAAAGAGAAAGTGTATTGATTATTCGCACAATACTGGCCAGGCAAATATTTTTGTTACTGACCAATAACGTTACCGCCCGGCTCATTTCACTAAACTTCTCTTTCCGGGTTAAATTTAACATATGCGTGGAAGTTTTAATATTTCTAAGCGAGAACATGGCTAGGATCCCCCCAGCACAAACCCAGACTAATGAGAACCATAATACATTTAGCTCGCCAATGTGACTTATAATTAAACTTGGCAAGTAACTGCCTATCACACCAATGCCCAGTGAATAGGCGGCCCAAAACCAACCACATGCCGATCCAACCAACTCTTCACGAACGTTATGAACAATAACCACAATGAATGAATAAAGAAATAATGGGTAGGCTAGCCCGCGTATTCCATAAAATAAAAGAATGAAATAGTAATTCTTTTGCGTTAGCCCGAAAAACATAAATAAAACGTGGAAGATGACCCACATAAAAAAGCCGATTTTCATGGCTTTTTGCGGCGTAATGACTTCAGCTATTACTCCGGACCCCCATGCTGCAAGTGCGGCACATAGCCCGTAAACAGTGAAGGCAAAGGTTGCCTGCGCCGGTGAGAACCCTAATTCAACAATGTACTTGGAAAGAAAAGCCAGTTCAAAACCGTCTCCCGTCATAAACAAAAAAATAGCCACATAGCCCCATAACAAATTTTTTGGCAGTCCTATCCAATTATCACTATTTACGTTCATTTTATTCCCTTAATTATTTTCATCGCTCATGCTGAATGATTTTACATTCGCACTTCGGCTGTTATCTAATCCCTAACACCCCCCTAATAGTCAATAAATATATAGCTGCAACATGAGTGCAGTCACAAAACAACTCACTACTACAATAACAATTAAATATAAAACTTTAATCAATTAATCAACTCATTAGTTTCCAATTAATTAAACGAAAACATTAAAGGTGACATTGATCTAAAATACCTTTCAAAAGCTTGACGAAAAGGCTTTTAAAATTTAGGGTGAGAATTAAACAACCATGAACAGGTGAATGGGTCAGAATGTTCTGTCTTCCCCCCTCAATAATTCGTTATAAAATTAACCCTGATTCATTTAAAGATAAGTGCCCTATTTTTAGCTTCGCTCACCCAGGGTCTATTACGATAAAATTTCCACCTCATTATATAAGGATTATAAAATGAACCACACTGTATCCTCCATGAATACATCCCTTACCGGCAAGGTCGCTGCTATCACTGGCGCGGCGTCGGGGATCGGTCTCGCGTGTGCAAAAACGTTGTTGAATGCGGGAGCAAAAGTTGTTCTGGTTGACCGTGAAGGCGAAAAGTTAAAGAAAATCGTCGAGGAACTGGGTGAAAACGCGTTTGCATTACAGATAGATTTGATGAAACCGGAAGAGGTCAACACTCTGCTCTCCGGCATCCTCGAACTGGCCGGCCGCCTGGATATTTTCCACGCCAATGCAGGCGCGTATGTTGGCGGCCCCGTCGAGGAGGGCGATCCGGATGTTTGGGACCGCGTACTTCACCTGAACATCAATTCTGCATTCCGCTGTGTCCGTGCAGTGCTGCCGCACATGATCACCCAAAAATCGGGTGACATCATCTTCACCAGCTCCATTGCGGGGGTGGTACCGGTTATTTGGGAGCCTATCTACACTGCGTCGAAATTTGCCGTTCAAGCCTTTGTTCATACCACCCGCCGTCAAGTCGCGAAGCACGGCGTACGCGTCGGAGCCGTCCTGCCAGGGCCTGTCGTTACAGCGCTGCTCGACGACTGGCCACAGGATAAAATGGATGAAGCGCTGGCTAACGGCAGTCTGATGCAGCCTGTAGAGGTGGCAGAATCTGTCCTGTTCATGGTGACCCGCGCTAAGAACGTTACTGTTCGCGATTTGGTTATCCTACCTAACAGTGTCGATCTCTGATCACCCAACATTCAGCCTTCCTAGCTGAAAGGAGCAGGTATGAGTAATAACAATCCAGCCCACCCCAATCCGGTAGTTATTGGCGTTGACGTCGGCTCCGGTAGCGTTAGAGCCGGCGTGTTTGCCCCGTCGGGAACAATGCTGGGCCGCGCTACGCAGCCAATAACCCTTTATAAAGGCCCTGAACATTACGTCGAGCAGTCAAGTCGTGAAATATGGGACGCCGTCTGTCAAACCGTCAGACAAGCCGTAGCCGCGTCAAAGGTTTCTCCAGACCGCGTTGCCGGTATCGGTTTTGATGCCACCTGCTCTCTTGTCGTGGTCGGCGACGGCGGTGTGCCCCTTGCTGTAGGGCCGTCAGAAGACCCACAGAGAAACGTTATCGTCTGGATGGATCATCGCGCCACCGCGCAGGCCGAAGCGATCAATGCGACCGAGCATCCCGTCCTTCAATATGTCGGCGGGAAAATATCGCCGGAAATGGAGACGCCCAAGCTGCTCTGGCTTAAGGAGAACCGGCCTGACGTATACCATAATGCTTGGCAATTCTTTGATTTGGCAGATTTCCTGACCTGGAAGGCCAGCGGAGATCTGGCCCGGTCGGTCTGCACCGTGACCTGTAAGTGGACTTATCTGGCCCACGAGAAACGCTGGGATCCCGACTACTTTCAGCAGATTGGGCTAGAGGAGCTGGCGGATGAGGATTTTCGTCGTATCGGCGTTAGCATCATTGAGCCTGGCATGGCCTGCGGAAAGGGGCTAACGACAGAAGCAGCCGATCGAATGGGTCTGCCATTGGGTACACCCGTGGCCGCCGGTATGATTGACGCACACGCAGGTGGCATCGGCACCGTGGGCGTCGGTGGCGGTGCGGTCCGTAATCTGGCCTACGTTTTTGGTACCTCATCCTGCACCATGACCAGCACGCAGGAACCGGCATTCATTCCAGGTGTCTGGGGGCCTTACTACTCAGCCATGGTTCCTGGTCTCTGGCTTAACGAAGGAGGGCAGAGCGCCGCTGGCGCTGCTATTGCTCAGCTTGTGTCCTTCCATCCAGCCGCGCCTGAGGCTACCTTCAAAGCTAAAGATGCAGGTTTATCATTGCCTTCGTATCTCGCCAGTCTGGCACAGAAAAAGGGGTTGTCCTCCGCTGATGCGATTCAGTTAGCGCGTGATATACACGTAGTGCCTGAATTCCTGGGAAACCGCTCACCGCATGCGGATCCTCACGCACGGGCGGTGATCGTGGGACTGGGCATGGAGAGCGATATCGACAGCCTGCTCTCCCTTTATATTGCTGGCCTCTGCGGCATTGGCTACGGGCTGCGACAGATTATTGACGCGCAGGTCAGTATGGGGGTTACCGTTGATAACGTGGTGCTCAGCGGAGGAGCAGGACGTCACTCGCTGGTACGCCAACTAATAGCCGACGCCTGTGGTTATCCGATCATGACAACAAAAGCTGATGAACCGGTACTTCTGGGAGCGGCCATCCTCGGCGCCGTCGCTGGCGGGATTTCACCGTCAGTCAGTCATGCCATGGAGCAATTTTGTGTTCCAGACAATCAGCATTTACCCGAGGCTAGTGTGAGCGAACTGCATACCCTCCGCTATCAGGCCTATGTACGACTCCAAAATGAAGCGAGGCTTATCCGCGAAACACTGCAGTAACTCACAGAGGCCCTGGGAAGGGCCTCATGGCGAAGTTTTGTTGCTAATGACGACGGGTTATTTTAAGGCACCCGAAAGGAACTGCTGTAAACGCGTACTCTTCGGGCTGCCGAATACATCGGCCGGATTACCCTGCTCTTCAATCACGCCCTGATGCAGGAAAATAACGTGATTAGAAACGTGACGAGCAAACTCCATCTCGTGAGTGACCACCACCATGGTTTTCCCCTCCTCGGCCAGCTTTTGCATGATGCGCAATACCTCCCCCACCAGCTCAGGGTCCAAGGCTGAGGTCGGTTCATCAAACAGCAGCACCTCAGGTTCCATCGCCAATGCGCGTGCAATTGAGACACGCTGCTGCTGACCACCGGAAAGGTTTACCGGATATTTGCCGCGCGCTCGCTCGTCAATACCCACTTTTTCGAGATAGAGAACGGCGCGTTGTTTGGCTTCCGCTTTGCTAAGACCCAAGACCTGAATCGGCGCCTCCATAACGTTCTCCAGAACGGTCATGTGGCTCCACAGGTTGAAGTGCTGAAATACCATGGTTAGCTTGGTACGCAGGAGCTGAAGCTGTTTTTTATCAAACACTTTCAGCTGCCCGTCTGTATCGCGCACCATGCGGATATCTTGATTGTTTACGCTGATTGAGCCTTCACTCGGCTTTTCGAGGAAGTTGATGCAGCGCAAAAAGGTACTTTTCCCCGATCCAGAAGACCCAATAATACTGATAACGTCACCCGCATTTGCCGACATCGACACGCCTTTCAGCACCTCGTGTTCACCATAACGCTTATGCAAATCTATTACGGCTAATTTATTTTCTGGCATGATTTTTCCCGCACAGGTTTAACGTTTTCACTGTTAATACATTTTTTTAGTGAGAAGACTGGGGCTTAACGTGCGCCAGCCAGCGTTTTTCCGCCTTGCGGAACAAACTAATCAACACAAATGAGACACAAAGATAAATAACCGCTGCAATACCAAAGGCATAGAATGGCTGATAGGTCGCGGAGTTGATATCT
Organism: Rouxiella silvae; assembly: GCF_002093625.1. Taxonomy (GTDB): domain Bacteria; phylum Pseudomonadota; class Gammaproteobacteria; order Enterobacterales; family Enterobacteriaceae; genus Rouxiella; species Rouxiella silvae. Next base: position 53,972 of record NZ_MRWD01000023.1, on the reverse strand, counting down.
CGTGCAACTTTCAATACGTCCGGCACCGTGGCAGTAAACGCCAACGCGGTGGAGTGCAGCATTAAAATCACTTCGTTGCTGTAGGCAGGCAAAGCCGTGCGCAGCGCGGAAGGTAAAATGATGCAGGTATAAAGTTTGAATCGCGAGAAGCCGTAGGCATTGGCCGCCTCAATTTCTCCATGCGGAACCGAACGAATAGCCCCAGCGAAAATTTCGGTGGTATACGCACAGGTATTAAGCGTCAGCGCAAGAATGGTGCAGTTTAGCCCGCTGCGGAAAAACGCGTTCAAGAAGTCAGTTCCACGCACGATTTCCAGGCTGTACATGCCTGAATAAAACACCAGCAGTTGCACGTACAGTGGAGTACCGCGGAAGATGTAGGTGTAAACCCAGATAGGCGTGCTTACCCAGCGGTTTGGCGATACGCGTCCTACGGCCATGAGCACCGCCAACAGGCCGCCCATCACCACCGAGCTGATTAACAGCCACAGCGTGACCGCGAGGCCGGTGAAACGGTAACCGTCGCTGTACAGCAAGGACAAACCGTATTGATGTAAAATATCTATCATAGCTCAGCCCTCTTCACACCCAGCGAATAGCGGCGGTCGAGCCACACCAGAACACCATTGGATAAAGTGGTAAATACCAGGTAAATAATACCTGCAACGATGGCGAAGTAGAAAGGTTGATAGGTTCCCTTGCCTGCTAGCTGGGTCGCTTTAACCACGTCATTAAGGCCTAACAGAGAAACCAGCGCCGTAGCCTTGAGAATAACCTGCCAGTTGTTGGCAATTCCCGGCAGCGCAAAGCGCATCATGGCCGGAAACAGAATACGACGAAAAATTTGTGACCCACTGAAACCATAGGCCACGGCAGCTTCGATTTGTCCGCGAGGGACGGCCATAAAAGCACCGCGAAACGTCTCGGTAAAATAGGCACCGTAAATGAATCCCAGGGTGATGATACCGGCGCTCAGGGGATCGATATCAATCTGATCCATGCCAACAGCTTCAGTCAGATTGTTTAACGCAATCTGCAAACCATAAAAAATTAACAACATCAATACCAGGTCGGGAACACCGCGAATCAACGTCGTATAAGCGCCGAAAATACCAGAAATAACCCGGCTTTTTGACAACTTACCGCCCGCACCAATCAAACCAATAACCACCGCCAGCAGCACCGAGGAAAGTGCCAATTCCAGCGTAACCAGCGTGCCCTGGATTATTACTTGGGAATACCCATATAGCATGAACATATCCTGTCTTTGACGAGAATCAGACTGCGTTTCGCAGGTTTATTAGGGCTTTTTAAAAACGGCTTACCCCTAAGGGCAAGCCGCCACTACGGAAACGACAACTATTTTCCTGACGTCGTCAGTTAATGCTTAACCACCGTACACATCGAACGTGAAGTATTTTTTCGCCAATTTGTCGTAAGTACCGTCTTTACGCATAGAGTCGAATGCCTTGTCCAGGGCGGATTTCAAGTCGTCTTCATTTTTACGCAGACCCATACCGGTACCCACGCCAAAGAATTTATCATCTTTAACGGAAGGACCCGCGAACGCATAGCCTTTACCCGCAGCCTGTTTCAGGAAACCTTCGCTACCCGCCACTTCGTCCTGGAACGCCGCGTCCAGACGACCAGATGCTAAGTCGGCGTAAATCAGGTCTTGGTTCTGGTAAGCAACAACGTTGATACCTTTAGGCTGCCACATAGCGTTGGCATAGGCTTCCTGAGTGGAACCCTGTAAAACACCCACATTTTTGCCTTTCAGTGCCTCAAGCGTTGGCAGAACTTTAGAACCAACCGGCGCAATCAGGCGTGCGTTCGCGGCATAAAGTTTTTCGGTAAAATCGATTTCCTGCTGACGTTTTTCAGTGATCGACAGAGAGGAAATGATGGCGTCGATTTTTTTTGCTTTCAATGATGGGATCAGGGCATCAAAGTCACTTTCAACGTAGGTACATTTAATTTGCGCACGCTTACACATTTCATTGGCCAGGTCGATATCGAAACCTACCAGCTTACCGCTGGAATCCTTGGACTCGAATGGCGCATAAGTTGGATCCGTACCGATTTTGATTGCTTTTGGCACGGCAGCAAAAGCGCTGCTTGCGCTGGCCAGTACTAACACCAGAGGAAGAACCTTGAACAACTTTTTCATACATTACCCTCAGCCATTAATCGTGCGTTGTTGTTTGTTGTTGTACCGGGTTGCCTGAACAACCTTTTATTGTTTTGTTACCGGTCTGTGTCGGTAACATTTTTACTAATTTTACTGCTATGCAGTAATTATGCATAAGTTATGCAGTAATCGTGCCGACTTTTCTTTTCTGCTGTTTTAATGAACGACAGGCCCGTAATTACATTTAGAGTAGTCTGCAAAATAACCCGTTGACCTCGCCGCATCGGATGATTGAAACAGAAATGCACCAAAATAAAACACAAAGAGTTCAATTTTGGTGCATCGTTATCATTCTGTGCAAAATTAGGGCATAAAAGGTTGCAAAAACTCAGTGGCTGCCCTGCCAACGAACAAACAGGTCTTCCGGCAGCTCGATATCAAACTGATCGATGACGCGATTAACGGTCTGATCAACAATATCTTCAACGCTGGTCGGACGATGATAAAACGCCGGCACCGGCGGCATGATAATCGCGCCCAGCTCAGCGGCCTGCGTCATTAAACGCAGATGACCCAGGTGAAGCGGGGTTTCGCGCACGCATAGAACCAGCCTGCGGCTCTCTTTTAATACCACGTCTGCTGCACGCGTCAGTAAACCGTCGGTATAGCTGTTTACGATGCCGGAGAGCGTTTTGATTGAACAAGGCAGAATCGCCATGCCCGCGGTTTTGAAAGAACCGGAAGAAATGCTGGCGGCGATATCACGCGAATCATGAACCACGTCGGCCAAAGCCTGCACGTCGCGTAAATTCAAATCGGTTTCCAGGGCGAGGGTTTGTCGCGCGGCATTACTCATCACCAGATGGGTTTCAACGTCAGCGACTTCGCGTAATACCTGTAGCAGGCGAACGCCATAAATTGCGCCGCTGGCGCCGGAGATGCCGACAATGAGTCGTTTCATGAAAACTGCCTCAGAAATGACGAACTAAAACGTCAGAAGGTATGAATAATCAGAAGACTTTGCCGGATTGAAAAGCGATTGGCAAGTAACAGAGGAGGGAGTCGCGATATAACGCGAATACCGCCCATTATCCTCCATAAAGTGGGGAATAATGGGCGGCTGAAAGGCTGGATCAGCCTTCGTTATGCATTTCGAGATTTTCAGCTTCCTGCTGGCCGCGCAATGCCTGAGCATCGTCGTTACGCAGGGCGTCAAGGTACTCAAGATAGTTTTGATCAACATCTTTAGTGACGTAGATGCCGTCAAATACCGAGCATTCGAACTGCTCGATATCCGGATTCTCTTCTCTCACCGCATCGATAAGGTCGCTCAAGTCCTGGAAGATAAGCGCGTCTGCACCAATCATCTGGTTAATTTCGCTGACTTCACGACCGTGAGCGATCAGCTCATTAGCGGTCGGCATATCAATACCGTAAACGTTCGGGAAACGGACTTCCGGCGCGGCCGAAGCGAGGTAGACATTTCTGGCACCTGCATCACGAGCCATCTCGACTATCTGCTGCGAGGTCGTACCGCGAACGATAGAGTCATCGATCAGCAGAACGTTTTTATCACGGAACTCAGCGCGGTTGGCGTTCAGTTTACGGCGAACCGACTTAACGCGCTCCTGCTGACCCGGCATGATGAAGGTACGGCCAACGTAGCGGTTTTTAACAAACCCCTGACGGTAAGGCTTGTTAAGGATGCGGGCGATTTCCAGAGCAATATCGTTAGACGTTTCTGGGATCGGAATAACCGCATCAATTTCCAAGTCTTCCCACTCGCGAGCAATTTTGGCACCCAGCTTCTGGCCCATACGGCGACGTGCGCTATAGACCGAAATCTTGTCGATAAACGAGTCCGGGCGAGCAAAATAGACGTACTCGAACAGGCACGGATTGTACTGAGGATTCTCGGCACACATGCGCGTAAAGAGTTGGCCTTTTTCGGTGACATAAACGGCTTCACCTGGCGCAACGTCACGCAGGAACTCAAAGCCCAGCGTATCGAGAGCCACGCTTTCAGACGCAACCATGTATTCACAGCGGCCGTCTTCAAGCTCGCGCTTGCCGATAACCAATGGACGAATACCGTGCGGGTCACGGAACGCGAGCATGCCGTGGCCAATTATCATCGCCACACAGGCATAAGCACCGCGGATTTTGAGATTCATTGCGGATACAGCAGCAAAAATGTTGTCTGCTTCAAGCGGGTAGTGTTGGAATCTATCCAGCTCGCTCGCAAGAATGTTCAGCAAAATTTCGGAGTCAGACGTGGTGTTGACGTGACGACGCGCGCCCTCAAACAGCGTACTTCTCAGTTCGTGTGCATTGGTCAGATTACCGTTGTGGGCAAGGGTGATGCCGAACGGAGAGTTGACGTAAAAAGGTTGAGCCTCTGAAGCGCTGGAACTGCCAGCCGTAGGGTAACGAACGTGACCAAGGCCCATGTTGCCCTGCAAACGTTGCATATGCCGTGCTTCGAATACATCCTTCACCAGGCCATTAGCCTTCCGCAAACGGAAGTTGTTGTTGCCATCAATGGTGACGATGCCTGCGGCATCCTGCCCACGGTGTTGTAACACCGTTAACGCGTCATAAATCGACTGGTTTACCGGCATGAAACCGGCGATACCGACAATACCGCACATGTTGTCTTTTCCTCATCAGCGCTGCCAAAGTTAAATATGCTTTGGCAAGAAACTCGACGTGCTCTGCAGGTAGTCAAAGAACCACCTGATGATAGAACTGAAATATGGGATCAACTGAGACTGCTTCCAGTCATCGCCGTGTGAAAAGCTGGTAAACGTATCCAGAAAGAACAGCCCTGCGGAGACGATAAGTACGCCGCGCAGTGCGCCAAAACAGACACCAAGTACCCGGTCAGTTCCCGAAAGTCCGGTACGCTCGACCAATGAGCCAATCACATAGTTTACAATGGCACCTACGATCAACGTCGCGATGAACAAGATACCGATTGCGATCCCGTTTCGAACGACTTCGTCTTCGAAACGTGTGAAATAGACGGCGAGGTAAGGATAATAGTGGCTGGCAACGAAGAAGGCGCACCCCCAGGTTACCAATGATAAGGCTTCGCGAACAAAACCTCGAATCAGGCTGACTAAAGCAGAAAACCCGATAACCGCAATAATGACGTAATCAATCCAAACCATCACTTTATCAATCTCATCCAGGATAAGACCCTTCGTCTCTGCTGCTTAAGCGACAGTTACTCTGGGAAAAACTTGCCCGGCATCCAAATCGCTGCGAATTCTAACAGAAAAAGAAAACGTTTGCGTAGGGGAAATCTGCCGGTCAGCCAAATTATTCATTGCGGTGAAAAAAACATCAACCATCGCAAAAAGATAACAAAATCTTTTAAATAAAAGTTAAATGAAAAGGGCACAGTTTGCTTATACAGCGGCAGCCTGGGAACAGGCGCGCTCTAATCACAAACACCCCGGCGACCTGGATGACCAGGTGACCGGGGTGATTAAGCACAATCAAATGCTCTGCACGTTACAAAATAACGGGTCTTTATTTCGTCGAGTACGAACGCACGACGCCGCTCAATCCACTGGCATTTTTCAACGCCGGCAGCGACGACTCAAGATTTTGCCTGTTGGCCTCGGGTCCGACGAAGACGCGGGTTATCTGCCCCTGAACCGGCGTAGCCGGAACCGTATAGGCGCGATAGCCTGACAGACGCAGCTTCGCGACAATCTCGTTCACCTTGTCGGCATTTTTCAATGCACCCAGCTGCACCACATAAGATTGGCCCACCGGCGCTTTTTCTGCCGTTGCTGGCTTCTCGGTCGCCTGTGACTTAGGTTCCGCCTTAGGCGTTTCAACCGGCTTGGACTCTACGCGCTTTGGCTCAACTTTCTTCGGCTCGGCGGCCTTGGTCGGTACTGGTTTCGTCTGCGCAGGTCTCGTTTGCTGAGCGGGACGCGATTCAACGTGGCTCGGTGGCGTTAAGGTCTTAGGCTGAGATTTCGGCGGTGGTGCGCTCACCGTTGCATCGCCGTCTTCCTCACCTGCGCCGTCAGCCTGCGCGGCGGCGTGAGCCGCCTCTGCCGCACCGGCATTAACAGCGTCACCCGCCCCTTCAGGAGGTTGTGCCGGCAAAGACTGCGTTACCTGTCCTGTGCTGTCCTGCTCCTGAGCATCCCCTGGTTTAGGCACCAACGGAATCGACGCGAACTCATCCTCATAGTGCTTCTTTTTTCCATCAAGCAGCCCTGGGAGAATGATGACCCCCAGCGCGACCAGAATTACGGTGCCAACCAGACGATTTTGAAACTTACTTGCCACTGGTATTCCCCGTATCTAACGCAGCCATCACATGCGCTACGGTATGAAATGATCCACAGACTATAACAATATCCTGAGTTTCAGCATCCTGCATCGCCTGTCTCCATGCACTCACCACATCGGTGAAAGAAAACGCCTGCGGAAGATGTTCTGTCAACGCTGATACGTCGGCACCACGCGGCCCTTCAAGCGGCGCGCAGTACCAAACGTCAACCTGCGGTTTAAGACAGTCCAACGTTCCCGCAATGTCTTTATCCAATAACATACCGATAACTGCACGCACTTTTCCGCCCTGCCTTGGCAAATCAGAAAGTTTACCGGCCAAATAGCCCGCGGCGTGCGGATTGTGTGCAACGTCGAGGATAAGTCTAGGCGACTCACTGATCACCTGAAAACGCCCCGGCAAAGAGGCCTGCTGCAGGCCAGTATAAATCGCATCTTCAGAAACGTTCAGGTCAGAATAGTGCAGCGCCGCCAGCGCCGTAGCCGCATTGGCCAGCGGAACGTTGGGCAGCGGCAAGTTTTCGTAATGAGCCGCGCCTTCGCCTTCGCAGCGCCAGTTCCAATCCGTACTGCTGACCTGATAATGCCAGTCGTGGCCTACGCGATGCAGCAGAGCACCTTTTTCATTAGCCACGTCGGCAATGGTCTGTGGCATGTCAATTTCACCGACGATGGCAGGACAGTTTTGGCGGAAGACACCGGCTTTTTCTCGGCCAATACTTTCGCAGTCGGGGCCTAACCAGTCCGTGTGGTCGAGAGCAATGCTGGTGACCACAGAAACGTTGGCATCCACAATGTTGGTGGCGTCTAGTCTTCCGCCAAGCCCGACTTCAAGGATAACCACGTCCAGAGCGGCCTGCTTGAACAGCTGCAGCGCAGAAAGTGTACCGTATTCAAAATAGGTCAGCGAAATATCACCCCGGCCAGCCTCAAGCAGCGCAAACGACTGGCAGTGCTCCGCTTCGCTAAGCTCTTGCCCTTGAATGCGCACGCGCTCGGTGTAGCGAACCAGGTGCGGAGAACTGTAAACCCCGACCCGGTAACCGGCGGCCATCAGCACGGCTTCAAGCGTGCGGCAGGTAGTGCCTTTGCCATTGGTACCCGCAACGGTGAATACTTTAGGGGCGGGAGTCAGAAGATTCATGCGTGAAGCAACGGCTTTTACCCGATCTAAACCGAGTTCAATCGCCTGGGAATGGAGATTTTCAAGATAATGAAGCCACGTGACCAAAGGCGACGTGGCTTCAGGAATAAGAGTCTTTTGCATAAGTCCCGCCTAACTTAATCTATTCAGAATCATTATGAATCTGAAGGACATGCATTACCGGACTTTACGACAGGCAATGCCCCTTTGTCAGCACTTGCGCACGACGCTGGATACCAGCCTATTTTACTTATTACCCGCACTCATTACCCAACAGATGGGGGTAAAGGCGGCAAACAATATTGCCGCCCTTTTCACGCGTACAGGCTATTAATGCAGCCTATCAGGCATCCTGATGATTATCTGTTGAAGCGTCATCTGCTTTAACAACAGGTACTTCGGTGACTTTTGGCTCAGGATGACCGGTCAATTTGGCTAGCACGCTGCCCAGTTTGTTACGCAAGTCAGGACGACGAACGATCATGTCAATCGCCCCTTTCTCGATAAGGAACTCACTGCGCTGGAAGCCCGGCGGCAGTTTTTCACGAACGGTTTGCTCAATAACGCGAGGTCCCGCAAAGCCAATCAGCGCTTTAGGTTCAGCAACGTTGATATCGCCAAGCATCGCCAAGCTGGCGGAAACACCACCCATCGTTGGGTCTGTCATCACCGAGATATAAGGCAAGCCGCGCTCTTGCAGTTTTGCCAGCGCAGCACTGGTTTTCGCCATCTGCATCAGTGACATCAGCGCTTCCTGCATGCGAGCACCGCCGCTTGCAGAGAAACAAACCAGCGGACAGTTATCTTCCATCGCCTGCTCAACGCCACGCACAAAACGTGCGCCGACAACGGAGGCCATAGACCCCCCCATAAAGGCAAATTCAAACGCAGCAACAACAATAGGCATGCCGTACAGGGTGCCTTTCATTACCACCATCGCGTCTTTTTCATCTGTCTCTTTCTGAGCTGCTACCAGACGATCTTTATATTTTTTGGAGTCTTTAAACTTAAGCAAATCTTTAGGCTCAAGCTCACTACCCAATTCGACCTCGCTACCTTCGTCCATAAAAGTGAACAGACGCATACGTGCAGACATACGCATGTGGTGATCACACTTAGGACAAACCATCAGATTGCGCTCGAGTTCAGCGCGGTATAACACCTGACCACAGCTATCGCATTTGGTCCAGACACCTTCTGGAATGCTTGCTTTACGGGTTTGCGAGATGTTGCTTTTATTAAGAATTCGTTCAATCCAGCTCATCGATGACCTTTCTGTTTGAACCTGGCACGCGCCAGTTCGCTGTTCATGCTGTAACAAGTCCCCTGCTTTTAACTCAAAAACCGCCCCCATTAAACCTGATGTTTCATGCGGCTATTGCCGTTAAAACCATCAAGCAGGAGGGGTTGCTCGCAGGAACAGACCACAAATGTCGCTCATTAAACCATAACAGGGCAAGACTGTAGATAAAAAACTGGTCTTACCCTTTGGTTTAATAACTTTAATTTTAAGAAATATCGCTAAAGTCAGGACCTGACCTGTGCGTTAGTTTGGCCGCTCGCCTGTTTTGCCCGCGGCTTTACGGTGACGGACAACCTCGATAATCGCTGGCAAAACAGAGACAACGATAATGGCGACGATCACGAATTTCAAATTGTTCTGCACAAACGGCACGTTGCCAAAAAGATAGCCAGCATAGGTTAATAGCAGTACCCAAATCAGGGCACCGATCACGTTATAGGTGGCAAACTGGCGATAAGACATACGTCCCATGCCGGCAACAAAAGGCGCAAAAGTACGAACAATTGGCACAAAGCGCGCAAGAATAATCGTTTTACCGCCGTGTTTCTCGTAAAATTTGTGCGTTTGGTCCAAATAACTTTGACGGAAAATTTTTGAATTTGGATTAGCGAACAGTTTCGCACCAAACAAACGTCCAATGGTGTAGTTAACCGCATCCCCTATTACTGCGGCCACCACCATCAAAAATACCATCACGTGAACGTCGAGACTGTTAGTGGGGAGAGCAGCAAGCGCCCCCGCTACAAATAGCAAAGAGTCACCCGGTAAGAATGGCGTGACCACCAATCCGGTTTCGCAGAACAGTATCAGGAACAAAATGGCATACACCCATGCGCCATAGTTCGCGACGAGTTCAGTAAGATGCACATCAATATGCAGGATAAAATCAACGATATAGTGGATAAATTCCATGGTATTACCTCATGTGTCCTTCAATCGGCAAGAAACAGCGGGCCCAGCGTAACCTTCGGCAACGCAAACTTTTCGGGATAATCAACGGCAACAAGATACAACCCTTCAGCCTTGGCGGTCGCGGCAGCAAGATTTCTGTTTTTCGCAGCCAGCAGCTCTGCCATCCAGCTTTCAGGCTGGTTGCCAGCGCCTATTTCAACCAGGCTGCCAACAATATTGCGCACCATATGGTGAACGAACGCGTTGGCCTTAATATCCACCACAACATAATGTCCAAAGCGACTGACGTTCAAATGCATCATAAAACGCCAAGGCGTTCTCGACTGGCACTGTACGGCACGAAATGAGGTAAAATCATTTTCGCCCAGCAAACATTGCCCTGCCCGCTGCATTTTTTCAACATCAAGCGGCATATGGACGTGCGTTATTCCGTGATTTAAAATTCCGGGGCGGTAGCGATGATTGTAAATCACATAGCGATAGCGACGAGCCGTAGCGCTAAAACGTGCATGAAAATCCTCACCGACGTGACTGACCCAGCGCACGGCAATATCTTTGGGCAGATGAGTATTGACCCCCATCGTCCAGGCCGCATCTTTGCGAATTATTGGCGTATCAAAATGTACCACCTGGCCGGTTGCGCTCACGCCCGCGTCGGTTCTCCCCGCGCACTGCACGGTAATCGGCGCATCGGCAACGCGGCTCAGCGCCTTTTCCAAACAGGCCTGAACGCTGTCGACTTCCTGCTGACGCTGCCAACCATAATAGCGGCTGCCGTCGTACTCAATTCCCAGGGCAATACGTTCAGCGATAACGGCTGACGGCTGCGTGTCAACGTGTTGCTCGACAGACATTAGTACCAGTACTCCTGGATCAGCTTTTCTGCAGTTTCAACCGCCATTAGGGCGCCGCCAAAGCGAACGTTGTCTGCCACCGACCAAAACTGAATCAGTTCGGGAATACCATAATCATTGCGGATACAGCCAATGCTAAGCGACGAATTACCGGACGCATCGCTGACCTGAGTCGGGAAATCGTCTTCCTCGCTGAGGTTGATATCGTCGGCATTTTCCAGCTCTGTGCGGGCTTCGTCGGCAGAAATCGGACGCAGCCCTTCTAAGTGAACAACCTGTGCATGGCCATAAAATACCGGAGACTGTACACAGCTTACCGAAATATGCAGGCCGTCGTCCTGAACCACTTTACGCACCTGATCCACCAGGCGACGCTCTTCCAACACGCTACCTTCGTTATCATTGAGCAGCGGCAACAGATTGAATGCCAGCTGTTTGCTGAAAATGCCCTCTTCAGCCGGAATACCGTTGAGCAAACGCGCGCTCTGTCCGGCCAGGTCGTCAACGGCGGCTTTGCCCAAGGCTGAAACGGACAGCAGAGACGTCACGTGAAGGCGCGACAGTCCAGCCAGCTCGGTCAGCGGCTTGATGGCGGTCAGCAGTTGGCTGGTCAGGCTATCAGCAACGGCAACAATGTTGCGGTTGCGATAGTGCATCAGTACGTCAGGGTTTACCGATGGCACCACCAGCGGAATATCATTTTCCATCGAGAAAAGACCGCTGCTGTCGATAACCAGGCAGCCCTGATTAGCCGCCTCTTCTGCATACTTTGCCGAAGCGTCTTTACCGGCAACAAAAAACGCCAGCTGCACCTGCGACCAGTCAAACTCGGCGGCGTCGCGCACCAGCATGCTTTTGCCGTTATAGCGAATCGTTTGTCCGGCGCTGCGCTCACTCGCCAGCGGGAAAAGCTCACCAACCGGGAACTGACGTTCAGACAGGAGCTCCAGTAGCGCATCACCTACCGCGCCAGTGGCGCCAAGCAGCGCGATATTCCAGCCATCAGACATGTTGGTTTTCTCCAAAAATTTCAGACTACAAACTAAAAGGGGCGGGATTTACTCCGCCCTGATAAATAATAATAACAGAAGGATACGGTAGGAACCTTATCGGGACCTTAAGCAACGTCGCTATTAAAGCCGAGTTTTTTCAACAGGCTGGCGGTCTCTGGGTTATCACAGTGCACTAACAGTGATGACCACTCGCGACGCTCTTCATAAAACTTGCGCAAACGGTCAAATTCACCGCTTTTACCGGCTACTCTACGCAGCGGGGCATCATCGCGCCGCACATCATACACTAAGTGCGCCAGACGCAGCAGCTTAGCTTCGGTGAGCTCACCGCGCAGCAGGACTTCACCGAATTCGGGCGCGGGCAGCAGACTTTCAAGCGGAACCTGCTGCGGCTGGCCAATAAACTGGCTATATGCCTCAAAAACCTGCGTAGTACCGCGCGCTTTACCCTCAAGGCTGTAGCCTGCGATGTGCGCTGTACCGATGGCAACCTTCTCCAGCAGTGCCAAAGACAGTTCTGGCTCGGGTTCCCATACGTCCAATACCGCCGTGAGTTTCTTCTCGCCGTTCAGCGCGCTCAGCAGCGCGGCATTATCCACCACCTCCCCCCGACAGGCGTTAACGAGAATCGCGTCCGGCTTCAAGGCGGCCAGCAGGGCTTCGTCAACCAGATGATACGTTTTGTCAGGACCAGACTGATTTAGCGGAGTATGGAAGGTAAGAATATCAGCCTCGGCCACCAGCTTTTCAAGCGGCCAGAAAGTTTCGCTGCTGTCGTGCTGGGCACGCGGAGGGTCGCAAAGAAGTGTGCGAATACCCAGTGCCGTCAGGCGGGCCTTAAGACGTGAACCAACGTTGCCGACGCCGATAATTCCCACCGTTTTATCGCGCAGCGAGAAACCGTCACGCTGCGCGAGGATCAGCAGAGAAGAAAAGACGTACTCAACCACGGCAATAGCGTTACAGCCGGGCGCGGCAGAAAATCCCACACCGGCCTGCTGCAACCAGGCATCGTCTACGTGGTCAGTACCGGCAGTGGCTGTACCGACAAATTTTACCGGCGTGCCGCTCAACAGGCTCTCGTTGACCTTGGTGACCGAACGCACCATCAGAGCATCCGCCGAAGCCAGCGCATCTTGAGGAATGGGACGACCCGCAACGGCCTGTACTTCACCCAAGCGGCTAAACAATTCGACCGCATAAGGCATATTTTCATCAACCAGGATTTTCACGCTTTTCTCCGCTTGCCGTGCTAAAAAATTGACAGCCATTTTGCCATAGCTGTTCAGCTATCTATATAGAGTCAGTCGATTAATATAGACAGCCAATTATTGTTCCGTACGAAAACGCTGCGGCGTGGTGCCCGAGATTTGTACGAACATGGTAATAAACGCCGAAGATGAGCTATAGCCGACGTCCAACGCGACTTCACGCACGCTTTTACCCTGCTCAAGCAGAGAAATAGCGTGCAAAAAACGCAGTCGTTGCCGCCATTCGCTGAACGCCATACCCAGCTCGTCTTGGCAGCGTCGCGAAAGGGTCCGCTCGGAGGTATAGACCCGCTTTGCCCACTCGGCCAGCGAAAGATTGTTGGCAGGATCTTTCTCCAGCGCCGATAAAATGGGCGCCAGCAGCTTGTCGTCAGAGTTGGGCAGATAGGTACTCAGACACGGACAGACGGCAATTTGGTCCAGCAGTACCTGACTCATGCGCACGTCCGACTCCGTGATGGGAACGGAAAGACCGCGTGAAAAACAGTCTTCGGCAATAGCGTTAAAAACGGGCGTAAGATTGAGCAAGCACGGTGTTTTTGGCAGTCCTGCATCAAGATGGGTGGCGATGTCGATAGCATAAAATCGTGTTGTTTTACGGTTGTAGCTCGAGTGCACGGTTCCTGCTGGGATCCACAAAGCGAACTCCGGCGGTGCAAGATAGCGCTGACCGGCGACCTGCATGGCCAAAACGCCGGACTTCACACAGATGATCTGACTCCAACGGTGTGAATGAGAAGCGTATTCGGTATTGGCGCTTACCGTTTCTCCACGAAACAGTAGCGTCTCGGGTGCCAGCGTTGACAAGGGAAAGCTTCGGGCTTCAGACCGTTTACGCCCGGAGGTCGGCCTGATTTTATTGCTATTGCTGTTGCTTTTAGTCGCCATGCTATTGATTCTCACCGCGCCGATGACGTCATGCTAAATTGGCTGATTTACGAAAAAAGATGTCTGATTATCAGTATATATAAAAAACCAGACAGTATTACACTAGAGGGATAATTTATTGCGGACATTACTTATGAACCTGCTCTTCCCACTCTTCGCGGTCCTTATCTGGTCGTTAAATGCCGTGGTAAGCAAAGCCGCAGCCGGGGCTATCGACCCAGCCGCCATTTCTTTCTATCGCTGGCTATTAGCGTTATTAACGTTAACACCGTTCATCCTGCCCGGCGTTTGGCGCAACCGCGCGGAGATTAAAAAGTATTGGTGGAAATTTATGACTCTCGGCCTGCTGGGCATGGTGTTGTACCAAAGCCTGGCCTACTATGCCGCCCACACCGTAAGCGCGCTGTTCATGGGCATTATTGCCTCACTCATACCGCTGCTGACCGTATTAATCAGCCTGGTAGTATTAAGCGTGGTGCCGACGGTGGGGATTGCACTCGGCAGCATCGTTTCACTGGGTGGCCTGATATGGCTGGTCAGTTCTGGGCATCCCCAAATGCTGTTGCAGCAAGGCATTGGCATGGGTGAATTGATGATGTTTGCCGCTTCGGCGTCCTACGCTTTGTACGGCGTGTTAACCAAACGCTGGGCCATTCCAGTTCCAAACTGGCAGTCGCTGTATGTGCAGATTATTTTCGGCGTTTTGATGCTACTTCCCAATTTCCTTATGGCGAACAACGTACAATTAAACTCACAAAATATACCATTGGTGCTTTTTGCAGGTATTCCGGCATCGATAATTGCCCCTTTCCTGTGGATCAAAGGCGTACATCATCTTGGTGCCAATTTGGCTACCATTTTTATGAACCTGACGCCGATTTTCACCGCAGTCATTGCGGTGATCTTTTTGCATGAACAGTTGCACAGTTATCACCTTATCGGTGGCGGAGTTACGCTGGTTGGCGTGATACTGGCGCAGAGATTGCGCACTCCACTGTTCGGCGCACGTAAAGGAACGCAACTCGTAGACCATAAACAGGAAAGTTAACGCAAAGAATCTCTGCTATGGCGGTATTCACGGTGTCGAACGAGGGTAATTATCTGTATGATGTCGCTCTTGTGCGCTCGACGCCGTGTTTAACACCTCTATTGCCCCTGAATTCAACCTGTCGGGGCGGTAAAAACTCTTAGCAAGGACTGGTAATATGCAACCTTTGAGTGGCGAAAGCTCCCCCGTTGGCAAGAAGCGGGAACAGCGTGATGCCCAAACAGTCCCTGCTGGCGCAGGTGAAAACCAGCCTCTCACCCCGGCGCAGCGCACCAGTCTTGAAAAACTGATCGTTAAGCTGATGGCGTTAACTGCCATGAAGTCGCCTGAAATCTGGGCCAACCTGCGTCATGAGCTTGCCCTTCCACACGACGGCGAACTGACTACTAGCCAGTTTGCTCAGGCTGAATTACTGCTCAATAACAAACTTCATCAGGCGCAGGGCGGCCATGCGTCCCGTCAGCTACTGCAGCAGCTGACCGAACTGCTGCCGCTGGGTAACAACCGTCAGGCGGTCAGCGATTTTATCCGTCAAAATTTCGGTCACACCGTGCTCAGCCAACTGAGCCACGAGCAGCTTGAAAAAGTGCTGGTGTTGATTCAGTCACGGGAAATGACCATTCCACAGCCGCAGTTGACCACCATCATGGATCGTCCCTTGCTGCCTGCGGAACACAACAGTCTACAACAGTCAGTGACCAAACTCAGTGCGGCAACCGGTGAAGCACCTGCCAAAATATGGCAAGAGCTTTTTGTGATGATCGGTGTGAAGGTGGGTGATCCTATTCCGGCCAAACATTTTCCGCTGCTGACGCAGTTTGCGCAGGTTAAAATCACCGTCAGTCAGCAAACATCGCCGACGCTAACCAGCCTGCTCAGCGTACTAAAACAACCGGCTACCGAGCAGGAACAGCAGCGTCTGAATGACTACGTTGTCAGCAATTACCATGCAGATACTAATACGCCGCTGCTCACCGCGCAGGTGAATACTTTGATCCGTGTACTTTTCAATCAGCGCGTCAGCAACACCTCACGTCATGAGACGCCAGAAACTCAGGGCGCGAAAAACCTGCGCCCTGAGCCATCAGCCCCCGCGAACGCGCTTATTGTCCTGCTGCCGAAATCGATGCAGCCTAACGGCGGCATGTGGTTAACCCTTATTCTACTGGTCGTACTCGCCTTGCTATTCTGGATTACCCTCTAAGTTTCAATCGCACCCGCAGTCTTCTGCCTGCCAGTTGGCCGGATAAACTCCGGCCTCAGTGCCTTTTGCCTGTGGGTGGCCATCGCGTAGCCAAAAATCCAGCCCGCCTATCAGCTCCTTAACGTGAAACCCTAGCCTGGCAAGTTTGTAGGCGCCTTGCGTCGAGCCATTGCAGCCAATACCGTCGCAGTAGGTGACATACACTTTATCTCTGTCCAAACGGGCCGTGGACTGTTCGTTCATCAACCGATGGGGAAAGCTGACCGCACCGGGAATATGCCCTGCCTGATAATGCTGTTCCGAACGGGTATCAATCACCACCATCCCGGAGATTTGATGACGTAAATCTTCAGCTACGTCCCACGCATCACTATAAAAACTCAATTTCGTGTGCAAATACTGCTCGCTGAGGTGAGGTGACGGTGGTGGAAAAGCCAAAACTTTAGATTCGTGCGGCATACATTTTTCCTTATCGAAAGTGATTTGCTGAAAATAGCGAATGAGCGTGCTGTTAGCTCTTTATTTTGCCGCGTTTTGGCCTTATGTTTAATACCAATATCTCGCTTTTGATAAGACCCATTTTGACATTTAAAAATGAAAACTCTATTAGAAATCAGCGTGGAGCGTTAATCCAACTTTTCGAACAGACCCATGAAGCCTCTGCCCCACTGCGCGAACGGCTTTGCACGGCTCTGAGATTGGCTATTATTCAGGGAATTCTGCCGCCCCTCCAGCGGCTACCGTCCTCGCGACTGCTGGCCAGCGATTTAAGAATATCGCGTATTACCGTTGAGGCAGCCTACGGGCAGATTGAGGCAGAGGGCTATATCACGCGGCAGGTCGGCAAAGGGACATTTGTCAGTGACCATTTTCCGCAATCCCGCCCTAGGCGACTCTCGTCTTCTCACACATCAACAGGCGCAACTCAGCAGACAGCGCAAAAGACGCCCCTTTCTTCACGAGGCGCTGCAATTATCGCCACCGGCGGCTGTCAGGATCCGCTCTCTCCCCTCCCTTTTGCGGCAGGTTCTCCCGATTTGCGCGCTTTCCCAGTTAAAACCTGGCGTCAGTTGACCAATAAAGCGCTGAGACTCAAAAGTGATGCGCTGTTCGGCTATGGCGACCCACAGGGTTATCTGCCTCTGCGCGAGGCAGTCGCGGGTTATTTGCAGCAGTCGCGCGGGGTCAAGTGCTGCGCAGAACACATCGTCATCACTACCAGCTCACAGCAGGCACTGCAACTACTTGCTACCCTACTCATCGACGAAGGTGAACCGGTATGGACTGAGCAACCAGGCTACCTTGGCGCGCGCAACGCTTTTACCAGCGCCGGCGCACGGCTTTGCGGCATACCGGTTGATGAACAAGGCATGCGTTTTGATGACAGCGCACCTGCCCCGAAGCTCATTTATCTCACCCCTTCACATCATTACCCGAGCGGAGTCAGTCTGAGTCTGTCGCGCAGGATAGCGCTGCTTGACTACGCCAAACGGCACCAGAGCTGGATTATCGAGGACGATTACGACAGCGAGTTACACTACGACGGGCGACCGTTCCCCGCCATGCAGGGGCTGGATAACCACAATCAGGTTATTTATCTAGGGACCTTTTCCAAAGTGCTGTTCCCTTCTCTGCGCGTGGCTTACGTGGTGTTGCCGCCGGGCCTGGTCCAACCAATGACCCAACTGCGCACGGTGTATGACGGGCACACTTCTCAGTTGATGCAGGCAGTTACCGCTGAGTTTATCCAGCAGGGGCACTTCGTGGCTCATTTGCGCTATATGCGCCAGCTTTATCAGAGTCGCCGTGATCATTTACTGGCGCAAATTAACCAGAAACTCGCGCACTGGATGCAGCCTCAACCCGCCGCCGGAGGACTTCAGCTTTCGGTTCGCCTGCCTCACGGACAAGAAGAACCCTTGACTCAACAGGCGCTTAAATTAGGCGTAATAACCCCGGGTCTTTCTGCGCTCTACTTACCGCAAACACCGATCGAATCCGCTACGCGTGACGGCTGGTTGCTGGGTTTTTCAGCGCTGACACCCGCCGAAATCACCGCCGCGATCGACCGTTTGACCCGTATCAAGATAAGGTAAAGGTGCAAAATTTAGTTAATCCAGGCCAATAAAATCCAACCGACCACGCCACTCAGCAGCAAAAAGGGAAAAGAGTAACAGTGAAACAGTAGCCAAATCTTTTTCTCACCCGACATGCGCATGGCAATCAGATTCGCCAGCGAGCCTATCGCCAAACCAAAGCCACCAGCATTGACGGCGTAAGCCAGCAGCGCATTGGCGGGAATATAGTTCACCAGCAAAATAGTCGCAGGTACGTTACTAATAATCTGCGAAAGCCCCATCCCCAGCAGATAATGCCCATACTCCGGCAGTCCGGCGATGCTGCCTAGCGCCTGCTGCAACGGCCCAATGCTCACAATAAGGCGCACGTCGATAAACATAATGATAAATACCAGGATCAGCGGCCAGTCAATGCGCAGCAGAACCTGTCTCGACATCAGCATGAAGCCGATGAACACCGCGATTAGCCCATACATTGCCAGACCTAAATCGACACACACAATAAACAGCAAATAAAGCACGACGCACGCCGTCAGCAACGGCTTACTGAATGCACTATTCTGCTGGCTTTCTTTTTTCTTTAACGCATGGGATGGGAAGCTGACCCAAGTCACCACCAGCAGTGCAGCCATAGATGCCAGCGCCAGCGGGGCCATTTGCCCAATAAAATGCAAAAATGACAGGCCCGAGCGGCTCCACAGCAGAATGTTTTGCGGATTACCAACCGGTGTCAGCAAAGAACCCGCGTTTACCGCCAGCGCCTCAAAAATAATCAGCTTTGTCACCGGCAAAGAGGTTAATTTTTTTAGCGTGATGGTCAGAGGTACCACAATGAACAGCGCCACGTCGTTGGTCATAAACGTAGACAGCACGGCAGCGGCAGCCACCAAAAACAGCGCTAGCCAGCGTTCATTGTCCAGCGTGTTAATCATTTTCCTACCGACCACATCGAAATAGCCACTGATTTCAACGCCTTTCGTCAGCATCAGTAAACCCAGTAACGTGACGATAGTGTTCCAGTCAACAAAATTGGCAAACTGAGTGACTTTCTCGGTCTGAAAAACGGTCAATACCGCGCCAAGCACTAACAGAATATGCAGAAACCGGTCACGTAAAAAGGGCCGAAAAAGAAGAACTAATGTCTGAGACAGCATAGAAATATCACAAACTCTAGGAGTTAAAGGGAGTTTGCTGACGTTACCTCAGGCAATAAGATTACGCCATAGCGAATGCGTGACTCTCCGCGACGTATTCCAAAAATGATAAAAAAAGAGACGCAAGAAAGCGCCTCAGATTTGTTGATGTCCTATTTATCGCTAACGCGCAGAAGTCGCCGACAGCAGACGCTCGCCACGGCTTTGACGCAGCCAGCGCAGCAGATCAATCACCAAGAACAGCAGCAGACTGACGCCCATCACCGGCAGACTGAATGCCAGCGCCACCGCCAATGCCAGCAAAATCCAGCGAGGTACAATCGGCACAGCGCGCCAGGTATGAATCAGCGTGGTTGCTGGACTGCGTTGCCCTGTCATTTTTGGCCTGCGCTGCCACCAAATTACGTAGCCCCAGCCTATTAATGCGCAGGTTCCGAGGCCGAAAAACACCAGTAATAGCTGGTTCCATAGGCCAAACAGCACCCCCATATGGGCATCAACGCCCCACCGAGTGAGTTTTGCCAGCAGTGGGAAGTTTTTGAAATAGACATGATCAACGATGTGCAGGTCATTCGCATCAACGGATACTGCATCAACCTGCGTAGGCCATCCGCGGTCAACCTCACTTACCGTCCAGGCTTTAGCGGGATTATAAGAGGGACGAACTTCGATTTTCTTCGCGTCAATACCCGCCGCGCGTGCGGCTGCCACTACCCCGTCAAAGGTTGAGGCTTTTACCTGCACCGACTTTGCGGCCGCAGGTAGCACACTGCTCATATCCATATCGGGCATGTCCGCCATTTTCATTGTGCCCATTGGAGAGACGTGATGCTCAGCGTGTTCATTGGCAGGGGGTACAGATTTACCCTGCCCGAGCTGCGTTGAAACCGACGGCGTAAGCCACCCCATATCCGCACGCAAAATCCCGATATTATTGCCCGCCCACTGTGACCAGGTTAGGCCCGTAGCCGAAAAAAACAGCAAACCCGCTAGCAGAATAAGCCCAAGCGTGGTGTGCCACAGTCGGCTGCGACGCTGACGTGTCCCCTGCTTGCTCATTCTTCGTGTCCCCTTTTGCCCACTGCGGGTAAACGCCCACAGCAGAAGGCCGCCGAACGCAGCCACCCACAACCACGACGCTGCCAATTCGCTGTAATTACGCCCGATATCGCCCAGCAGCAGACCACGGTGTAAATCATCCAGCCAGGTGCGAAACGGCAATATGCCGCTGGTGCCATACACCACCACGTCACCTTTCACGTCGAGCGTCACGGGATCGATAAAGATGGCTCTGCTTTTAGAGGCGCCCAGCCCAGCCTGAGAAAACTGTACGCGGGTAGTTTCCCCTTTTACCGGTGCGGGACGCACGGCGTAGATTTCCGCCCGATCGCCAACCACCGTTCGCGCGGCATCAATTTGTCGGGACAGCGGCTGTGTATCACCCCGAGATGCGGTAAACAACTGTTCGGCATACAGATAATTTTCAATTTGTGGTGTAACGACGTAAAGCACGCCGGTAAACGCGGCAATAAAAATAAACGGCCCGACAAATAGACCCATATAAAAGTGGAGGCGTTTAAGCAGTGCCAGTGCGGCGGCTTTACCGCTCACATCGCCCGTCGTGCTAAAGCAGCCAAGAGATTGACTCATAAGTAACATCCTGAATCTGTTCAGTATAAAATCAAATAACGCCACGACCGCGCTGAATGAGAGGCGGTAGCAGCACGTCATTTTGCAGGTGAATGATTTTGAATACGGTAGGCCATTAACGCCAAATGGCGTTAGGCGACCAGAACAGTTGCAGGAGGGGCGCGTGGCTGAGAATTGCTAAATAAAGGCGCGGAGATCGGACACTGAATAGCACAAGGCAGCGGCGGACGAACCACCTCGGCCATCGACCACAACAGCGGAATCGCCAGCAAAACCAGCAGAGGCAGGTGCATCAGCAGCACGCAGTAGCCACATGCCGCGTCCATCATATCCACGGGAGTCATGGCTGCTAACGGCGATGATGGGAGAGCTTCGTGCGACATTTGATCGGCGTTGTGCCTGTCGTGCGTCGCAGACAGGCTCATATCGTGCATCGGTGCGGCAGACATTTCCATCGATGACATATCCATTCCCGCCATCATCGGAACAGGTATTCCCTGAGCAACCAAGGCTTTGGACACCACTGGCGCGATAAATAGCATCAAAATCGCGCAAATTCCCAGCCATGCGGGGAAGCGACGTCGTGAGTGAGCTATCTGGCCTATGGAAATCATCATCAATGAAAGTTTTAAAATTTTTAATTTAACAACGCGGGCGAGATTGTATCTGAAATGTTTATAAAATGCAGGCAAAAGAAAGCCCGCAACGACGCGGGCTTAGATAGATTTTTATAGACTTAACAATGATTAACGGTTGTTAGTCATTTTACGCATTACCAGAGTCGCGTTGGTTCCGCCGAAGCCGAAGCTGTTTGACATCACCGTGGTCAGTTGACGCTCAGTGGGTTCAGTCACGATATTCAGACCTACTGCCGCTTCGTCGAGATTTTCAACGTTGATGCTTGGCGCAATGAAGTTGTTCTCGGCCATCAGCAAGGTATAAATCGCTTCCTGCACGCCAGCAGCACCCAACGAGTGGCCGGTCATTGCTTTGGTCGAAGAGATTGCCGGGGAGTTATCGCCAAACACTTCGCGAACGGCACCCAGCTCTTTCACGTCGCCGATTGGGGTAGAGGTGCCGTGCACGTTGAGGTAGTCAATCGGGGTATCAACGCCCTGCATTGCCATCTTCATGCAACGAACCGCGCCTTCACCTGATGGAGCAACCATATCCGCGCCGTCTGACGTTGCGCCATAGCCGATGATTTCGGCATAGATGTGCGCGCCACGCGCCAGTGCGTGCTCAAGTTCCTCAACCACTACCATGCCGCCGCCGCCGGCAATAACAAAGCCGTCGCGTTCGGTGTCATAGGTACGGGATGCTTTATCAGGCGTCTCGTTGTAGCCGCGGGACATAGCGCCCATTGCGTCGAATTCGCAGGCCATTTCCCAGCACAGCTCTTCGCCGCCGCCAGCAAAAACAATATCTTGCTTGCCAAGTTGGATCATTTCTACCGCGTTACCGATGCAGTGAGCAGAGGTTGCGCAGGCAGAGCTGATGGAATAGTTAACGCCGCGGATCTTGAACGGTGTTGCCAGGCAGGCAGAAACGCCGGATGCCATCGCTTTGGTCACCATGTAAGGGCCCACGCCTTTTAGGCCGCGAGGTGAACGCATTGCGTCAGAACCTGCAACCTGATTACGCGGAGAACCGCCGCCAGAGCCTGCAATCAGACCAGTGCGTTCATTGGAGACCATTTCTGGCGTCAGGCCAGAGTCGGCAATTGCCTGTTCCATTGAAAGATAAGCATAAACGGAGGCGTCACTCATGAAACGCAGGACTTTACGGTCGATAAGACCGGTCGTGTCCAGTTTTACATTGCCCCAGACTTGGCTTCTCATACCGGCATCTTTAAATTCTTGCGAGAAGGTTATCCCTGATGTGCCTTTTTTAAGCGACTCCAGAACTTCCTGCTTGTTGTTACCGATGCTCGAGATAATGCCCAGACCAGTAATGACAGCACGTTTCATTTAATACCTCTTTTTACTATTAACTTTTCGGGATTTCGTCACGCACTTTAGCGTACAGTTGTACGCCGAACAAGTCCGATCAGCAATTCGTTGTGTAAAGAATTGAAATTTGCGCGCAGCATAACAGACAGTTAAACTTCGCGCACAGCCTAGAACCCAGAGAGTTTTACGTGGATCACAACCCCATACAACCGGCCGATTTAAGCTGGAACGAACAGGGTACACCTGTTTCCCGACAGTTTGATGACATCTACTTTTCGGATCAGGGCGGCCTGCACGAAACGCGTCACGTGTTTCTTAATGGCAACCATTTTCCCGCGCGATTTGCCACTCACCCTCGCCCACTTTTGGTGGTTGCAGAAACGGGTTTTGGCACCGGTTTAAACTTTCTGACGCTCTGGCAGTCCTTTACAGAATTCAGTCAATCTTCAGACGAATTCAAGCAACAGCCTCATCAGACAACGCTTGAGCGATTACATTTCATCAGCTATGAAAAATTTCCGCTTTCGGTAGAAGATTTGGAGATGGCGCACCGTAACTGGCCCGAATTAGCTCCTTTTGCTGAAAAACTGCGTCAACAGTGGCCGCTGCCTTTTGCCGGTTGTCATCGCCTGCTGCTTGACGGCGGCCGCGTTACGCTGGACCTGTGGTTCGGTGACGTCACGCATCTGCTGCCCAACAGTGACCCAAGCCTTTATCAACAAGTGGATGCCTGGTTCCTTGACGGCTTTGCCCCGTCGAAAAATCCCGACATGTGGAGCGACGAATTGTTTGCTTCGATGGCAAAGCTGAGTCGGGTCGAGGGTACTTTCGCCACCTTTACGGCGGCAGGTTTTGTACGCCGCGGGCTACAGCAGGCCGGTTTCAACGTCAGTAAAGTAAAAGGACACGGCAAGAAGCGCGAGATGCTCAGCGGATGGCGGGCTGATAACCCGATTGCTGCGCATCCTGCCCCGTGGTATGCCCGTCCAGCGGCAAAAAATCCGCAAGATGTGGCTATTATTGGCGGCGGCGTGGCCAGCGCGCTGCTCTCACTGGCGTTGCTGCGTCGCGGCTATCAGGTGACGCTGTATTGCGCCGATGAATCGCCCGCGCAGGGTGCCTCGGGAAACCGTCAGGGCGCGCTTTATCCGCTGCTCAATGGTCGGCATGACGCCATTGAGCAATTTTTTGCTCACGCCTTTACCTTTGCTCGCCGCCAGTACACGCAGTTTTCGAACATTGGTCTGCAATTCGATGGCCAATGGTGTGGCGTAGCGCAGTTGGGGTTCGATGAAAAAAGTCAGCTCAAGATAGATAAGCTGCTTGAGGGCGGATGGCCGCAGGCTTTGGCGAGCGGCCTCAACGCGCAGCAAATGGCCGAAGAAGTGGGGTTGGCCTGTGATGCCGGTGGCGTACATTACCCACTGGGTGGCTGGCTGTGCCCTGCCGAATTGACGGCGAAGGCCATAGACTACGCGCAGTCGCTCGGCCTGCGGGTGCATTATCAGCATCAGGTAACCGCGCTGGCGGCGACAGACTCTCAAGGTTGGCGGGTAGAATTTGCCGAGCAAACGGCAAAAGAACACGCTACGCTGGTGATGGCCAACGGTGCGGCCATTGCGGCGTTTGAGCAAAGCGCAAGACTCCCAGTTTACGCGGTAAGTGGGCAGGTTTCTCATATTCCCACCACGCCATCGCTGAGCAAACTTAGACAGGTGCTGTGCTATGACGGCTATCTGACGCCGGTGAATCCCAATAACCACCAGCACTGCATAGGTGCAAGCTATCATCGCGCCGAGCAGTTAGCCGTTTACCGCGATGAAGATCAGTTGCAAAATCGCCAGCGGCTGATTGACTGCCTGCCCGAACAGCCGTGGCCGCAGGAGATTGACGTCAGCGCCGGATTGGCCCGCAACGGCGTGCGCTGCGCCACGCGCGACCACTTGCCGATGGTTGGCAGCGTGCCAGACTACGACAGCCTGCTAAGCACCTATGAAGATTTGCCAACGCAGCTTCAGCAGCAACAGTCCGTTGAACCATCACCGGTGCACGCCAATCTGTTTATGCTCGGCGCACTCGGGTCGCGGGGATTAAGTTCCGCCCCTTTGGCTGCCGAGATCCTGGCGGCACAGATTGCCGGTGAACCACAGCCACTCGAGGCTTCAACGTTGGCGGCGCTTAATCCTAACCGCATGTGGGTTAGAAAGCTGATTAAAGGCCGACCGGTTACTCATCACGATTGAGGTCTGCCCGATGTAAAAAGGGCCCGTAAAGGGCCCTTAATATTTGACTGGAACACGGGTGTGCTCTTTATTCACGCTCAGTTTCAGGCAAGGCTTTCTGGTAAAGGTTTTCCCACATACCCAGCACCAACACCTGATCGCGCGGTGAAAGCTCACCCGCCAGGATTGCCTTATCCAGACTGCTCTGCACGCGAGCTTTTAACTGCTGCGAAGTATTCTCACCGTTGGCTTCGGCTTCTGCGACCGAAACAGTCAGATGACCTTGCAGATAGCCGCTTGCAAACAGCTCATCGTCAGTCGCGCTTTCAACCATGTCTTCAATCAGCGCGAAAATACGCCCTTCAAATTCTGCGATCATCCTGTTCCTTACTGTATCTCTGCCCGCAAAAAAATCACGATGACGGGCAAGGTTCTTATTATTAAAGCTCTTGAGGAGCGGGAAAAGAGTCGGCACTCAATGGTGCGGTATTATAAAACGACTGCAGCGCTTCGATAAAGCGCGCCGGGCGCTCAGGCAGCCCTTTCTGCAGCGTCTTCAAAACTTCTGCACGAACCTTGTGCTGAAAACCAATCCGGTCGGGTTCACAGTCGCCGCTCAGATTGTCACAGCTGACGTTAAAATTAAAGCCCGCGGCAGCGCAGAACATCCATTCGTATGACTGGGGCTTTATTTCAACCGACTCAAACTCACTTTGCGTCTGCGCATCGCGGCCATCGGGGCAGTACCAATAGCCGAAATCCACCCGTTTGCGCCTTTCTGCCCCCGCCACGCACCAGTGAGAAATCTCGTGCAGCGCGCTGGCATAATAGCCGTGTGCGAAAACGATGCGGTTAAAATCCTCCTGCTCGTCGGCAGGCAGATAAATCGGCTCGTCGTCGCCGCGGATCAGGCGAGTATTGAAATCCTGACTGAAGCAGCCATCAAAAATTTCAATGAGCTGCTGATAATGATGTTTTTCCGTTGAATCTGACATAGTGACTGACTAACTCAATATAAAGCGAAACGGCAAAGGGAACGGCGGTTAAAGCTGGCCCACGTGTTTATCAAGTAACGCCTGACAAACGGCCGGCAGCGGCGGTGGCTCGCGCTTTTCAGGTACGCCACTGCCCGGCTTTGGCGGCAGGAACCAGCTTTGCAGCTCTGCACCACAGCCGTCACCCGCTGGAGGCGGTGCCTGACTTTCACAGTTATGGTCACCCACCGGACAGCGCAGGCGAACGTGCATGTGTGCACGGTGCCCAAACCACGGCCTGACTTTATGCAACCATTCACGGTCGCTGCCCGCATCGACACAAAGCTGCTGTTTAATCGCCGGATTGACAAAAATGCGCACCACGTCGGTGTCTTCAGCCGCAAGCTTAATCAGCTTTTCGATCTGCGGCTGCCATTGGCTTTTAACAATGCTTTTACCGTCGCGGCTAACCAAATCAATCGGCTGCGGTTTTAGCAGCTGTTGCTCAGTCCATCGTTTACGCGGCAGTTGCAGCCAGATATCGACGTCGAGACCTGACTGATGACTGGCATGTCCGCTGCTAAAACGCCCTCCGGCGGGCATTGCCATATCGCCAATCAGCACGGTGCCCAAACTCTGACGATTAGCCTCTGACGACAAGCGCTTGATAAAGGTCAGCAGGTCCGGTTGACCAAAGTAGCGGCGCTGATCCGTTCTCATCACCTGATAGTCAGGCGAGTCGAGCGGCAGAGATTTAGCCCCTATCTGGCAGCCATTGGCATAGCTGCCTACCGCCTGCGGAACGCCGGCAATAGGCTGAGTGATACGCTGCCACGGCGTTACCGCCAGTGCGGGGAAAGCCACCGCTGCGGCCAACAGGCCGATCAATCCGATTTTTATGCGCATGCTTTAACAGCGTCCTCTGCCTAAAGTCAGTCTTTTCAGTTCACTACCAGCGTGGAACGCTAGAGTTAACATCGCCACACTGCGCGCGCTGGCGCAGCAGGTGGTCCATCAACACAATGGCCATCATGGCTTCGGCAATGGGCACGGCGCGAATGCCAACACAAGGGTCGTGACGACCTTTGGTGATCATTTCGACCTGCTCGCCTTCGCGATTGATAGTGCGACCCGGCACGGTAATGCTCGACGTTGGCTTCAGGGCAATATGCGCAACCACCGCCTGACCGCTGCTGATGCCGCCCAGAATGCCGCCAGCGTGATTGCTTTCAAAGCCCTGCGGCGTGATTTCGTCACGGTTTTCGCTGCCACGCTTATTCACAACGGCAAAACCGTCACCGATTTCAACGCCTTTCACCGCGTTGATGCTCATCAGCGCGTGGGCAATGTCGGCGTCCAGACGGTCGAAAACCGGCTCGCCGAGTCCGGTTGGTACGTTTTCTGCCACCACGGTGATTTTGGCACCGATAGAATCACCGGCTTTTTTAAGCTCGCGCATCAGTTCGTCCAGTGCTTCAAGCTTGGACTCGTCCGGGCAGAAGAACGGGTTGGTTTCGACCAAATCCCAGTCTTTCAGCTCGCAGCTGACGTCGCCCATCTGTGCCAGATAGCCGCGAACCTTCACGCCAAACTTCTGCGCCAGATATTTTTTGGCGACAGCACCGGCGGCAACGCGCATCGCGGTTTCACGCGCAGAGGAACGACCGCCGCCGCGATAGTCACGAGTGCCATACTTTTGCTCGTAGGTGTAATCAGCGTGTCCCGGACGAAATACGTCTTTGATGGCGCTGTAATCCTGCGAACGCTGATCGGTATTTTCGATAATCAGACCAATGCTGGTACCGGTCGTTACGCCCTCAAACACGCCTGATAAAATTTTCACTTCATCGGCTTCACGACGCTGCGTGGTATAGCGAGACGTACCCGGACGACGGCGGTCGAGATCGTGCTGCAGGTCAGCCTCGGTCAGAGGAATACCCGGAGGAACGCCGTCAATAATACATCCCAACGCGATACCGTGGGATTCACCAAAAGTAGTGACGCGGAAAAATTGCCCAATACTGTTCCCAGCCATCACGGCTCCTTAAGCTGTGTGTTAACTGTTAAAATTCAATTAGCTGCGGTAGATACTGAAATGCGCCGCACAGTCCTGCAACTGTTGTTTGGTCAGCATAAATACGCCGTCACCGCCGTTCTCAAACTCCAGCCAGGTAAAGGGAATATCCGGATATTGTTCCATCAGATGTACCATGCTGTTGCCCACTTCACAAACCAGCACGCCGTTGTCAGTCAGGTAATCAGGCGCACAGGCCAGAATACGACGCGTCAGTTTCAAACCATCACTGCCGGAAGCCAAGCCTAATTCAGGCTCGTGGCGATATTCGTCCGGCAGGTCTGCCATGTCGTCTTCGTCAACGTACGGCGGGTTGGTTACAATCAGGTCGTATTGCAGCACAGGCAGTTCGCGGAACAGGTCAGAACGAATTGGCGTAACCCATTGCTCGATGCAGTGGGTGTCGATGTTACGTTCAGCAACCGCCAGCGCGTCGGCGGAGATATCTACCGCATCCACTTCCGTCTCGGGGAAGGCGTAAGCGCAGGCAATTGCGATACAGCCGCTGCCGGTGCACATATCAAGAATATGCTCAGGCTGGTGCTGCAAAATGCCGGCAAAGCGGTTGTTGATCAGTTCAGCAATCGGCGAGCGCGGAACCAGCACACGTTCATCAACGTAAAACTCCATACCGCAGAACCAGGCTTTATTGGTCAGGTAAGCAACAGGTACGCGCTCGTTGACGCGGCGGATCACGCGCTCAACAATACGATGACGCTCGCTGGAGGTCAGGCGCGCGGTGTGCATATCCTCTGGAATGTCGAGCGGCAGAAACACGCTTGGCAGCACCAGTTGTACGGCCTCGTCCCAAGGATTATCCGTTCCATGCCCGTAATAAACATTAGCGGCATTCAGGCGGCTGACGGTCCAGCGCAGCATATCCTGAATGGTATGCAGCTCACTGACGGCTTCGTCGACGAATATTTTATCCAATTTTCTCTCCTGGGTACGGCGGGTGGCTTTATTTACGGCCATAAAATTTCCGCATAGTTTGCCACGAAGACAGCAACAAATCAGCAGGTATCCCCTTTTGTTGCGAGATACCGCGAAACAGTTTTATTTAGAAAGGAAGCACTGAGCAGGTACACTGTAAAAATGTGCGAAGAATGATGATATAACGATGAAGAAAAAATTCTCCCTGAATAAGGAAGACCTCACCTTATTTCGTGAGGCGGTACCGGGCACCAAGCGTTTGAAAAACGATACTATTTTGCATAAACCTACGCGAAAGCCACAGGTTATTGCCTCGCCGAAACGGCTATTGCAAGAGCAGGTTGACGCAACGTACTATTTTTCCGATGAGTTCCAGCCGATGCTGGACAATGAAGGGCCGGTGCGTCACGTCAGGCCTGACGTCAGCCATTTTGAGCTAAAAAAACTGCGCCGCGGTGATTATTCACCGGAGCTTTTTCTGGACTTACATGGGCTTACCCAGCGTGAAGCGAAGCAGGAGCTGGGTGCGCTAATTGCCGCCTGTCGCCGTGAACACGTGCACTGTGCCTGTGTGATGCACGGGCACGGCAAACACATTTTAAAGCAACAGACACCGTTGTGGCTGGCACAGCACCCGGACGTAGAGGCTTTTCATCAGGCGCCGCGTGAGCTTGGGGGCAATGCGGCTCTGCTGGTCCTGGTCGAACTGGATGATAAAACGCGGGAAGACTAGGCATCAGCCCAGAAATGCAAAAAGGCACAGCGCGCTGTGCCTTTTTTACGTCTAACCACTGCGATTCGAATCAACCGCAGGCTTTTGCAATCACCTGCGAAGGACTGAACTGCCAGTCGAAACTTCCCTGCCCCGTGTCGGCGTTAATTTCAACGCTGGCCATGGCAGAGGTAGCGAACATTGGCGGACATTTCCCGGGGCATAATTCAGCCACCAGAT
The DNA here is from genome assembly GCF_002093625.1 of Rouxiella silvae. Lineage (GTDB taxonomy): Bacteria > Pseudomonadota > Gammaproteobacteria > Enterobacterales > Enterobacteriaceae > Rouxiella > Rouxiella silvae. The sequence goes on along the minus strand of NZ_MRWD01000023.1, from coordinate 23,898 downwards.
AACCCACCAGCGGCAAGTGAGACACCACCAGTACGGAGCTAACCCCCTCTTTTGCCAAGGCCTGCAGCTCCTCGGCTACCAGAGCAGCATCGCCGCCGGGCGTCAATTCTGGCAACACGTCGACCTTTTCAGGAAGCGCTATCGCCTGACGCACTTTTTCCAGCGTTTGCTGCGCCCGCAAATAAGGGCTCACCAGAACACGCTGAATCTTAACGGAGCGGCCATTTAACCAGGACGCCATACATACTGTTTCGTCACATCCACAATCGGTAAGAGGTCTAACCGAATCGCTGGCTGCATCGAGAGCAGCCTCACCGTGACGCATAATCACAACTTGCATATTGCACCGCTTTTGTTAACAAAAATAGCGCTATACAGGTACGCTTCGCGTGCTGTATTACCCTTCTGCCCACATCCTAGCAGGGCACTACATCATCAGAACATCACCAAAACGTACCGTCGGAATGCCTGCGTCCTTAATAACGCTGTGGCATCTGTATCGCGGTCGGGCATTTTGCCTGAAAGTTATCGTAAATAAAACGCTGTTTTTTACACCAACTGAAAATGGATGTAAATAGACTGCTTATTTAATGACCATATCTAACGGTTAGGGTAGCTGATTAACGTTTACCAGAAACCCCGAATTAAGCCGTGATCTCCGTCACACCTACAGGCGAAATTTAGGGATGACTCACAGCGAACACATTCAACAGACTGAACATTTTACGCTCAATTTCTCAGCTATACAATTTCTGCCCTTCGGCGGCTCGCGTGAGCAGCGCGTCACAGGGTGCAAAACGCTCGCCGTACTGCCGCTGAAGTGCCTGCAATTTCTTCACCACCCTATCGGCACCCAAACTGTCGATATAACGCATCGGCCCGCCGAGAAATGGCGGGAAACCGATGCCAAAAACGGCACCAATATCGGCATCACGGGCATTACGCACCGTGCCATCGTCGAGGCAGCGAACGGCCTCATTTAGCATCAGTGCGACACAGCGGTCAGCGATGTCGCTCTCGGCTTGCTTATTTTTAGGCGTCAGATTTAACAGCTTGTAAATAGAAGAGTCTGCCTGCTTTTTCTTGGCCTTTTGCCCTTTATCGGCATAAAGATAAAAGCCCTTGCCATTTTTACGGCCTTTCCTGTCATCTTTAAGCACCGCGTCCAGCCCCGGCGGTGGCGCAAAACGTTCACCGTAGGCCGTTTCAAGAATGGGAATGATTTTAGTGCCGACGTCTATACCTACTTCATCCAAGAGCTGGAGCGGACCGACGGGAAAACCAAAGTTGACCAACGCATTATCGATATGCTCAATACTCTCCCCTTCCAGCAGGCAGCGCGCCGCTTCATTTATGTAAGGAGCCAGAATGCGGTTAACGTAAAATCCGGCGCTATCGCCAACAACAATCGCCGTCTTGCCCTGCTTTCTGGCAAACGCGACGGTGGTGGCAATCGTCTCTGCGCTGGTATGCGCATGGGGTATAACCTCCACCAGCGGCATTTTATCGACTGGACTGAAATAGTGCAGGCCAATAACCTGCTCAGGCCTTGCTGCACCGCGAGCAATTTCGTGAATCGGTAGAGAAGAAGTATTTGAGGCAAAAATAGTCTGCTGGGCAGCATTTTCCTCAACTTCACGGATCATCTTTTGTTTCAGTTCGAGATCTTCAAACACGGCTTCAACCACTAAATCAACTTGCCTGAAACCGCTGTAATCAGTAGTCCCGGAAATCAGCATCATCTGGCGCTGCTGCTCGGCGCGTTTAAGGTGGCCGCGTTTTACTTTGCCCTGCAGCAGGTCCCAACTGGTTTTAAACGCGTGGCTTATTCCCTGCTGATTAATGTCTTTAATCCTGACCGGCACACCCGCTTTTGTGGCCGTGACGCTGGCAATGCCGCCGCCCATCAGTCCGCCGCCGAGTACGGCAACGTTATGGATCTCACGCGGTGAGGCCTCGGCACCTAAATCTTTTTTCAGCGCAGTTGAGGCAAAAAACAGCCCGCGTAGCGCCTCCGACTGCGGCGTCATCACCAGTTCGCCAAAGGCACGCGCTTCGGCCTGATACCCACTGCCGCTGCCCTGAGTCAACCCGGTTTGCACCACATCAATAATTTTTTCGGTCGCGGGATAATGGCCCTTCGATTTAGCGCGCGTTTGCTTGCGCACAAAGTGAAACAGCAGCGTTTTCCCTAACGGCCCCTGAGCAAGTCGAGCCTGACAGGGCAACACTCTTTTACTGATACGGCCCTTGTTCACTCGCTCAATAGCAGTTTGCAGTAAAATAGACTGAGGAACGGCATCGTCAACCAGTCCCATGCGCAGCGCCTGTTTAGCGCGAATGCTGCGGCCTGTCAGCATCATATCCAGCGCTTTGGGTGCGCCAATCAGCCGTGGCAGGCGCTGCGTTCCGCCTGATCCGGGCAACAGACCCAACTGCACCTCTGGCAGGCCAAGCTGCGTTTTATCGTCCAGCGAACAAATACGGCTGTTACAGGCCAGTGCTAACTCCAGTCCGCCTCCCAAACAGGCGCCATGAATAGCCGCGACGACCGGCACCTTCAGGCCAGCAATCTGCGCCATCACTGTCTGGCCTTTTTTTGCCAGCTCCTCAGCCTCACTTGCCTGCGTGCAGCGGGAAATCATGCTGATGTCGGCCCCGGCAATAAAGGAATCCTTCTTGCCCGACACAAAAATAAGCCCCTTAAGCTTGGGATGTTGCTGCGCCTGGTGGAGTATTTGACTCACCTGATGGACAAACTCGGCCTTTAGGGTGTTCACTTTCTCATCCGGCACGTCGATGGTAATAATGCCGATGTCGTCTTCGGTAAAGTGCAGCGTGAAAGCCGAAGGCGTGGCGGTTTCCAATTTTTCAACGGGGAAAATCAGCGGTTTCTGGTTCATTCGGCCACCTCCAGAATCATTGCGGCACCAAGTCCACCGGCGGCACAGGCGGTGGTTAAGCCCAATTTACCGCCGCGGCGGCGCAGCTCATGCAGGGTTTGAGTTATCATTCGCGCACCGGTTGCCGCAAAAGGATGGCCATAGGCCAGCGATCCACCCAATACGTTAAATCTATTCCAATCTATTTCGCCTATCGCCTGCTCTCGGCCAAGCTTTTCCTTAGCAAACTGTTGGCTGGAAAACATTTTTATATTGGCCAGCGTTTGCGCGGCAAAAGCTTCATGCATGTCAATTAAATCAATATCTTGGAGGGTTAACCCCGCACGATCTAACGCTAGCGGCGTCGCATAGGCAGGCCCAAGCAGCATATCTTCCCAAACATCGATAGCCGCGAAGGCGAAACTGCGTAAATACCCCAGCGGACGTAGCCCCAACGCCAGCGCTCTCGACTCACTCATCATTAGCACCGCCGCCGCACCGTCGGTGAGCGGCGTACTGGTCGCCGCCGTCACCGTGCCGTGCTTGCGGTCAAACGCCGGACGTAATTTTGCATACTGTTCGATGCTGGAATTGAAACGAATATTGTTGTCTTTTTGCAGCACGTCTTTGTACGGCGGAACGTGTGCGGCCATTACCTGCCCGTCGAGCAACCCGTCTTCCCAGGCTTTCGCCGCCAACTGATGCGAGCGATGTGCCAGCTCATCCTGCTGTAAGCGAGTGATGCCATGCGATTTTGCCATTTGCTCTGCGGTGTCACCCATGCGCAGCCCGGTGGAGTATTCGGCCACCGCAGGCGGCACCGGCAACAGGTCACGTAGTTTTAGTTTGCTAAACAACGACAGCCGCTGGGAGAGGGTTCTGGCTTTATTAACGTCAACCAGCGTACGAGCCAGCGCCTTGCTGACCCCAATCGGCAGCACCGAGGAGGAGTCTGCCCCACCGGCAATGCCGATGCTAATGGTGCCTGCCATAATACTTTCGGCCACATTGGCGACGGCCTGAAAGCTGGTGGCGCAGGCACGAGAAACGCTGTAGGCATCGGTCGAGACGCTCATGCCGGTCCCCAACACAATTTCACGTGCAATATTCGGCGCTTCAGGCATTTGAACTACCTGACCAAACACCAGTTGATCGATGATTGCCGAGTCAATCCCACTTTTCGCCAGCAGCTCGCTGACCACCATTTTCCCCAAATCAACAGCGGGTACGCCATGAAAGGCAGTCGCCTGTTTGGCAAATGGGGTACGCAAACCGTCAACAATGGCGATACGGCTGCCCTCACGCGTAACCAGTGGAATTGCCTTATTCATAGGAGCTCCTGAGTAATCCAAACGGCCAATGTTTTAAAGAGTATTTTAAAGTCTTATCAATGCAACAGGTCCGACCTGATAACTTAGTGTTAACCAGATGATTACAGTTGGCAAAGTCCATGATGACGAATTGCGAGCAACAGCAAATTTTGAATGCAACAGATGACTACCGCTCAACGACGTGGGGACGCCAAAGAGCGGTTAAGGCAGATATTAACGAAGAGAGAGTTGGAAATTAATAGATTCAATTTGGCAGCAGAAGGTGAAATCAGCGGTTAATTCAACACCGTTTTCAACATCTTTAAAATCGCCGCGAATGACGCAAGGATCAGATTCTGCCTTGCGCGCGCGCGCGGTCAGATTTTCGAGCATTGCCTGGGCGTCTTCACGGGTCGCGAAAACGTTCTGGTAAGACGCCGTGCAGTCGGTGTTATCAATAATTGTTCCCACATCGACACAGCAGCAGGCGGCCGTTTCTTGGGCACTGCAGGCGTTGATTGCGTGACCTTTTTTCTGAGACTCAATTGATAGAGCTGACATATTTTCTCCTTGCAACGCACTCATGCGCCTGGCCTTTGGCCGTAATGAATCATTAAAAGTTATCGATTTTCTGCGATTTATTTTACTCCTGCCTCTTCAATGAAACTAGCCCCTACTTTTTACAGGGTTTTTAAGTGACTCAAATCACAAGAATAACTCGCGTCAAAAAGTCTGAATTATTTATTTGCCAATTAGTTCAACCCGAGTTGTTAGTTTAGTGAATCTTAATCGTATCTTTTTTGTTAAGCGGATCTGATTTTTAAAATCTAATTGCCAGAAAGTGTGAAACAACATTGCAACATGTGTACAGGTCGGACCTATACTTCGCCTACTGGTCTGATTAGTCGGCCCACTCCGGACTCTACAATCCGCCGCTCATCGTTACCCATGAGTAACTTTGTTCTATAAAACATAAAATGAGGTTTTGGTCATGAACCAGAAAAACCTGTTTAAAAGATCGGCTGTGGCAGCTGCAATGGTACTTGTTTCAACCCAAGTTTACGCGGCAGGATTTCAGCTAAACGAATACACCGCAGCCGGACTGGGCCGCTCCTTCTCGGGTGAAGGCGCCATCGCCGACTCTGCCGCATCCGGCAGTCGTAACCCTGCAACCATGACCATGTTCGATCGCCCTTCCTTCTCAGGCGGTTTTGTTTACGTCGATCCTGACGTCAGCCTGACCGGTAAATCCCCGGTCACCGGACGCAGCACCGATGACGGCAACATCGCCCCCAATGCCTGGGTGCCTAACCTGCACTTCATCCTACCGATTAACGACCAGTGGGCGTTGGGCGCATCGGCCACGTCGAACTACGGATTATCGACCGAATTCGAAAGCGGCTATCCCGCCGGACCGCTGGCGGGCAAAACCGACCTGATTACCGAAAACCTTAACCTCAGCGCCGCCTATCGCCTTAACCGGCACTTCAGCTTCGGCGTCGGTTTTGATGCAGTGTATGCCAAGGCAAAAATCGAGCGTAATGCCGGTGAACTGGTGGCGCTGCAAAGCCGTGGCACCATTCCTGCCGACACCACCGCCGCGCATCTGAACGGCAACGCGTGGGGCTACGGCTGGAACGCCGGTATTTTGTATGAAGTGGATGACAACAACCGCTATGGCTTCACCTATCGTTCTAAAGTAGATATTGATTTCGACGGCAACTACCGCAGTGACCTGCCGGTGTTAGCAGGCGGCACCGGCGGCAACACGGTTCCGGGTTCGTTGACCCTAAACCTGCCAGAAATGTGGGAAGTCTCAGGTTATAACCGCGTAGCGCCTAAGTGGGCAGTTCACTACAGCCTGACTTATACCAGCTGGAGTCAGTTCCAGGAGCTGAAAGCCACCGGCTCCAACGGCAACACGCTGTTTGAGAAAAAAGAGGGATATCACGACGTTTATCGTTTGGCGCTGGGTACAACCTACTACTACAGCGATGAGTGGACCTTCCGCACCGGTATCGCCTATGACGATAGCCCGGTTCCAGCCGATAACCGCACCATTTCGATCCCCGATCAAGACCGCCTGTGGTTGAGCGTGGGTACCACCTATGCGTTTAACAAAGACGCCTCGGTTGACCTCGGTGTCTCCTATATGCACGGTAAATCAGTACATATTAGTGAAAAAGTGGCAGACGGCGTGCCTAACTACGAGTTCGATGCCAAAGGCACCGCAATGCTGTACGGCCTGAACTTTAACTACGCGTTCTAATACAACGTTAGAGATAAAAAAAGCGCCCTTGGGCGCTTTTTTGTTTGGCTGCGAAACTCAGTTCGCCGAGTCGATACTGTCCAAATCGCCCTGAATCGCCGCGGCGTTCGGGTTAACCACGGGGGTCAGCTTACCGCCGTTGGCCAGGAAATCATGATGCTGGAAGTAAGCCGCGCGGATAAACTCGTAAGGATCGGAAGAGTTTTTCAGCAGGCCGTCGGAATCAAGCAACTGTGCACGGGTTTCGATACCCTGCAGCGCCCATTTACCGGCCGACATCCACCAGGTCAGGTAGTTAAGCGGGAAGTAAAGGTCGTCAACCAGACCGCCGACGTCTTCACGCGGCGTAGCGCTGCCGTAACCCGGCAACACCACGTAGGTACCGTAACCCACCCCGTAATGGCCCAAGGTGCTGCCGAAACGATGAGGTTCTTCTTTCGCCAACTGTGGGTTAGCCATCGACGCAACGTCGATAAGGCCGCCCATCCCCAAAATGGTGTTGAGGAAGAAGCGCGTAAAGTGTTTAGCACCTTCATTAATGTTGCCTTCAACAAAATAGTTAACCATGGTTGATGGCTCACTGAGGTTGTCGAAGAAATTACTCAGACCGTTACGCGCAGGCTGTGGCAAATAGTCGCGCCACGCCACGGCAACCGGACGCAAAACATAAGGATCAAGCACGTTCAAGTTGAAGTTGAACATTGAGCGGTTAAAACCCTGCAGGGGATCTGAACGTCCACCTAACTGCGGGTCAACCGCTTCGGGAGCCGGTGGATTTGATGCATCGGCAGCCGTTGGCACGACACCCGTTGCAGACGCCGTTTTTGGCGCCGTAGCGGATGGCGTAACCAACGATTTGGGCTTATCCCCACTCCCGGCACAACCAACTAATAATAACGTGGCAAACGCCAGCCCAGTCAGGCGAAAGTCCATCTTAGTCTCCCTGTTTATGCTTCGGCCCCGATTTACGGAACCTGCTGATTAATCTCAATATTGACCTGTCCACTCCCCGAAAAATCGGTTAACGTGCTGTCGCCGTACCAATCACCCGATGCCGGAGTCGCCAAGCCATTTTGTGAAATACGTACGCGTACTTTTAATTGATGCAACGAAGAAAGCAAGCGTTCAGGCATCATGGCGTTGGTATCATCCACAGTGACAGAGAGCGGGAAGCGGCTGAGTGGCAGTTTTTTGACTGCGACCGGGACGGGGCTGCTGCCGTCTGTAACTGAAATAAATACTGTACCCTGCTGAGGAAGCTGCTGCTGCGCTTTAGGCGACAGCGTGACGGCAACGCCCAGTTTTACCTTGTCCATGCCGGACTTAGCTTTGGCCTGCTCAATGCTGGCTTTGACCATCTCGGCGCGCTTGTCGTCAGCAGGCAGAATCTTCAGCATCACCTGCCATGCACCTATCGCCTGCGGATAATGACCCTGTTCATATTCATTATATGCTAGCAGACTCAATACTTGCAGATTACCCTGATTATGTTCGAGCATATCACGTAGCATGTTGCCACCGTTGATATTATCCTGAGGATCGCTCGAACGGGTCAGCACGTCAGCATACCCCAGTTTGATTTCCATATCATTTGGAGAAAGTGCGTAAGCGCGCGCAAAAGCCTGCGTTGCCGTGCTGGCATTGTTGAGCGCCATACCGACACGACCCAGCATCAACCAGTCTTTGGCATTATCAGGGTCATTTTGCAGGTCAGAACGTAAACCTAATCCTAAGTCCTGAATATCAGCCATATCGAGCGGTTTGGCATTAGCATCCGCCACACGTGCGCGCAGTTCAGGCATTTTTTTCATGACCTGATCCCAAGCACTGACCTGCCCGAGCCCTCCGGCGTACAGATAAAAACCAAAGGTCACCACCAACAGCACAATAACGCCAGGGATCAGCGTCCAGCGGGCAATCGGTTTACCCACTTTGCTCGCTTGGCCGGGAATATCGCTCAGCAGATTTTCCTGCAATTCCTGCACAAAAAGAGGACGCTCAGGGGAAGACAGCACGCCCTGATCCTCGTCTTCCTGAAGTTCGGTCAGGCGATGATGATAAAACGCTTTGTTCAAATCGTCGCGGGTGTTTGCCAGGTCGGCGCGATCGCCACGAATAACAGGCACAATAAAGAGCGCAGTGCCAATAACCATCAACACAACAATGACCAGCCAAAAAACAATCATGATTCTTTCCTGTCACTTTCACCGAGCAACTGCGCCAGGCGCTGCTGTTCCTGCGAAGAGAACTTCTCACCCGTTTGACGACGACGGGCGCGTAAAATAATGACCAGTGCGCCGACCAATACAAACAGCGCAGGTCCGACCCACAGAATTAAAGTCGAAGGCGTGACCGGCGGCTCATAGGTCACGAAATTGCCATAGCGAGCGACCATATAATCGACAATCTGTTTGCTCGACTGGCCTTCATTCAATAATTGATAGACCTTGGTACGCATGTCAGCGGCAATAATCGAATCAGACGCCGCAATGTTGGTGTTCTGACATTTCGGGCAGCGCAGTTGCTCGGTAAGCTGGCGATACTGCTGCTCCTGCTGCACTGACTTGAACTGATAGGTGTCGATGGCGGCAAACACGCTAAAGCTCAGCGCCAATCCGAGAAAAATCGACAACAGCCTCATGCGTCACCTCCGTACTTGATATACAGCGGACGGACTTCTTTTTGCCACACCTGCTCGTTGAGATCACCGGCGTGGCGATAGCGGACAATGCCGTTGCCGTCGATAAGGAAGGTTTCAGGTGCGCCATAAACGCCGAGGTCAAGTCCCAGCATGCCGTCGCCGTCGTATAGGCTCAGCGCATAAGGATTACCCAGCGTATTCAGCCAATTAATCGCCTTGCCGCGGTCGTCTTTATAGTTAAGACCTATCACGTGCACGCCTTTGGCCGCCAGCGTATTAAGATAATCATGCTCGGCGCGACAGGTTGGGCACCAGGTTGCCCACACGTTGAGTAAAATCGGTTTGCCGGTGTGCAGCACGGCTTGATCATAGGTTTTGCCCGGCTCAAACAGGGATTCGAGCTTAAACACCGGCACCGGTTTGCCCACCAGCGCCGACTCCAGCAGAGTGGGATCATCGCCGTGCGCATTGCGGGTCAGCTGCACCAGAAAAGCCGCCGCCAGCGCTAAAAACAGAAACAGCGGGATAAAGAGAATTTTACGACTCATGCTTCCTCCGCCGCGTCTTTGCCCTGACGTTTCAGCTTTTTGGTCATTCTGTAGCGTGGGTCGAGAATACACAGAATGCCGCCGACCGCCATAAAGATGCCGCCCAGCCAAATCCAGCGTACGAAAGGTTTGTAGTAAAGACGCACAGCCCACGAGCCGTCGTCAAGCTCTTCACCCAGCGCGGCGTAAAGGTCGCGTGCCAAATTACCGTCGATCGCCGCTTCGGTCATCATGCTGTGTGCCACGCTGTAATAACGTTTTTCGGCGTGAAGCACGGTGACAAATTTGCCGTTGCGCGTGACGTCAATATTGGCTTCGCCGCCGGTATAGTTCGGCCCGGTGATATCGCTGAGGTTGCGGAACTCAAAATGATACCCTTGGATATCCACGGTATCGCCCGCTTTCATGCGCACATCGCGCTCAACGCTGTAGTTCTGACTAAAGGCAATGCCGATAACGGTTACCGCAACGCCCAAATGCCCCAGCACCATGCCCCAGTGGCTGCGAGAAAGATGTGTCAGCCCGCGCCAGAAGGTATGACGATGAGTCGCGCGCTCGTGCAGCTCCATCAGCGTCAGGATAATAACCCACACCGACATCATCATGCCGACCACGGTCATACCCACAATTTTGTCCTGCAACAGCCAAGGCAGCAGAATCGACAGCAGCAGTGTCACCACCAGCGCCACGCCCAGACGACGCCACAGTTTGCTTGGCTCATCACGACGCCAGCGCACTAACGGACCGATGCCCAGCAGCAGCGCCAACGGTGCCATCAGCCAGGTAAACATCGTGTTAAAGAACGGCTCGCCGATAGAAATACTGCCGAGGCCGAGCTGTTTGTGCACCAGCGGCAACAGTGTACCGAGCAGAACCACCAGCATCGCCGCGACTAACAGCACATTGTTGCCGAGCAGAAAACTCTCTCGTGAATAGGGTTCATGGCGGCTTGGCGCACGCACCGAGTTGCCTTTGATGGCATACAGCAGCAGCGAACTGCCGATAACAATCACCAGATAGGCGAGGATAAACATACCGCGCGCCGGGTCAGAGGCGAACGAGTGCACGGAAACCAGCACGCCGGAACGCACTAGGAAAGTGCCCAGCAGGCAGAGTGAGAAGCAGGTAATTGCCAGCAATACGGTCCACGCTTTGAACGTGCCGCGTTTTTCAGTCACTGCCAGTGAGTGGATAAGCGCCGTACCGGCCAACCAAGGCATGAACGAGGCATTTTCTACTGGATCCCAGAACCACCATCCACCCCAGCCAAGCTCGTAGTAGGCCCAGGCAGAACCCAACACGATACCGATGGTGAGAAACACCCAGGCTGCCTGAGTCCACGGGCGGGACCAGCGCGCCCAGGCGGTATCCAGGCGTCCGGCCATCAGTGACGCAATCGCAAAGGCAAACGCGACTGAGAAACCGACATAGCCCATATAAAGGATAGGCGGGTGGAAAATGAGGCCGATGTCCTGAAGTACCGGATTGAGGTCGCTGCCGTCAATCGGGAAATTCGGCAAGGTACGCAGGAACGGGTTCGAGGTCAGCAGAATAAACAGCAGAAAGCCAGTGGTGATAAGCCCCATTACTGCCAAAACGCGGGCCACGGCGTCGTTCGGCATACGGCGACTGAACAGCGCAACCGCTGTAGTCCAGCAACCGAGCAGCAGGACCCAAAGCAGCAGGGAACCTTCGTGCGCCCCCCACGTCGCCGCCATGCGGTAGTAAACCGGTAAATGGGTATTAGAGTTATTGGCCACGTAAGCGACCGAGAAGTCATTCACCACAAAGGCGTGAACCAGAATAATGAAGGCCAGCAAAATACAGCCAAACATGCCGTAGGAAAGCGGGCGGGCCATCGCCATCATCCGCTCGTCCTGCCTTGCCGCCCCCCATTGGGGATAAATGCTCAATAAAGTTGACAGGCCTAACGCCAGGCAAAGAGCAAAAGTACCAATTTCAGGGATCATGACTGGCCGTTTCCTTTCGCAGGAGGAACATAAGCCGAGGCAGGTCCCGTATGATTATCTTTCATTGCGTCTTCTACTTCCGGTGGGACATATTTTTCATCATGCTTGGCCAAAACCTGCTTCGCCATGACAACGTTATCGGCCTGCATCACGCCCTGAGCCACTACGCCCTGCCCTTCACGGAACAGGTCGGGCAAAATGCCGTAATAAGTCACCGCGATAGCACCGCGTGCATCATAGATTTTAAAGTGCACTTCAAGGGTTTTATCATCACGTTTTACCGAGCCAGGCATCACCATGCCGCCAATGCGCAGCCGCTGACCGACAAACGGCAGTTCATGGTCTTTACCTTTACCCTGAAGAATTTCACTAGGCGTGTAAAACAGGTCAATGTTGGAGCGCAGCGCATACATGACCAGCGTGGTGGCCAAACCTAATCCCACTAATACGATCAGGGCGAGATAAAGGCGGTTTTTACGACGAGTGTTCACAATAACTTCTCCCGGGAAGATTCCGGTGGCTTCGGTGCCGCAGATTTCTGGGCTGCACCGGCCTGTTTTCTGGATTGCCGAATACGCTGTTCGCGAGATTGACGCTGGCGAATATCAGCCAACAGTTTATGACGCTGCCAGACGGTATGAATAACCAGACCAAATAATGAAATCAGCGTGACGATAACGGAAAGCCAAACATAAAAGGCATAGCCGCCCATCGCAAAGAATGCCTGCCAAGTAGGGAATGCAGCGTTCATTAACCCCGCTCCTTATTCACCAGCGAAGCCACCCAGGGACGTGAACGCTCCTGATTGATAATAAGGTTGCGCAGTCGCATCAGCGTCAGGGTAATAAAGAAGAACAGGTAGCCGAACACTGACCAAAACAGCGGATAACGCATGCTGGGATCAATGGTTTTACCAAAATCGCTTGAACCCTGATGCAAGGTATTCCACCACTGCACCGAGTAATGAATTATTGGGATATTCACTACCCCGACCAGCACCAGAATACCGGCGGCGCGGCCCGCAGTTCGTTTATCTTCAAAGGCGTTATATAAGGCAATCACGCCCAGATAAAGGAACAGCAACACCAGCTCAGAAGTCAGACGCGCGTCCCACACCCACCAGGTGCCCCACATCGGTTTACCCCAAGCAGAGCCGGTCACCAGCGCGATAAAGGTAAATACCGCGCCGACCGGCGCCATGGCGGCCATTGCCAGCTCGGACATTTTCATCTGCCAGATTAAACCGATAAAGGCGGCGATGGCCATCGAGCTGTAAATACCCATTGACCAAATAGCGGCAGGCACGTGGATATACATAATCCGATAGCTGTTACCCTGCTGATAATCGGGAGGCGCATAGCCGAACCCCCACACCCAGCCTATAAGGAGGCAAACAATACCCGCGATAGCCAGCCAAGGAATAAAACGGCCGCAGACGTGGTAAAGCCGCTCAGGCCTTGCGAGTTGATGTAACCATTTCCACATTATTTGTCATTGCTCACGTTAAAATTACACTGTTTCAAATGCCGTAAACCTTTTTTGGGTTACGCAGGGCAGTCAGGGACGCGTGGGTCACCTTCCGCTCTTTTGGGCATAGCGCCTATTGTTCACTAACCAGAAGTGTGATGTTAGTCAAAGGTTGCGTTTTTTCTAGCGTATTGTAACCGCAAGTAAACTCATTACTCTATTTATGGTTAATTTGAAATATTATGACCAATAAGTGCCTAAGAGTAATCATCACGCTGATTGATTAATGCACGCTGATCCGCAGCGCTGCCGAGGTGGCAAAGGGCGCCAAAGTAAAACTTCCGGCCAGCATTGCACCCAAAATAGCCAGATATCCACCAATCGGCATTGCCATCGACGCCGCATCAATCGCACCGGTCGAAAAGATAAGCACAGGAATATAGAGCGGCAACACCAGTAAACTCAGCAGCACCCCGCCCTTTCTCAGCCCAACGGTCAGCGCAACGCCGATAGCGCCGATAAAACTCAGCGTAGGCGTGCCCAGCAGCAGGGTTAACGCCACCGCCTCCCAAATTTTAAAATCCAGTGACAGCAGCAACGCAATTAGCGGAGAAATAATTAATAACGGCAGTCCAGTGACCATCCAGTGCGCGCAGACCTTGGCAATGACCGTCAGAGTCAACGGCGCGGGCAACAGCAGCAGTTGTTCGAGCGAACCGTCGAGATAATCATCGCGAAAAAGCCGCTCAAGCGAGAGCAGCGAAGACAGCAGTGCCGCCACCCAGACAATGCCCGGCGCAATGCGCGCCAGCAGCGTTGGCTCAGGGCCAATACCCAATGGAAACAGGGTGATGACTATCAAGAAAAACCATAGCGGGTTAATAATCTCGGCGCTTTTTCGAAAAGCAATTTTCAGTTCGCGGCGTAAAACTTTAATAAACATTAGGCTAGCTCTGCACTGGTGAGACGAATTTTACGCACTGCGCGACTCACGCCGGGTAAATCCTGATGGGTGGTTAATAACACCATGCCGCCGTGTTGGGCGTGATGTTCAAACAGTTCAATGAGCGCAGAGACGCCCTGCTTGTCGATGGCGGTCAGAGGTTCATCCAAAATCCACAGCGGCGCGCGGCTAATCCACAGCCTGGCCAGCGCGACGCGGCGCTGTTGGCCCGCAGAAAGCTGCGCCACTACCACGTCTTCATAACCTAGCAGGCCGACCTGCTCTAACGCATCGAAAATGGCATCCTGTGCCGCCTGCCCTTTCTCCGACTGATAAAAAGCCAGATTCTCATAGGCCGTTAACACAGATTTAATGCCCGCGTGATGACCCAGAAACAGTAAATTCTGATGAAAAACCTCACGCTGGCGGCGCGTGTTTTGACCTTGCCAAAGCACCTCGCCTTCATCGGCAGCGGAAAGCCCGGCTAAAATTCGCAGCAGGCTTGTTTTACCGGCACCGTTCTGGCCTTCAATCTGGACTATCTCGCCCGGCTGGATGGTGAAACTTAAGCTGCTAAACAGGGTTCGCTCGTCACGAACACAACTGAGGTTAAGCGCTTCGAACATGGGCGAGTCTCTTATCTAACGGGGCGGCAATAATAACATAGCCCTTACAAACGCTGTAGGCTTTGGCTGCGGAGTTTGCATGCAATAAAAGGTTAAAAAAATAACCTATGCTTATTGAGTGATACAAAATGTAAACGCTGCGCTTTATCACGCCCAATTTTTCGAACGCTGGATTAACACCAAGGAGTCAGTGATGAGTCTCAATTCCCCCCGTGCAGATAAAAAAAACTATAAAAACGGCCCCGACGTTGACAGTGAAGAGGATGATGACGGCAGCGAGATTGAGGTGGATGAAGAGAATCTCCCCTCGCGCGCCGCTGCCGTGCATGAACAGATCCGCATGGAGGGCGAGAAAGAGCTGGAGCGAGACGGCCTGGCGCTAATGTGGTCCGCAATCGCCGCCGGTTTATCCATTAGCGCTTCGTTGGTCACTAAAGCCATTCTTCACGAACAGCTAGAAGACACCCCGGCCCGTTTCTTCCTTGAGAATCTCGGCTATACCGTCGGGTTTATTATAGTAATCATGGCCCGCCAGCAGCTGTTTACTGAAAATACCGTCACCGCCGTTTTACCGGTCATGCACAAACCGACGCTGAAAAATTTCGGTATTTTGTTCCGCTTGTGGGGCGTAGTGCTGGCCGGTAACCTGATTGGCGCAGCCTGTGCGTCGTTGGCGTTTATCTCTTTACCGCTGTTTGAACCCTCGATAATGCAGGCGATGCATAGCATCAGCATGGAAGTGATGGAGAAAGATCCGAGCCAGATGTTTGTTGGCGGCGTGGTGTCCGGCTGGTTGATTGCCACCATGGTCTGGATGCTTCCCAGCGCAGGCGCGGCAAAAATTTGGGTGATCCTATTGATGACCTATCTGGTCGCCATCGGTAATTTGACCCACATCGTCGTAGGTTCGGTTGAAGTGTTATATCTGGTACTTTCCGGCGCGATACCTTGGCAGCATTTTCTGTGGCCTTTTGCACTGCCAACTCTCGCGGGCAACATCATCGGCGGCACATTTATATTCGCCCTGATCAGCCACGCTCAAATTAGAAATGATTTAAGCAACGAGCGCAAAAAAGCTCAAAAGAACCCTAAAGACGGCCCAAAGGCGGTCAAATGATGAAGTATTGAGCAAACAAACCCGCAATGCCTTATTTTTCAGATGAAAATGGGTATACTGTGCCGGCGCTGCCCCCCGTGGCAGCTATGTCTCCTTAGTTAAACGGATATAACAAGCCCCTCCTAAGGGCTAGTTACAGGTTCGATTCCTGTAGGGGACACCACCTCAAGGTTTTTTCAGTTCTTCCTCGTCCGCAAATCCCCCTAAAAACCAGTACTACCGCCCAACAACAGTTCGTCACAGTTGATGCTAGTATGTTGACAGCCACCCCCCTTTGCTGGGTAAAAATCCTACCGACTTTTAGATGGCAATGGCCTCTATCTATACATCCCCGTTTCCGGCAAAAAAGTTTGGCATTTGAGATTTATTTTGGAAGGGAAACCGTCTCAACCAGCCTCGAAAGATCTGCTGTACTTGTTCCCGCACTCCTAGTTGCTCTTTCAAGCCAGCCGTACAGCGTGGCAGTTGCTTCAAGCCCCGAGCGGGTGTCTTGTGATATATCGAAAACTCTCTGCGTGACGGTGGCTAGATCTTCAGTGGACCTTACTGAGTTGATCGGCTTATTACTTACAGTGACCCATGCGTTTGCATATTCAGCGATTTTTTCAACCGATATGGCGAGTGCTAAGTTCTTGGCCACCTCTTTCAACCTAGAAACCGATCCCTCAGCTACGCTAGCATTAGCACCAAGGGATAACATTGCTTTGCCAATAGAGCTAGCATTTCGACCTAGCATATCTACTGACTTGCCGGTTGATTTTGCTGAAGAGGCAATACCCTCTAATTCAGTATCGACTTTGCTGGCGCCAGTAAGCAACTGCGCAGTTTCTAACTCAACATCGTAGTAAATAGATCCTGCATTTTGATTACCGGCCATTACCTTTCTCTAGGCATAAAAAAACCCCGCCTGAGCGAGGTCATAGGAATTAATCTTCAGGCTAGTCTGCCCAACCCGTCTTTGTTTCCACCGCAGATTCAGACATGTTGTATTTTTCTACAACATCGCCGTTGAAAAGAATGGTCAACTCTTTTTTGGTTCCGTGCGTTCCGTTGTGGAATAAGCCATAAAAAGGAATAAATGAGGTCCCATTAACTTTAAGTTTTGCGAAACCATACTTCCAAATTTCCTTCCCACCATCCGTGTAATTGACACTATCAGGCGATCCAAAGTTCGACTTAACCTGTGCTTTAGTCGTAACGCCTTCTTTTATTTTTGTTTGGACGCTTGTTTCACTTTCCTTTTGCAGTGCTTTGTTTCCTGAAGATGCGCATCCTGCTAAAACCATAACACCAAGTGCTACTATCAATAACTTCTTCATTACAGTCATTTCCTTTTATTACAATCGGAAATATCCTAACAAACAAAACATCAATTTCACAATAAAAAACCTACAGTTAAGTGGGTTTAGGCAATAAAAAACCCCGCTTTGCGGGGTCTATTATGAGCGCTAATATAATTTCCAGGCTCGCGCTATACAGTGATTTCAACTTTGGAAGATGAGTGGTTCTTATGAGCATCGTCACACCAAGAAAAATACTCATACATTTCGATTTCTGTAACTGGAGGGTATGCATTTTCAAAACAGCTAAAGATGTGACGCAGCCCACTCATTGAACTTTCCACAACCAAATGTGCCTTTTGAATTCGCTCCTCATCAGTCATAGCAGAAGCATATTCGGCATCAAGAGTTGCGTCATCAGCGATAACTGACAAAAGTGCTACGTCTAATTTAACCCCTCGATTTGATAAAACATTTACATAGTGTTGAAATTGGCTGGATTTCGCAGATACGGTTAAGAGGTACTTCTGAAACTCATCTGACGTTTTAGGAACCCAGTAATCAACTGATACATCATTGATTTCATTGATAACTTTCACAAGACTGTCAACTATCGATTTGCTCTCACTTCTTGTTGCGATTCTTCGAGCGTTGTAAAATACTACTTTCCAGCCAATTAGGACCAAAATTGGCCCTGTCAAAGAAAGAACTAATGGCAAATTTGACATAAAAAGCTTTTCCCTCACCTAACCTTTTCAGGCTCAGCGCGATCAATAAAACGAGCAATCTGCTGTTTATAAAATGGAAGCTCACTTTTTATAATCAAGTATTTTTTTACCTTATCTTTAGGTATACCTTCTTTGCGAATCAATCCCCCGAAAGCTTCCTCAAGAAAAGAGGAGCCGATAGCCAATGATATCCCATCAAAGTCTACCACCACAGGCTCATTAACTTCTTTAAAAGCAGGAGCTAAGCATTCTCTTCTAAAGCGTTCAGCACTGTGCGGGCCATCTGACACATAACGTCCAAATGGCGTTTTCGAAAATTGCCTAGAGATCAATATTGTATTCATTTTAACTCCTCGTTCTCTTCAGCGACCACTGAACAATAGTTCCTGGTATACGCTCTGGCATGTATGTACATTCAGGTATCTGCTGGGATGAAGTATAGATGTATTTGGTCTGCCCCGTATAAACCAATAGACTCTCATTATCTGATTCACCCAACGTAATTGGCCTCTTCATATCTTCTGAGCCATTCCCACGCTCAGTTAAATCAGAGAATCTAGTTCCACCGAAGCTTAAAGCATGCAAAACCCAGTCGGGCTCACCACTGAAAGCTATCACATGATTTCCTGATTTATACGATTCACCAACTCCTATACCTAAATCACATATGATAAAAACGACCTCATCTCCAACAGGATCATACCACGCACACTGCCACCACCTTTCGCCACCAACTGCACTCACAAAACCCTCAAAACGTAAAAATTTATAGGCATGGTGAGAAACATTTATCATGGCCTCACTTATAGCAGCAGTTAATGCATCAAATTGTCCTACCGATAACTTTGCTTGCTTATCCAACATTAAAACTGTTTTAGGGTAATGCTCATAAGGTTTGACAGCTGATTGAAAATATTGTTCATTGCTCGTTAACGCATCTAGTCGGCTTAAGTTTCCTGCTAGAAGTGCTTTAGATAATCCGGTCCCAACAATCCACTTGTTACCCTGCGGATTTTGTGTTTTATCCGGAAAAATGAATTTGATGGAATTAGCGTCTCCTCTAGTAAGTTGGGCATGATTGACTACAGCAAACATTAGGGTTGATGCAGCTGCTGAGGCGAACTCAACTTGTGTTAGATCTACAACGAGATTCCGGGCAAAAAACAAGGCTTGATTCTTGATGTCCGCAAAAAAGCTGAGAGTCTTTGGTCTATCCTCATCAGAATAAATGCAAATCCTCGAAGGGGCACTGATTTTCGACATAGTTTATCTTTGTGATTTTTTTGAATTTAATATCATTTAACAAAAGCCCTGTCTACTGCTTAGCATCCTTCTGATGCTTTTCTCGTGTGCCATTAGATGTTGCAAAACGTAGGTTGTATACTTGGAAATAAAAAAAACATTAAGTTGAACTAAGCTGCCAGCCGCTTCTCTTTCATCTCGAAATAGTTATCAACCACGGAGTCATACTCCTCTCGAGTAAAGCCCTTCTGCTCAGGGTATTTAGCATTAATCATCAGAATAAACTCGGTCATAGCGAGATTTTCGGCCTCCTGCCGCGGTATGCCGAAGTGATTGCGGGCCGAGTTGATGTAGTCGATAGCCTTAAACTCGGTCGTCGTGCTGCCGCCCTCGTTGCGCTGCAACTGCCGCACCTTCGCTTTGCCGATGATGCCGTGCGTAATGAGCGATGAGGCTATCAGCATCATATCTGAGAGCTGTAACGCCCCCTGCCTCCACACGAACGCCCGCTTGCCGGTTTTGCTTGGCACAAGATAACCAGTCAGGACAGAGATATCAGCGTCACAGCAGGCGTTCATTATTTCCATTGAAGCCATTAAGGCCCGTCTGGCCGCTGAGCAGGTGTTGAGATATTGGATAAACCATTGCGGCAAGCTGCCGGTTGCGTTGACCATATCAAGCAGTAGGCTTTGCACCTCATTGTTGTGCAGGTCGTAATAAGCCTGAACAATTTCCTGCGGGCTGCCAATGCGCATCATATGCGAGAATGATGGCCTAAAAAAATAATCATCGTCTCCAGCCCCAATCAGGCACTCGCCGATCTCTTTTATTGGCGTCATCAAATCCTCCATAAACAAAATCAAGGGCAGCTTTTGCCACCCTTTGGTTTGCTTACGCTGCAATAACGGTGATAACGCTAGTTGCCGTTTTAGCTCCATCAGCCGTTGTTGCCGTGATTGTTGCCGAACCTGCCCCGACTGCCGTAACAAGGCCGCTGGCATTGACCGTTGCCTTAGTCGCATCAGATGATGACCAGGTAACAGCTTTCTTGGTTGCTGATACTGGCGCGCATGACCCACCGCCATGCTTGCAGCTGCAAGGGTAACGCTCACGCCTGTAACCGGTACAGCTGGTGCGATGTCATCAACGGATACAGTGGTGCCATCAGCGACTTTGAATTCAGTGGAGAAAGTCACGATATCATCCGTGCCGCCGTCGTTACTGAGCGCAGTGATAACCATATAAGCCTGAATCATCAACTGACCGAAGAACATGCGCACCCAGAGAGTGGGTTGGCGTCCTGCTGTCGTTTCAGCGGCGTAATATTTGATGAATCGGTACACGCCATACTGATCCGCTTTGTCGTTAACGTGGACTTCACCTTCAAACGATAGAGTCAGGTCGTTGGATGTAACAATATTTTCAACCCAGCCCTTGGTATCATCAGCGGATGAGTTGGTGGTATTAGGATTGAAGTCGAAAGTTTTGGTTGTGCCGGCAACGAGAAGCATGAAATCTCCTTCACCCGGTACCGTGTCAGAGCAGCCGTCCGCCACTTCAATAATGACGGCGCGACCAAATAGCTTTGTGTTATCTGTAGCGCAGTTCTTTGCCATCTTTTAGCCTCTTTTAAGCATAAAAAAAGGCCGCCACATGGCGACCTGTATGATTGAATTTAACTTATTCGCCGTATAGACAGGCAAACTGCAAGTGCCACACTAAGAGGCCCTCTGTGGTCTGTACGGGTGAAGGTACCCCACCCATATTGGTGATTTGGCCCACACAAGGATTAGAGATCACGTTTCTCTGGATGTAATCAATAATGGCCTCCACATCGGCCCCTATATACCGGTCAATATTGCTCCCGCCGTTATCCAGAAAAGTGACTTACCCCTCCGCACTGTCCGTTCTGTTGCTCCCCACTCTTTGAAACAAAATCAAACAATTTTACCCACAAATTAGCCTGACCTATAGAGTATAGCCAATGCTATATTGAGTTTATAGAATAAAAACCACTCAACATTTACGGGCAAGTATTACAGGGGCGGGAACGACTATGCACGAGATGAAGCACTCTTCCTCACTGACCGAGAGGACGAATAAGGCCATTGGGCAAGCCTTAGACGGACGTAAGCGCGGCATGATGACGCCGCTGCTGTTTGCCGGCCCAGCGGTTATTGCGTCGATTGCCTATATGGATCCGGGTAATTTTGCGACCAATATTCAGGCCGGTTCGCGCTATGGCTACACCCTCCTGTGGGTAGTGGTGATGGCGAACCTGATTGCAATGCTTTTTCAGGCGCTGTCGGCCAAGCTGGGGATTGTCACCAATAAGAATCTAGCCGAGATGTGCCGCGAACAATTTCCTAAACCGGTAGTTTGGGGAATGTGGATCGTGAGTGAAATAGCCGCAATGGCGACCGATCTGGCTGAATTCTTGGGCGGTGCCATCGCGCTTTCATTACTGTTTGGTATGCCTTTATTGGTGGGGATGGGTATCACTGCCGTTATTACCTATGTATTACTCATGGTTGAGAGACGTGGATTCCGCCCGCTTGAGTTAATGATCGGCGGCTTGGTTGCCATTATTGCTCTGTGTTATTTGGTCGAGATGTTTATTGTTCCGGTGAACTGGGCTGAAGCGGGAATGGGTATGATTATGCCCCAGCTACCCGATGCGCAGGCGCTGACTATTTCGGTAGGAATAATTGGTGCGACGGTAATGCCACATGCTATTTTTCTGCATTCTGGGCTTACACAAAATCGTACTGAAGTTAAGAATCAGAAGGAACGAAGAAAGCTGCTGCGATTTTCTAATATCGAGGTCATTATTGCCCTCAGCGTGGCCGGTCTGGTGAATATAGCGATGGTCATTATGGCATCGAGTGCGTTTCACAGCGGCCACAGCGATGTCGCGGAAATAGAAACGGCCTACCACACGTTGACGCCACTGCTCGGTATTGGCGCTGCGGGGGTATTTCTGCTTTCTCTTATCGCCTCCGGGATATCAAGCTCAGTAGTCGGCACGATGGCCGGTCAAATGATCATGCAAGGGTTTGTTGGCTTCAGAATTCCGGTGTGGGTGCGTCGTCTGGTGACTATGATCCCCGCCTTTATTGTGGTGGCGATGGGTGTGAATGCCACGGACGCGCTGGTTTACAGTCAGGTCGTGCTGAGTCTTGCCCTGCCCGCACCAATGATAGCCTTAGTCATGTTTACCCGCCGCCGCGATATAATGGGCGAGTTTGTAAACAGCAGAACAACGGTCATTATCTCCGTCATCGGCACCGTTATTATCTTGGCACTTAATATTGTGCTGCTATTACAGACCTTTGGTGTGAACATTATGGCTTGATGGCGGTCGCGGCGTTAACTACATGCCAGAAGAGGTCTTTCGCAAAGCGGTAGACGATTTATCCGCCATCAAATATTCTGGCCGACTGTCTCCTCACTTTTTTGGTGAGCCACTGATGGATAAGCGGCTGCCAGAGCTTATGGCTTACGCCCACGCTAAGCTGCCTCATGCCCAAATCGTTATACATACCAACGGCATACTGCTTAATTATGAGATGTATAAGAAACTAGTAGACTCAGGCGTTAGCGGATTTCTGGTGACTCAGCACACCAAAAACTTCCCCAAATCATTCACCTCGATTATAAAAGACAATCCGGAAACGCAGAATGTCATCAAGGTTCGCAATCTCGAGGGTCTGGCGCTATTCAATCGCGCGGGAACGGTTAAGCCGCCGATAGCGCGTAAGATGAAATCATGCCACTACGTCTCAGATGAGATTTCAATCACTTATACCGGTGAGGTAGTGTGTACTAATGATTTCCACGTTAAACACAGCTTCGGTAATGTGCTCAATAATAACTTGTTGGATATTTGGGGCAGCGAGTGGTTTAAACAAATCCGCAAAGAAGTGAGAAAAGGTAAATTCACCTTAGACATGTGTAGAAAGTGTGCCCTTCACGAAGAGTAAGCGTTCGGACATGAAGCGACATTCTGCGTCGCTAGATTACTCTTTTTCACCACGACAAGAATAGGCCATAATAAATAAGGCCTATTCTTAAAATCAACGACGAGTGATTCGCAGAAACTTTGTTAGGCTTTAAAAAAACAACCTGATGGCAAGTTTTAGCCGTAGCCAATATATTTCCTGCAATGTAAACAGGATAATAAAAACATAGCAGGCTTACTGCAAAATTATATTTGCTTACCAATTTCCGCAGCGGCGCGGACCAATACGCGACGAACGACAGGTCGGATATCGACAGTTGCGTCACCGTTAATTTTTTCATGAACCCAACCTGAATAGCCATCGTTAACCATGTAATGCGCGCTTGCATACTGATGGGGATCGAGACCATTTTCATAGGTACGAAGTTCAAGTCCAAGCATTTTTTTTAGCTCAAACGCTTCGACGTCGCTATCTAGCGGATTCCATTCACTTTCGACTTCTTTCCCTAGGCTGCTGCAATATGCCAATTTGGCAAGTCTCATTAACTCTCTATTAGCCATAATATTAACTCTTATTTAGTTTTATTGAGAACCATGTTTTCAATGGTAAGACTACTTTATCATTTACAGCACCAAATTTCAGCTCAGCGGACTAGGACTCGGCTGAAAGTTTAAGTAACTCTATTCATAACCACAGGTTTGAAAAGCCGAAAATACAAATAAACTAATGAAAAACAATGAGTTTTAATAAATAAAATGATGTAACGCATACCCACACAACAATTGTAACTATTCACAACGCTATACGCTAACAAGACTGCTAATAATATCTGCGCAAAGTAATTGACCGCTGTAAAAGGGTTCGATTGCTGTTTTTTTAGGCCAGAAAAACGGCATTTACGAAGTATAATAAG
>NZ_MRWD01000022.1 GCF_002093625.1 Rouxiella silvae | reverse complement strand
ATATTTGGAGTGTATGTATTTGAGTGGCATTTTAAGCATCGTTGATAGTCAAGATGTGATTGAAAATACAATCACAATGATAAAATTTCTTGATGAGCCTTGGGGCATAAAAGATATTTTATCATTGCATGTTTATATGAATGGAGCAGCTCGTCACTATACAAATACTCCTTTGGATTTTACTATTGAAGGAAAAATGGACTGTGAGTTTCCAGCGCTATGGAGTGAGTTATGCGAAGAGTTACAGGAACATGACAGACTCACTGCCAGTGCGTTTCGTCGTGTGTCTGTCATCGAAACACATTATTGGAACGGTAGTTCGTCATTATCACCTTATATTAGTGATAAAATACCCCTTTTTAATAAACGTGGCCAATGTATAGGGACGTTATGGAATGCAAAAAAAGTTAAACCTCATTCATCTTTAATTTATATTAACCAAGCTAAACCCTCGGTATTAACAAGTGAGCCTCCCATTGCGCTATTCGGAGATAAGGAACTCCAGGTGATTTTCTTGTTGATGCAAAACCTTACCTGTAAGGATATGGCCAAGATACTTAATGTATCGCCTAGAACAATTGAAAGCAGATTGAATATTATTTATCAAAAAGTAGATGTGCATTCTATGCATCAACTAAAGGATTTTTGTAAAAGCATTGGACTTGATAGTTATATTCCAGAGTCTTTATTAACTAAAGGCGTTCAGTATTTATAAATCTCGGCATTGAAATGAGCATAATAGAAAATTATCCAATAAGCCGTGTACCCGATATGGCAAGGCTCTCTTTTCTAAGCGTTACACTGGTTCATGCCGGTATGTTGACCGCATTGGACCAATTCATGCTGGGCGCAGTGTTGGGGCACTCTATGACTCTGAACAATGCCTTTATCGCTATTTTCGCGGGTAGCGTCATTTTTGGAATTGTGACGTTTGCGTTGGGTTATGCAGGCATGAAAGAAGGGCTCTCTAGTAGTCTCTTGTCTAGATGGTGCGGCTTTGGGCGCGTGGGTTCGTTGTTTGTCAGTTTGGTCATCGCCGTCAGTCTATTGGGGTGGTTTGGCGTACAAAATGCCGTTTTCGCGAAAGGGCTGAACTATGCGCTGAATGACAGGTTTGGTTTTGCGTGGTCTGCCACCCTCTCGGGCCTGTTCCTCACCGTGTTGGTCGCCTTTGGATTTAAAGCCCTGAGGTTCACCGCACGCATAGCCGTTCCGCTATTTATTGCCGTTATTGTTATCGTTTCAATCCTTATACTCACCGGACACAATAGTGGAGAACTCGTCAATGCTTTGCCGTCAGGCCCTCCAATGTCTCTCGCTGCGGGCATTACGATGGTAGTGGGAGGTTGTATTGTTGCCAGTCTGATCACACCCGATATGAGCCGTTATTCTAAAAACGGAAGACACGTTTTTTGGATGACAATTATTTCGATTATTATCGGCGAGTTTGTGATCAACGGTTTGGCGATCTTATTGGCAAGAGCAGTTAACAGTGCAGACGTGGTGAGCATCATGGCCGAGACGGCGGGGGATATAGGCCTTCTAGTGGTAGTTTTCTCCACCCTTCGTGTCAACGATATCAATCTTTATTCATCATCTCTTGGTATCGCCAACTCATTCTCGGCAATAACGGGTAAAAAAGTAAATTTTTCGGCTATCACTTTAACCCTAGGTTGTTTGGGAACTGCGCTCTCCTTCGCAGGAATTTTAGACCGCTTCGTTGATTTTCTGACTCTACTGGGTGTGGTTTTTCCACCGTTGCTAGGCGTGATGTTAGTGGATTATTTTGTTCTAAAGACCAGCAGGAAGCAGCTTTACATTAGCCGCCTGATGGGCGAACTCCCACAATGCACCAACACGCTGCGCATTGGATGGACCGCTATCTTCAGCTGCATTGTGGGCAGTATTGTGGGTTTTACAATCGATTGGGGCGTGCCTGCACTCAATTCAATCTTGGCCGCGAGTTTCTTTTACGGGGTCATCGTCTCTTTGTTCAAAAATAAAAAAAGCCGGAAGGCGTAACCTTTCCGGCTTTTTAATGACTTCAGGTCGGTATATCCGCCGCCTTAGTGCTCTGGATACTCTTGAACGGTGACTTCAAGGCTGATTTTCTTGCCGTTGCGGTTTATCTCCACCGGGATCACTGAGCCGGGTCGAACTTCGGCGACCTGGTCCATGGTTTCGATTGCCGAAATGGCCGGTTTATTATTCACGCTAATGATCACATCTTTCACCTGTATGCCCGCGTTGGCGGCCGGACCGTTAGGGGTGACTTCATTCACCACAATACCCTGCAGATGATCGACATTGGCGGTTGGGCCATGCAGCGGAGAGACTTCACGTCCGGCGATGCCAATGTAACCACGAATGACACGTCCGTCGCGAATAAGCTTGCCCATCACTTTGGTTGCCAGTGCTGTTGGAATGGCGAAGCCAATGCCTTCTGGCGTGGCACCGTCGTTGCTTTGGTCAAAGGACAGGGTATTGATACCCACCAGTTCTCCCAGTGAGTTCACCAGCGCGCCGCCCGAGTTGCCCTGATTGATGGAAGCATCGGTTTGCAAGAAGTTCTGGCGTCCTGAAGGGCTCAACCCTATTCGGCCTGTGGCGCTAATAATGCCCTGCGTGACGGTTTGCCCGATATTAAACGGATTGCCAATTGCCATCACCACGTCGCCCACGCGCGGAACGCGTTTGGCATTAAGCGGTATGACCGGCAGATTGGTGGCGTCAATTTTGAGTACTGCGAGGTCCGTCAGACTATCAGAGCCGACGAGCAACGCATCGAAAACGCGTCCGTCCTGCAGGGCAACAATAATTTGATCGGCGTTATTAATGACGTGCTTATTGGTAAGAATATAGCCTTTGTCATTCATGATAACGCCAGACCCCAGAGTGCGGATCTGTAATTCGTTTTGCGAAGAGTCGCCCATATTGCGGTTGTAGACGTTCACAACGGCAGGCGCAGCGAGGCGCACTCCTTCGTTATAGCTGGCGGGTTGCTCGCTATGAGAGGTGAAGTCCTGTTCGAATATAGGTTCGACTATCGTTTTGCGCAGCTTCGGTACTGTCGCAAGTAAAATAGCGGCGACGATAAGACCGATGAGGGCAGATCTCAATAACTTAACAAACATGGAGTTTATGGGATGCGAATGAAAATGTGTAAGCAGAATAGCATGAGTTGTTTGGGCGTAGTCTATAGCTACGCCCAAATTGTGTTATGGCATCAACAAATAGAGACTCTGCCCCTTACGGACCACGCTAATGGCAATCAGATCGGGTTTGGACTCAAGCACTTTGCGTAATGCTGCCAGATTATCGATAGGCTCACGGTTTATGCCTACGATAACGTCGCCCTGCTGGAAGCCAACCTGATCGGCGGGTGATCCTTTCTGCACTTCATCGACCTGCACGCCTTTACCGGTTTTAGCATCAACGTCGCTAAGAATGGCCCCGGTGAGTGCCGGATTTATTTTCTCGAGCGCCACGGCAACGTCGGGGCTTTTATCCAGCGTGACGTTCACGTCAATCGCTTTGCCACCGCGAAGCACGCCGAGTTTCATGGTGACACCCGGACCGGCAGTACCCACTTTGGCACGCAGTTCGGCGAAGCTGCTTAAGGGTTGCCCGTCGAGGGTAATAATCACGTCGCCCGATTTGATACCGGCCTTGGCGGCGGCAGAGTCTGGCAGCACTTCATTAACGAATGCGCCGCGCTGGCTGTCGAGCTTAAAGGCGGTCGCCAGGTCAGCAGTCATTTCACTGCCGCGGATCCCGAGCAGTCCGCGTTTAACCTGACCAAATTCAATCAGCTGCTTACTGAGGTTTTTGGCCATGTTGATAGGAATGGCAAAGCCGATCCCCATGCTGCCGCCCTGCGAGGAGAGAATCGCGGTATTGATGCCGATCAGCTCACCGTTGAGATTAAGCAGTGCACCGCCGGAGTTTCCGCGATTAATAGAGGCATCGGTCTGAATAAAGTTTTCTAGGCCTTCAAGGTTTAAACCACTGCGGCCCAGCGCTGAAATAATACCGGAGGTCACCGTTTGACCCAGACCAAATGGGTTGCCCACGGCGACAGCAAAATCGCCTACGCGCAGTTTGTCGGAGTCGGCCATCGGGATTTGCGTCAGGTTTTTGGCATCTTTAAGCTGGATAATAGCAATGTCTGACTGGTCGTCTTTACCAATCAGCTTGGCATCGTATTCGCGGCCATCATTAATTTGTACGGTAATTTTATCGGCATTGCTGACTACATGGTTGTTGGTCAGTACATAGCCTTTGGCTGCATCGATAATTACCCCAGAACCGAGGCCTTCAAATTTCTGACCGTCCTGTTTCTGAGTTGGGGCATCAGGGCCGAAAAAGAATTTAAACTGCGGTGGAACCTGGTCAGTTGGGGGCTGAGTGCCTGAAACCTGAACGCTGACCACGCCCGGCAACACTTTTTGCAGCATCGGCGCCAGGCTTGGTAACTGCTGACCTTCAACGGCAACCGGCAGGGCGGCATTGGCGACCTGAAAAGACGAGAAGCTTAATCCAAGGCTAATAGCCAGTGCACTGAGTAAAAATGATTTTTTCTTCATTTGGACCACTCCCCGAGAATGACTGCAGATGACGTGCCAAAAAGGAGCCAGTGACGGATGCCACTGGCTTGACGCTGTTATTTGCGGTGTGGACGGTCTCCACCACGTAACAGGCCTGAAGCGCCGTCGGAATAATCGCGAGGCATTTCAACTGGAGCCTGATCATTGTCGGCTTCAGAGCCGGTCAGACGGTAGTTGAACGGGTTGTCCTGTATTGGCAAGTCCGGCAACAGGTTGTTAGAGCCTTTCGCCATGTGCTGATAAAGCTGGCGGTAGTCTGTTGCCATATTATCGAGCAGTTCGGCGCTGCGGGCAAAGTGACCGACCAGCTCCTGGCGATACTCTTCCAGCTCGGCTTTACTCTTGTCTATCTCGTTTTGCATCACTTGCTGATCGCGTAATTTACGATTGCCAAAGCGCATCGCTACCGCACCGATGGCGATACCGACCACTAATCCAATGAGCGCATACTCCCAGGTCATAATAACTCCTATTATTGACAACATTGTCCTGTAGGGCTTTTTGGCGTAACTTTCTCACCAATCTTTTTAAACAAAACTTTTACATGGCAAGCTTTACGTCAAACAGAACACCACTATAACCGTTAACCAAGAGTTAGTGGAATCCTGTGGCAACTTTCGCAACCTCGGTTGGGGTCAAATCCTGCTGCAAGTGCGTTAAAAGCCGCGAAATAGTGGAAAAATCTGCGTTAAAGGCCATGAAAAGAGCGCCATCAATCACTGAAAATATTTTTGCAGGGACCGTTCATTATCATGCAACCAAAAACACCGCTTACCTCTTATCAGACTGCACTTGATGCCGGAGAGTTCCAACCGGATGCCGTTCAAAAACAGGCTGTGACACGTCTTGATGCTATTTATCAGGAATTGGTAGCGAAAAAACCAGCGGAATTACCTGAAAACGGCGGCTGGTTAGGCCGTCTGTTCAAAAAGGGGCCAAGCAAGAGTGCGATTCGTCCGGTGCAGGGCCTTTATATGTGGGGCGGCGTGGGGCGCGGTAAAACCTGGCTGATGGACATGTTTTTCCACAGTTTGCCGGGTGAGCGCAAGATGCGCCTGCACTTCCACCGCTTTATGCTGCGCGTTCATGAAGACCTCACGGCGCTGCAGGGACAGTCGGATCCGCTTGAGGTGATCGCCGATCGTTTTAAGCAAGAGACGGACGTGCTGTGCTTTGACGAATTTTTTGTCTCGGATATTACCGATGCGATGCTCCTCGCGACCCTGCTGCAGGCGCTGTTTGCCCGTGGCATCACGCTGGTGGCTACCTCGAACATTCCGCCTGACAATCTTTATCGTAACGGCTTGCAGCGCGCGCGTTTCCTGCCGGCGATTGCGCTTATTAATCAATTTTGTGACGTGATGAATGTGGACGCGGGCATCGACTATCGCCTACGCACGCTGACGCAGGCCAATCTTTGGCTTACCCCGGAGGCAGGGCAGACACTCTCGGACCTCGACGCGCCGATGCAACAGATGTTCGGCAAGCTGGCGGGCAAAGCGGGTGAACAAGGGGTGCTGCAGGTCAATCATCGTCCGCTGAAGGCGCTCGCGTCGGCAGACGGCGTATTGGCCGTTGAGTTCCACACCTTGTGTGAAGAGGCGCGCAGCCAGCTTGACTATATTGCACTGTCGAAGCTCTATCACAGCGTGCTGCTGCACAACGTACCGGTGATGAACGCCGATCAGGAAAATGCTGCACGACGTTTCCTGGCGCTGGTGGACGAGTTCTATGAGCGTCACGTTAAGCTGGTCGTCTCGGCTGAAGTGCCGATGTACGAGATTTATCGCGGTGAACGCCTGAAGTTCGAATACCAGCGCTGCCTGTCCCGTTTACAGGAAATGCAGAGTGAAGAATACTTGGCTCGCGAACATCTTCCTTGAGGGTGTCTAACAAGTGAGCAATCATTACATATCTTCGCAACCCTTGCGAATCCAAAAAACTTAAGCTTTTTCCAAAAAAGGGTTCGATTTTTGTTGGGGAGTTCTCTATAATCTTGCGACCCCACGTTACAACAAAGTTTTTTTCCCGAAACTTTATAGTGCCGGCAATGGCTATTCGAAGGGGTAGGTTTGCTGGACTGATGGTCGTGTGAACCTCCAATACTTATTTTGTAAACTGTGTTTGAAAAAATGTAGTTTATAAAACATATAGGCGTTTGGGTGTTCGCCAACGTGTAACTTAAATTGGGTAAGCTTTTAATGAAAACTTTTACAGCTAAACCGGAAACAGTACAGCGTGACTGGTTCGTAGTTGACGCAAGCGGCAAGACCTTAGGTCGCCTGGCCACTGAACTGGCTCGCCGTCTGCGTGGCAAGCATAAAGCGGAATACACTCCGCACGTTGATACTGGTGATTACATCATCGTTCTGAACGCAGAAAAAGTTGCTGTAACCGGCAACAAGCGTAACGACAAGATTTATTACCATCACACCGGCCACATCGGTGGTATCAAACAAGCGACCTTTGAAGAGATGATTGCTCGCCGTCCTGAGCGTGTGATTGAGCTCGCGGTTAAAGGCATGCTGCCGAAGGGTCCGTTGGGTCGTGCAATGTACCGTAAACTTAAAGTTTACGCGGGCAATGAGCACACTCATGCGGCACAGCAACCGCAAGTTCTTGACATTTAATCGGGATTATAGGCAATGGCTGAAAATCAATACTACGGCACTGGTCGCCGCAAAAGCTCCGCAGCTCGCGTTTTCATCAAACCGGGTAGCGGTAACATCGTAATTAACCAGCGCAGCCTGGAACAGTACTTTGGTCGTGAAACTGCCCGCATGGTAGTTCGTCAACCTCTGGAACTGGTCGGCATGGTTGAGAAATTTGACCTGTACATCACTGTTAAAGGTGGTGGTATCTCTGGTCAAGCTGGTGCTATCCGTCACGGTATCACCCGTGCACTGATGGTATATGACGAAAATCTGCGTGGCGAACTGCGTAAAGCAGGCTTCGTTACTCGCGATGCTCGTCAGGTTGAACGTAAGAAAGTCGGTCTGCGTAAAGCACGTCGTCGTCCTCAGTTCTCCAAGCGTTAATTTGCCCCCTGCTTCGGCAGTGGATTGCAACTTCGGTTTCAATCAGGCACAACGCGACAAAAACCCGGTCTTGTACCGGGTTTTTTTTCGTCCATATTAAGTGAAAAACGCCGAAATTTTGTCCAAAGAGCCTTGTTTTTCGCGGCTAATTGCTCCCTGAAACACATTTCCCCACGAAATCCTTGCCGACATCCCCACAGAACGACCAAAATCTGGTAAACTATCACACACTTTTGCGCCTGTTCGCCGAGCTGTGAACCTTGCTGAATTTGCTGGCTGTGTTCCCCCGCTTTGGCTTATCTACGAAACTGTGGGTTACAGGTGAGATGTGCCCGAACTTCGATGGGCACGATTATTCAGGATAGCAGCCTGATAGTGGCTATTCGCAGTATAATTCTAGATAAACTTGGAGGTTTTCATGGCTGTCGCTGCCAACAAACGTTCGGTAATGACGCTGTTTTCTGGCCCGACCGACATTTTTAGCCATCAAGTACGTATCGTACTGGCGGAAAAAGGTGTGAGTGTCGAGATAGAGCAGGTAGAAATGGGTAACCTGCCACAGGATCTTATTGACCTCAACCCGTACCGCACTGTGCCTACGTTGGTCGATCGTGAGCTGACCCTTTTTGAATCCCGCATCATCATGGAATACCTCGATGAGCGCTTCCCGCATCCACCGCTGATGCCGGTTTATCCGGTTGCCCGCGGTGAGAGCCGTCTGATGATGCATCGCATCGAAAACGACTGGTACTCGCTGCTGCGCCAAATTGAGCAGGGTTCTGCCGCTGAAGCAGACGCTGCACGCAAACAGCTGCGTGAAGAGCTGTTGGCTATCGCGCCAATCTTCTCTTACATGCCTTACTTCAAGAGCGAAGAGTTCAGCCTGGTGGATTGCTATTTGGCTCCGTTACTGTGGCGCTTAACCGAACTGGGTATTGAGCTGTCTGGTGCCGGTTCTAAAGAACTGAAAGGCTATATGACGCGCGTATTTGAGCGTGATGCATTCCTGGCGTCTCTGACTGAGCCAGAGCGCGAAATGCGTTTGAACGGTGCTCGGGGTTAAGTTATGGAGATGACAGACATGTCTCCTCGCCGTCCGTTCCTGCTGCGCGCCTTTTATGACTGGTTGCTTGATAACCAGCTGACGCCGCACCTGGTGGTTGATGTTACCCAACCGGGTGTGAGCGTGCCGATGGAATTCGCTCGCGATGGCCAAATCGTTCTGAACATTGCACCGCGTGCAGTGGGCGGTCTTGAACTGGGCAATGCTGATGTGCGTTTCAACGCGCGTTTTGGCGGCGTACCGCGCGAAGTCTTCGTGCCGATCGCCGCTGTGCTGGCTATCTACGCACGTGAAAACGGCGCAGGTACTATGTTCGAGCCAGAACCTGCTTTAGACGGTGAAGGCGCTTTCGAGACGCTCGAAGACCAAACTACCGAACCGACGATGTCAGTAATTGACGGCGATCTGCCTGATAACGCTGAAGACGGTGACGATGAGCCACCTACGCCGCCTCGCGGCGGACGTCCTGCCCTGCGGGTTGTGAAATAAACTTCACCTAAAGCAAGATGACTCACCGCACCCTAAAAAAAAGAGACCGCATTGCGGTCTCTTTTCACATCTGGCCTCGGCTAAATCTTAGACTTCCAGGAAGCACATAATGCCATCAGCGGCTTTACGGCCTTCTGCAATCGCGGTAACAACCAGGTCAGACCCACGAACTGCATCGCCACCGGCGAAGATTTTCGGGTTGCTGGTCTGGAACGCGTTGTCACTGCCTTCTGGCGCCACAATGCGGCCCTGACTGTCTAGCTCAACGTCGTGAGCGGCCAACCATTCCATCTTGTGCGGACGGAAACCAAACGCCATCACCACGGCGTCAGCGTCCATCACGTGTTCGGAACCGGCAACGATTTCGGCGCGACGACGGCCGTGTGCATCAGGTGCACCCAACTCGGTACGTGCCATTCTGACGCCGGATACGCGGCCAGAATCGTTAAGCTCAATGCTCAGCGGCTGCAGGTTGAATTTAAACTCAACGCCTTCCTCGCGGGCATTCTTCACTTCACGGCGTGAGCCAGGCATATTTTCTTCGTCACGACGATAGGCACAGGTTACTTCCGTCGCACCTTGGCGAATTGAAGTGCGCACACAGTCCATCGCCGTATCACCGCCGCCCAGAACCACGACGCGCTTGTGCTCCATGCTGACGTAAGGCTCGTGCGGCTGTGCTTCAAATTTCATCAGCTGCTTGGTGTTGGCAATCAGGAACGGCAGAGCGTCGTAAACACCCGGCGCATCTTCATTTTCTAGCCCACCACGCATCGACTGATAAGTGCCCACGCCGAGGAATACCGCGTCGTATTCGGCCAGCAGCGCGTCCATGGTCACGTCTTTACCGACTTCGATATTGAGTTTGAACTCGATACCCATTTCGGTGAAGATTTCGCGACGCTTAGTCATCACTGATTTTTCCAGCTTGAACGAAGGAATGCCGAAGGTCAGCAGACCGCCGATTTCCGGATGACGGTCAAAGACTACCGCCTTCACGCCGTTGCGGGTCAGTACGTCGGCACAGGCAAGGCCTGCCGGACCTGCGCCGATAATGGCCACACGCTTGCCGGTAGGGTGCACGTGCGACATATTCGGACGCCAACCCATCTCAATCGCTTTATCATTGATATAGCGCTCAATGTTGCCGATGGTCACGGCACCAAACTCGTCGTTCAAAGTACATGAACCTTCGCACAGGCGATCCTGCGGACAAACGCGCCCACAGACTTCTGGCAGACTGTTGGTCTGGTGCGCAAGGTCTGCGGCTTCCATAATGCGCCCCTCATTGGCCAGTTTCAGCCAGTTAGGGATGTAGTTATGCACCGGGCATTTCCACTCGCAGTAAGGGTTACCACAGGACAGACAGCGGTCTGCCTGCGATGCCGCCTGAGTGGCCGAGAACGGCTCGTAAATTTCCACAAACTCAATTTTACGGATCTTAAGCGGCTTCTTTGGCGGATCAACACGCTGTAAGTCGACAAATTGATAAACGTTTTGACTCATCTTAACCTCTTACTGCGCTTGTACCCGCAGCTCGGCTGCGGAACGACTACGGTGACCCAACAATGCTTTAACATCACTGGACTTTGGTTTTACCAGGGCAAATTTAGGCGCCCATTCAGGCCAGTTCGCCAAAATCTCTTCACCACGGGTCGACGCGGTCAACTGTACGTGCTCGGTGATTAAACCGCGCAGATGCTCTTCATGGATTGCCAAATCTTCAACCTCGAGCACTTCGACCAGCTCAGGGTTGACGCGCTTGCGGAACTCGCCGTCTTCGTCGAGAACGTAAGCAAAACCACCGGTCATACCTGCCCCGAAGTTAACGCCTGTACGGCCCAGCACGCAGACGATGCCGCCGGTCATGTATTCACAGCCGTTATCGCCAATGCCTTCAACCACGGTGATTGCGCCGGAGTTACGAACTGCAAAACGCTCACCCGCGCGGCCTGCTGCAAACATCTTGCCGCCGGTTGCGCCGTACAAGCAGGTGTTGCCGACAATGCTGGCTTCGTGGCTGCGGAAGGCCGAACCAATCGGAGGACGGATAGCGATGCGTCCGCCGGCCATGCCTTTGCCCACGTAGTCGTTGGCGTCGCCGGTCAGCATTAAATCAACGCCGCCCGCATTCCACACGCCAAAGCTCTGACCTGCGGTGCCGTTAAAGTTGATGCGAACCGGATCGGCCGACATCCCTTGGTCACCGTGTTTCTCGGCAATGGCACCTGACAGCAGCGCACCCACTGAGCGGTCAGTGTTGCGAATGTCGAAATAGAACGCCTTACTTTGTCTGGCTTCAATGTGTGGCGCAGCCTGCTCGAGAATGTCTTTGTTCAACTGACCTTTATCGAACGACGGATTGCTCTCCGTGCAGTAAACGGCTTTGCCCGGATGTGGCGTTGCCGTGACCAGCAGAGGAGACAGGTCCAGTTTGTTCTGTTTTGCCGTGAAACCGTCAAGCTCAACCAGCAGATCGGTACGACCAATCAGGTCAACTAACTGGCTGACACCCAGCTCTGCCATGATTTCGCGGGTTTCCTGAGTGATAAACTTGAAGTAGTTCGTCACGCGCTCAGGCAGGCCGTGGTAGTGGTTGCGACGCAGTTTTTCGTCCTGAGTGGCTACACCGGTTGCGCAGTTGTTCAGATGACAAATACGCAGATATTTACAACCCAGCGCGACCATCGGGCCGGTACCAAAGCCGAAGCTTTCTGCACCCAAAATTGCGGCTTTAACAATGTCTACACCGGTTTTTAGGCCGCCATCAACCTGCAGGCGAATCTTGTGGCGCAGGCCGTTAGCCACCAACGCCTGCTGTGTTTCAACCAGACCCAGTTCCCACGGGCTACCCGCATATTTCACTGAAGACAGCGGGCTTGCGCCGGTGCCGCCGTCATAGCCGGAAATGGTAATAAGATCGGCATAGGCTTTTGCCACGCCGGTGGCGATAGTGCCAACGCCCGGTTCGGAAACCAGCTTGACGGAAATCATCGCCTTAGGGTTCACCTGTTTCAAGTCGAAGATTAGCTGTGCCAAGTCTTCGATTGAGTAGATGTCATGGTGTGGCGGAGGCGAAATCAGCGTCACGCCCGGCACTGAATAGCGCAGCTTGGCGATGTATGGAGTGACTTTATCACCCGGCAACTGGCCGCCTTCGCCCGGTTTAGCACCCTGGGCCACTTTTATCTGAATCACGTCGGCGTTAACCAGGTAAGCCGGGGTGACACCAAAGCGACCCGAAGCAACCTGCTTGATCCGCGACACTTTATTGGTGCCGTAGCGCGCAGGATCTTCACCGCCTTCACCGGAGTTGGAACGCCCGCCGATGCTGTTCATCGCTTCAGCCAAGGATTCGTGTGCTTCCGGACTCAGTGCGCCAATAGACATCGCCGCCGAGTCGAAACGGGTATACAGGCCTTCGGCCGGCTCAACCTGATCAACGGGGATCGGCTCACCTTTAGGGGTGATTTTCAGCATATCGCGCAGCATGGACGCCGGACGCTCGTTTACCAGCTTGGCGTACTTTTTATAATCGTCGTAATCACCGCTGTTAACCGCCGTCTGCAGCGTTTGGACCACATCAGGGTTGTAAGCGTGATATTCACCGTCGTGCATGTATTTCAGCAGACCGCCGTTGTCCAGCGTCTTGCGTTTCAGCCAAGCGCGTTTAGACAGGTTTTGTAGATCCATCTGGAAGTCGCTGTAGCTGGCGCCGCCGATGCGGCTGACCACGCCAGGGAAGCAGACGTTGCTCAGATCTTTATGCAAACCTACGGCTTCAAACAGACGCGCACAGCGGTAAGAGGCAATAGTCGAGATGCCCATTTTGGACATGATCTTGTACAGGCCTTTGTTGATGCCGTTGCGGTAGTTCAGCATCACTTCGCGGTAATTTTTATCGATGACGTTGGCGTCAACCATTTTGGCCAGCGTTTCATAGGCCAGATAAGGGTAAACGGCGGTCGCACCGAAGCCGAGTAGCACGGCAAAGTGGTGCGGGTCACGGGCGCTGGCTGTTTCAACAATAATGTTGGCGTCACAGCGCAGACTCTTCTCGACCAGGCGGTATTGCAGCGCACCCACGGCCATAGGCGCAGGCAGCGGCAGGCGATTTGGCGCAATATTACGGTCTGACAGCACCAGCAACACGGCACCTTCACGCACTTTACGCTCGCCTTCGTCACACAGCTTCTGAACAAACTGCTCCATATCCATTTCGGTTGGATCATAGGTCAGGTCCAGTGTCTCGGCGCGGTAGTACTTGCTGTCGAGCGTGGTCAACTGAGTAAAGTCGGAGTAAAGCAGGGTCGGCGATTTAAAGCTCAGACGGTGTGCCTGACCTTCGGCCTCGCAGAACACGTTCATTTCACGGCCAATGCTGGTCGCCAGTGACATGACGTGTGCTTCACGCAGCGGATCGATTGGCGGGTTGGTGACCTGCGCAAACTGCTGGCGGAAGTAGTCATAAATCACGCGTGGACGGCTGGACAGTACGGCGAACGGCGTATCATCGCCCATCGAACCGACGGCTTCCTGACCGTTCTCACCCAGCACGCGCAGGATTGAATCCAGCTCTTCGCTGCTGTAGCCGAATTGTTTCTGGTAAGTTTCCAGCAATGAATCATCCAGCTCGCGCTTGCCGACCTGATCGTCAGGCAGGTCTTCGAACGGCACCAGCCGCTGAACGTTTTTCTCCATCCACTCTTTGTAAGGATGACGACCTTTCAGATCGTTATCCGTTTCGGAGGAGTGGTGGATCTTGCCGCTGCGGGTGTCGATAACCATCAGTTCGCCCGGGCCAACGCGGCCTTTTTCAACCACTTCATCCGGCTGGTAATCCCAAATACCGACTTCAGAGGCGCAGGTGATCAGTTTATCTTTGGTTATCACATAGCGCGCAGGGCGCAGGCCGTTACGGTCAAGGTTACAGGCGGCGTAGCGACCGTCGGACATCACGATGCCCGCAGGGCCGTCCCACGGCTCCATGTGCATGGAGTTGAAGTCGAAGAACGCGCGCAGGTCCTGGTCCATGTCCGGGTTCTGCTGCCAGGCCGGTGGCACCAGCAAACGCATGGCGCGCAGCAGGTCCATACCGCCGGCAAGGAACAGCTCCAGCATGTTGTCCAACGAGCTGGAGTCCGAGCCGGTTTCATTAACAAACGGCGACGCGTCCTGCAGATCTGGGATAAGTGGGGTTTTAAATTTGTAGGCTCGCGCGCGGGCCCACTGGCGGTTGCCGGTGATGGTGTTGATTTCACCGTTGTGCGCCAGATAGCGGAACGGCTGCGCCAGTGGCCAGCGTGGAACGGTGTTGGTAGAGAAGCGCTGGTGGAACAGGCAAATGGCCGATTCCAGACGCAGGTCTGCCAGGTCAAGATAAAAGCGCGGCAAGTCTATCGGCATGCACAGGCCTTTATAGATATTGACCGCGTTGGAGAAGCTACAGACGTAAAACTCTTTGTCCGGGTTTTCACACTCGCCAATGCGTTTTTCAATGCGGCGGCGCGCCATATACAGGCGGCGCTCCATATCACGCGGACGCCAACCGGCAGGCGCGTTGATAAAAATTTGTTCGATACGCGGCATGGAGGAGAGCGCAATCGAGCCGAGAACGTCCGGGTTCGTCGGGACATCACGCCAGCCGACAACCGACAGCGTTTCGTTCAGGATTTCTTCTTCGATAATGCGGCGGCTTTCTGCCGCGCGTTCGTCATCGTTGTTGAGGAAGATCATGCCCACGGCGTAGTTTTTCGCCAAGCGCCAGCCGCGCTCTTCGGCGATCATCCGGAAGAAACGATCCGGTTTTTGCAATGACAGGCCGCAACCGTCGCCAGTCTTTCCGTCAGAAAGAATTGCGCCACGGTGTTGCATACGTGCCAGTCCGTGAATGGCCGTGCGGACGACCTTATGGCTAGGTTCACCTTCAATATGGGCGATCAGGCCAAAACCACAGTTATCCTTCTCATGGGATGCATCATACAACATAACGTGAACCTCCCCAGGCTCTGCGAGACTCTCACACCTACTGCGAGGGAGCTTTCTCACGGGGGATTCAGCGTTTTAACGCACTCTTATGGTGCGGTTTATGGCTGACATCCTCCGTCAGTGGCCCCTCGTGACGGTTCTCACAAGTGGTATATGACTTGTTTTAATGAGGGAGTCTTCAATTACTGCATAAATATGACGAGTTGTTTGCTCATCGATTTTTAACTGATAAAGAGTGCTTCCAGCGGACTTCCAACTTAGCGAGAAAGCGCGGGTAGGTCAAATATCGGTTGACGCAGGGCTAAAATGAACTTTTTTCAATTTAACCTTATGATTTATAATTAATAAGTTGTTTTTTAGAAGCCATATTAACAGTGTGGAGCTCGGAGGGAAGTGTGAGCTGTCTCACTGTAGTGCAAGGTCGAAATCTGTGCACCATGCTAGGGCGGGGTGGTTTGCCAGCGTTTTATCCTGCGAATTATGCCTGATGTGTGCTTTATCGCTGTTTTTAATCATAGCGTAATAATGTGCTAATAGGCGTCGGATAATAAGAATTATTCATACTCCCAAGAGTGACTTTATTTGCAGTAATACTGAATAGTTATTCTTTGCGTTTGGGTATTTTGAGCCGAGAGGGAAATCAAGGAAAAATAAAAGCCTTTCAAGGCGTGGCCTTGGGAATTTCAGGCGGGGCGCTATTTTTAATCCATAAGCCAAAATTAGTCAATATGACCCCCTTTTGATTCGTTGCACCATCGGGCGTTCACCCAAGGTGCAGGTTTGAAAAAATGGCGCTAAAAAGCTCATCCAGCCGTTATTTGCGGTATGATTTGACAAGACTTTATTCGGGGATCTCTCGGTGAAAGATGGTTTTTATCAAGGAAAGGCTATGAAGCAAATCAGATTACTCGCTCAGTACTACGTCGACCTGATGGTTAAGCTCGGGCTGGTCCGTTTTTCGCTGTTGCTTGCTTCGGCGCTGGTCGTACTGGCAATGATTGTGCAAATGGCCGTGACGATGCTGCTGCGCGGTCAGGTTGAAAGCATTGACGTCGTACGTTCAATCTTTTTCGGCCTGATAATTACGCCGTGGGCGGTCTATTTCCTGTCGGTGGTTGTGGAACAACTTGAAGAGTCGCGCCAACGCCTGACGCGTCTGGTTGATAAACTCGAAGAGATGCGCCACCGTGATTTAAAATTAAATGAACAACTTACCGAGAATATTGCCCAGCTCAATCAGGAAATTACCGACCGTATTAAAGCCGAAGAGGCGCGTCTGGCGGTGGTCGACAAACTCAAACTCGAAATGCAGCATCGCGAACAGGCACAAATCGAACTGAGTCAACAGTCGGCGCTGTTACGCTCTTTCCTTGATGCCTCGCCGGACCTGGTTTATTACCGCAATGAAGACAAAGAGTTCTCCGGCTGCAACCGCGCTATGGAGCTGCTGACCGGCCTGAGTGAGAAGCAGTTGATTGGGCTGACGCCAAACGACGTCTATACCCCAGATATTGCCGAAAAAGTCATTGAAACCGACGAGAAGGTATTCCGTCACAACGTCGCGTTGACCTACGAACAGTGGCTTGTGTATCCCGACGGTCGCAAGGCGTGCTTCGAGCTGCGTAAAGTGCCGTTTTATGACCGAATCGGCAAACGTCACGGCTTAATGGGCTTTGGACGCGATATAACCGAGCGTAAGCGCTATCAGGACGCGTTAGAGAACGCGAGTAGAGAGAAAACTACATTTATCTCTACGATCAGTCACGAGCTTCGTACGCCGCTTAACGGCATCGTGGGCCTGAGCCGTATTCTGCTCGACACCGAGTTAAACGGTGAGCAGCACAATTATTTGAAAACTATTCACGTTAGCGCCATCACGCTAGGTAACATTTTTAACGACATCATCGAAATGGACAAACTCGAGCGCCGCAAAGTGCAGCTCGACAATAATCCGCTCAATTTTACCGATTTCCTCTCTGATCTGGAAAACCTTACCGGCCTGCTGGTGCAGCCGAAGGGACTGAATTTTGTGATGCAGCCGGATATCCCGCTGCCGCAAACGCTGATTACCGACGGCACACGCCTGCGTCAAATTTTGTGGAACCTGATTGGCAACGCCGTGAAGTTTACCCACAAGGGCGAGATTGTGGTGCGGGTGCATCACGACAGCGGTGACCACTTGTGCTTTGAAGTGCAGGATTCCGGCATGGGCATTCCGCAGGACGAGCAGGATAAAATCTTTGCCATGTATTATCAGGTCAAGGATCAGAACGGCGGCAAACCCGCGACCGGCACCGGCATCGGACTGGCGGTGTCAAAACGTCTGGCGCAAAGCATGGGCGGTGATATCACGGTCAGCAGCGAGCCAGGGAAAGGCTCCTGCTTTACGCTCACCGTCAGTGCGCCTTCGCTCGACGAACCGGAAAAAGAGATCGATGAAGATGACATTCTGCCGCTTCCGGCGTTGAATATCCTGCTGGTTGAAGACATTGAACTTAACGTTATCGTCGCTCGCTCTGTGCTTGAAAAGCTCGGCAGCAGCGTTGAGGTGGCAATGACCGGCCACGATGCGCTGGAGATGTTTGTTCCTCATGAGTTTGATCTGGTGCTGCTCGATATTCAGCTGCCTGACATGACCGGGTTGGATGTCGCGCGAATACTGCGTGAAAAGTATGACGCCAAGTCTCTGCCGCCGCTGGTTGCCTTGACCGCCAATGTGCTGAAAGATAAAAAAGAATATCTCGATGCAGGCATTGATGACGTGCTCAGCAAGCCGCTGTCAGTTCCGGCGCTTACCGCGATGATCCAGCAGTTCTGGGATCACCAGGATGAAGAAGAATTAACCCTTCAGGAGGATCCAGAATTGAAAAGTAATGAGACTTTGCTCGATATTCCGATGCTTGAACAGTACATGGAGCTGGTGGGGCCGGGGCTTATCCATCAGAGTGCCGATATGTTTTTGCAGATGATGCCCGGCTATCTTGACGTGCTGGATTCAAATATGACGGCGCGCGATCAGGCGGGCATTGCTGAAGAGGCGCACAAAATCAAAGGGGCAGCGGGGTCGGTAGGATTAAAACACCTGCAACAGCTTGCGCAACAGATTCAAACGCCTTCATTACCGGCGTGGTGGGACAACGTTCAGGATTGGATTGATGAGTTGAAGCTCGAATGGCGCAATGACGTGCAAACGTTGCTTGAGTGGACGGCGGAAGCTGAAAAAAAATAACCCCAGCCTAGGCCGGGGTGCGCGAATACTGCGCCAACACCAGGGAAATCGGTAACCCGCGTATTGTTATACTAAGGGTAATTATTCGCAGGTCTTGGTAAATCAGATGTATAAGTGTAATACAACTTTGTGTACTCAACATAACAAATATCAGCGAATCTGTTACGAGAATCATTAAAAACTGTGATGTAGATTAATCTTTGTCTATACAAAAGTTCAAGCGTTAATCGCAGTTAATTTTGCAGAAGAGGGATCTGGCAAGGAAGTGTACTAGTCGGCAGGTATGCTTTTAAAGTGACTTCAATGTTTGATGAGGTCATATTCACTCAGATTATGCGCTGAAAATGCCTGTTTTTAGCAGCCCGAGAGGATTCCTCTTGATGCAACATACTGTAATTAATGGTTTATATGAATTTTTTGATGCTTAATTGGATTCACTTTTCCCTAAGCCGATAGTTGTGGCTTTAAGTGAAATTATTTCACGCATTACGATAAGTTATGCTATGAGAATTAAGCCGGAAAATCGGTGATAAATTGTCCTGCATTTTTGGTATAGCGGATTAATTTTGCGTTTGACTGCGGCCTAAATTGATAAATAATTTTTACATTTTTGAGTCCGATTCATTAGAAACGCAAATCAATTGATTTTCGCCGTTCGTCACCTTTACTCATTCGGCGCTGTTGACGTCAGCGCCGACAGTCTGGAGTGAAAATTATGAATAAAATTCGGAACATATTGATGCAATGGGCGTGGCAACCATAGATTATGCCGCAAATAACCCCA
The DNA here is from genome assembly GCF_002093625.1 of Rouxiella silvae. GTDB lineage: Bacteria > Pseudomonadota > Gammaproteobacteria > Enterobacterales > Enterobacteriaceae > Rouxiella > Rouxiella silvae. The sequence continues at coordinate 59,007 of NZ_MRWD01000022.1, read as the reverse complement.
ATTTCGGACACGATATCCGCATTGTTAGCATGACAGGCGGGCTTAATGCTAGCCCTAGACATGTGGTTACTGTGGTTATTGATAAGATGGTCAGATGTGTCATGGATTGTATTGAATGAGCAAAAAGTTTAAAAAGAGTCTTTTTTATCGGCCATTTATCTGGGTAAAAAGAGCAGTAATTGCTTTACTCGGCATTTGGTTAGCTGGGATTGTATTTTTTTCGTTTTTACCGGTTCCTTTTTCTGCTGTGATGGTTGAAAGACAGCTTTCTGCTTGGCTGAGTGGCGATTTTGGCTATGTGTCTCACTCGGACTGGGTACCGATGAGTGAAATTTCTTCACCCATGGCGCTGGCGGTGATGGCGGGCGAAGATCAGAAGTTTCCTGAACATTGGGGCTTTGACGTGGGTGCTATTCAGGCGGCGCTGACGCACAATGAAGATGAAGACGCCAATGTTCGCGGTGCCTCAACGCTTTCGCAGCAAACGGCGAAAAATCTTTTTTTATGGGACGGTCGTAGCTGGGTGCGAAAAGGGCTGGAGGCGGGACTCACGGTCGGCATTGAAACGGTTTGGAGCAAGCGTCGCATTTTGACGGTATACCTCAATATTGTCGAGTTTGGCGACGGCATCTTTGGCGTAGAAGAGGCAGCGCAGCACTTCTTCCACAAACCGGCCAGTAAACTCACGGCTTCGCAGGCGGCACTGCTTGCTGCCGTGTTGCCGAATCCTCACACTTTTAAAGTGAATGCCCCTTCGGCTTATGTGCTTCGCCGACAGCAGTGGATCCTCAGACAGATGAGCCAGCTGGGTGGCGATAACTTCCTGCAAGAGCACAAGCTGCATTAGCTTCTTTTGCATCTTGGGTCATGCTCATCGGCAATAAAATAAAAAGGACAGCCGCACTGGCTGTCCTTTTTTTTGTATCACTGCCGATGGTATCAGCGTGTTATTTCACGTAGGTAAAGGCCGTAGTGACGTGTTTCACCCCACTGACGCCAGCGGCAATCTTAGCCGCCGCCTGTCCTTCTTCCTGCGTCACCAGACCCAGCAAGAAGACTTCGCCATTCTCGGTGGTCACTTTAACGTTGGAAGATTTCACCTGATCGCTGGTTAACAGCTGCGAACGGACTTTGGTGGTTATCCAAGTGTCCGCCGACGCCGTGCCCAGACTGACCGGGGTACCGAGTCGAATTTCGCTATACACATCTGTTGCGCCGTCCACTTTCATGGTCAGCTGTTTAGCGGTGTTAGCCATATCGGCAGTCGGAGCCTGGCCGGTCAGCAACACTTTGCCGGAATACGCCGTGGCTACGATACGCGCTTTGTCTTTTAAATCCTTGTTGGCACTGATGGCGTTTGAAACGCGCGCCTCTAGCGTGGTGTCATCAACCTGAGTCCCCACGGTGCGTGGGTCTGTGCCCGTCTTGGTGGCTACACCTGCGGCACCGACTACTGCGGCGGCCACACAGCCTTGTAACAAGAGGGCGCTAAGCACTACAGCAAAGAGGTAACTTGCCTTCATTGGATCTCCTTAATCGTCCTGGTGTGGGAATAGCGTGTTATCTATCAAGTCACAGAGGCAATTAACGGTAAGCATATGCATTTCTTGAATGCGCGCGCTGCGGTGAGAAGGGATGCGGATCTCCACGTCATGCGTGCCCAAAAGTCCTGCCAGCTCGCCGCCGTCATAGCCGGTAAGAGCAACGATAGTCATATCCCGTGTCACTGCTGCTTCTACCGCTTTGACAATATCACGACTGTTACCACGAGTCGAAATGGCCAGCAAAACGTCACCTGCCTGGCCTAAAGCACGAACCTGCTTGGCATAAATCTCTTCATGCAGGCGATCGTTCGCGATGGCGGTCAAAACAACGTTATCTGCAGAGAGTGAGATTGCAGGAAGGCTCGGACGTTCAGTCTCAAAGCGATTTATCAGACAAGCGGCAAAATGCTGAGCGTTTGCAGCCGAGGTTCCGTTCCCACAGCAAAGGATCTTATTGCCGTTGAGCAGCGATTGGACCAGCGTCATCGCGGCTCTCGATATAGCATCAGGCAAGGCTTCCGCTGCTGCTATCTGAGTTTGGATACTTTCGGTAAAGCAGGCTTTGATTCTTTCCAGCACGTTGTTTTCTCGTCAGTCAAAGGTGTTGGCACGCAGGAAAGCTCCGCTGCGCGTCCATCAGTTTTGATACTATCCTTGCGCATTGAATGCATCTGGCAACCATTCTATCTGGCTGCCAGTGATGGCTAAAACATCAAAACGGCAAGATGATGTGTCAAAGCTTGCATCATGTTGCGCAAGCCAGAAGGCTGCGGCGCGCAATAGGCGCTGCTGTTTAAGGTATGTCACACTCGCCGCTGCGCCGCCGAAATTGGCATTGCGCCGGTATCGCACTTCAACAAACACCCAGGTTTGTTTATCGCGCATGACAAGGTCTAGTTCACCGCCACGACAGGCTGCATTTGCAGTTACAAACACCAACCCAGCGCGTTCAAGATGGCGCCTGGCCAGATTTTCGTAGTGTGCGCCAATCTGGCGGTGCGTCGGTTTTATCAAACCCATTGTACGTCCTTGTACTTCAGATACTTCTCCTTCAGAGAAATATCATGATACAGGAACTAAGGTACCCTTACGGTATTGTAACCAAGGTAGCTGGCGATGTATCACACAATTGCCGTTGGCAGACAGATTCCCGGTTGTGCCAGAAAGCTGGTAGCCGGGCGTTTGACGAATTTGTGTAAAGTGATTCGCCAGATTATAGGCATCGATGCCCATCGCGTAGAGGCGTACCTGCGAGTAATCGTTACCCAATTGGCTGCTAGCCTGCTGCATCAGCGCAGGATTAGAACCCGCCAGCAGCGGGATATCGCTAAACTGCATGCCTTCCATTTCTAGACGATAATCCGGACCCGCGCCTGCCTGATAGCTGCGAGAGCTGGCATAGAGTGACGGTTTCACACGCGTATTGATAGATAAATCAATCATCGGCTTTATCAGCGTCAGCTGATCCTGTGAACCCACTATATAGATAGCGTCGACATTGCCCGAACTGTCGGCAGAGCCGGCGGTTACCTGTGCATCCGTTGGCGGCGAAGGAATAGTAATGCCACCAATGGTCACGCCGGTTGGCTGTGCTGGTGCAGCGGGAGTGATCGGTGTACCGCTAAGACGTAGCCCGCCACCTCGGCTGACCTGCTGCTTGAGGTCGGCGTAAGAGCCGATTGTTTGTCTTAGCACGGTTTGGCCGCCCTGTTTCTGCCATTCATTGGCAAAGGCTTGCGCAATTCGCTCGCCAAAATCACCGCCTGGCACCATCAGCAGCGGGAGTTGCTTGTGCTGAGACCAGATATGACGTGCCGCATCGCGAGCCTCATCTTCTGGAGAGAGTGCGAAATAACAAATGTTCGGACTGTTGGCTTCGGTTTCAGGCTGGTTAAGTGCCAGCACGTTGAGCGACGTTTGCGCCGAGGTCAGTGAACTCACCTGATCTTTCAACAACGGGCCGACGATAACCGTCGCGCCGTCCTGCTTGGCCTGCGCGAGCAGAGCGGGCAGAGGTTGCGTGCTGGTGTCGTAAACCTTAACGGTAGCCGAAGGGGTAGAAGGCGCAGGGGACGGTGCCACAGGAGCAACCGTGGGGGCAGCGGCTGGGGCTGCTGTCGGCGTTCCCTCGGCGGCGGTCACGTCGGTGGCGGAAGTACTGACCGCAGCATTAGGATCGGTAGCTGGCGTTGCCTGTGTTGCTGGCGGAGCCGCGGGTTGTGAAGGTGTTGACGGGTTTGCCTGGCCATTTACTGCGGCCATAAACCCTTTTTGAATCGCATCACCGTAAATTTTAGCCGGACCACTCAGGGGCAGCAGCAGAGCAACTCTTTCTGTTGAGCCAGGCTTGAAATTGACCACGTTATTGAGCGCCGTAGGCAGTGTTTTTGCCCCGGGATTATAGGGATAGCGTTTCTGCCAGTCCTGAATCGCCGCCTTTAACTGAGCCGAGTCTTGCTTGTTGGTTTGCCAAACGTTTAACAGGTCAAGCCAGCCCTGCAACACGTTTTCATTGGCATTGATAACCACAGCATTCACATCCTGCGCGGAAAGCTGAGTGAGTGCCAGCCAGGTGGCATCCAGATTTGCCTGATGCGCTTTGCCCTGTAGCAGGGGTTCTTGTGCGATATAGGCACGCAGCAGTGGCAGGCTAGCGCGACCCTGACCTGCGGTAATAAATGCTTGGTAATAGCGGGATTTCTGATCGGCCGTTAAGTTATCGGCATCGATTTTGCCCAGTGCTGCACTGGCCGCTGGGCCGTTTTTCTGGGCCACCAGCAGCTCGGCGCTGAGCAACTGTTGTTCAATGAGTTGAGCGTTATTCAAGCCTTGCTGAGGCAATTGACCGAGTTGAGTGGCCGCTTCAGGAACGCGGTTTTCACGTAACAGGGCATGAATCGCAAGTAATTGCCAGTTAGCCTTGTTATCATCACTGCTCTGCTGCGCCTGTTTCAAATAGTAATCGGCGCTGCCGGTGCCCGCATCCTGCACGCTTTCTTTCGGCGTCTGCGGAGCCTGGCTAGAACAGCTGGCAAGTAACATCGCCACGATAATTGCAGGGATCAAACGCCCCGTGCGGGTACGAAAAGTAGTTGAGGAAGGCATGCTGTTTCCAGTGATGTTTTTTTCAAGATGTTCAATATTAAATCGGCAATCCGGATGAAACAATGAATCAACACGATCGAGCAGATATTTCTGCATCAACGCTGTATGTGGTACCGACTCCAATCGGCAATTTGGGAGACATCACGCAGCGTGCTTTAGCCGTGCTGAGCAGTGTAGATTTGATTGCCGCTGAGGACACTCGACACACAGGATTGCTGCTTCAACACTTTGCAATCAGTGCAAAAATGTACCCTTTGCACGACCATAACGAGCAGCAAAAAGCCGACCATCTCATATCAAAACTTCAAGAAGGTCAAAGCATTGCGTTAGTGTCAGATGCAGGAACGCCGCTTATCAATGACCCAGGTTATCATCTGGTTCGCCGCTGCCGTGAAGCCGGTATTCGCGTCGTGCCATTGCCTGGTGCCTGTGCCGCGATTGCCGCACTCAGCGCCGCCGGTCTGCCCTCCGATCGTTTTTGCTATGAGGGTTTCCTGCCAGCGAAAACAAAATCACGTAAAGACACGCTTCAGGCGCTTATTGAAGAGCCACGCACGCTGATTTTTTACGAATCAACCCATCGGCTGCTCGAAAGTCTGCAAGATATGGTCACCGTTTGGGGGCCTGAGCGCTATGTGGTGCTGGCTCGTGAGCTAACCAAAACCTGGGAATCTATTCACGGCGCACCGGTGGGAGAACTTCTGGCCTGGGTTTTAGAAGATGAAGTGCGTAAGCGCGGTGAAATGGTGCTGATTGTTGAAGGTCACACGCCGGATGCCGAAGCGCTTCCCGCCGAGGCTTTGCGTACGCTGGCGCTGTTGCAAAAAGAGTTGCCGCTGAAGAAGGCCGCAGCGCTTGCCGCAGAAATCCACGGCGTGAAGAAGAATCAGCTTTATCGTTATGCGCTGGACCAGCAGGGCGAGGATGCCGCAGAAGATGAAGAAGAGTAAGGATTGAACGATAGGTTGGCTTATCGTCACATCGGCCCTATACATCGGCGCGCTAACCCCCTATAATCCGCGCCGGAGTTGACCAGACAGTCGCCGCTTCGTTGCCGTCCCTTTCGGGGGAGACAGATGGAGGGGAGGAAAGTCCGGGCTCCATAGGGCAGGGTGCCAGGTAACGCCTGGGAGGCGCAAGCCTACGACTAGTGCAACAGAGAGCAAACCGCCGATGGCCCACGCAAGTGGGATCAGGTAAGGGTGAAAGGGTGCGGTAAGAGCGCACCGCGCGGCTGGTAACAGTCCGTGGCACGGTAAACTCCACCCGGAGCAAGGCCAAATAGGGGTTCACATGGTACGGCCCGTACTGAACCCGGGTAGGCTGCTTGAGCCAGTGAGCGATTGCTGGCCTAGATGAATGACTGTCCACGACAGAACCCGGCTTAACGGTCAACTCCAACTCATCTAATAAAACCCCGCTTCGGCGGGGTTTTATCATTTCTGATGCTTGGAAAGTGAATGACTGTCCACGACGCTCTCTATAAAAAGAAAGCGGCTTAACGGTCAACGCCAACTCATCTAATAAAACCCCGCTTCGGCGGGGTTTTGTCATTTCTGAGGTTTGGAAAGTGAATAACTGTCCACGACGCTCTCTATAAAAAGAAAGCGGCTTGGTTTGTTTAGGCTGTTATATCAGACCGGTAAATCAATCAGCAGCGCCTGCAGCGGGGTGATGGCTTTTACAGTCAGCGTCTGCTCTTGATGAATAAACGCACCGTCTCCGCAAACAAGAGTCTGTTTGGCGTGCTTATCGCCGCCTTGAACGTCAACCTGACCGTGGATCGACTGTAAGTAGGCGCGAGGTCCGTTTATCGAGAAATTCTGCTGCTCACCAGGCTGCAAATTAATGTGATGGATCCACACCTGCTGACGGAGCTGTAGGCTATTTTCTTCGCCGCTCGGTGACGCCAGCAAGAAGTGTTTGTGATCGCCTAAATCAATTTTCTGCACCAGGGGATTTTCCTGCGCTGGGCAGGCATCCAGCCACAGTTGCATCCGCGTTAAAGGCTTACTGTTGCTAATATTGTGCTCGCTGTAGCTGACATTTGGCTGGGTAGACAGCAGGGCGGCTTGTCCCGCATGTATTCGTGTGCTGTTACCCACGCTGTCGCGATATTCAACTTCCCCTTGCAGCACCAGGTTGAGCACGTCCACGCGTGGATAGGTGCGCGGCTGGAAGCTCGCGCCCGGCGCCAGTATTTCCTGGTTAAGCACGCGCAGCGAGGCATAACCCATTAGTTTAGGGTCAAAATAGTGTCCAAAGGAGAAGGTGTATCTGGCCTGAAGCCAACCAAAGTCGGCTTTTCCGCACTCTTGCGCTGTTCTGCACTTAATCATGGCCGCTGGCTCAGTTAAAAAAATCGATAGATAAATGGTAAGCGTCTGGACGCACGATTGTTAGCCAGTTAATCTGGTCGGCATATTCAAATTTCCTGACAGAGAAAGATAATGGCCAAGGATCGAGCGTTAACTCTTGAAGCACTGAGAGTTATGGATGCGATTGACCGTCGTGGAAGCTTTGCTGCCGCCGCCGATGAGCTCGGTCGCGTTCCTTCTGCGCTAAGTTATACCATGCAGAAGCTGGAGGAAGAGTTGGATGTGGTGCTGTTTGACCGCTCTGGACACCGTACAAAATTCACCAACGTTGGCCGCATGCTGCTTGAGCGCGGTCGCGTACTGTTAGAGGCTGCCGATAAATTAACAGTAGACGCCGAAGCCCTCGCGCGCGGTTGGGAAACGCACATTACCATCGTTTGTGAAGCGCTGGTGCCTGCCGTTCAGCTCTTTCCGTTGATCGAGAAATTGGCTTTAAAAGCCAACACGCAGGTTTCATTGATAACGGAAGTGTTGGCCGGTACTTGGGAAAGGCTTGAGAATGGCCGTGCGGATATTGTTATCGCCCCTGACTTACATTTTCGTTCCTCTTCAGAGATTAACAGCCGAAAGCTTTACAAGCTGATGAGCGTTTACGTTGCCGCGCCTGATCACCCCATTCATCTGGAAGCCGAGCCGCTTTCTGAAGTCAGTCGAGTGAAATATCGCGGGATTGCTATGGCGGATACCGCGCGTGAACGCCCTGTGTTAACGGTTCAGTTACTCGACAAGCAGCAGCGCTTGACGGTGAGTAGCCTGCAGGAAAAACGTCTTGCCCTGATAGCCGGCCTGGGTGTTGCCACCATGCCTTATGCGCTGGTAGAGCAGGATATCGCGGAAGGGCGTTTGCGGGTGGTGAGTGCGGAATACAATCGAGAATCCGATATTATCATGGCTTGGCGTCGTGACAGCATGGGCGAGGCCAAAGCGTGGTTCTTACGCGAAATCCCCCGTCTGCTGGCCACGCGATAACGGTAAGTTCTTCATCGCTTTCCCCCATCCTAACCTTCCCCCGAAGGGGAAGGGATCTTGTTTTACATCGTCGTCGGCCAGCCACTTCCCCCGAAGGGGAAGGGATCTTGTTTTACATCGTCGTCGGCCAGCCATTTCTCCCGAAGGGGAAGGGATCTTGTTTTGCATCGTCGTCGGCCAGCCGCTTCCCTGAAGGGGAAGGGATCTTGTTTTGCATCGTCGTCTGCCAGCCGCTTCTCTCTACGGGTGAATGTGTTGTAGTTTGCCCCTTCCTCCGCTTTTTTCAGCGGGGGAAGGTTGGGATGGGGGAGCAGCGACGTATCAACGCATGAATATTAGCTAAATCTGAGGTCTCGTCCGTGCGCAGATTCAAGGTCCTGAGCCGGACCGGTCGAGATAATGCCATAAGGGTTGATGGTGGCATGGCTGCGGTAGTAGTGATTACGGATGTGTGGCAAATCGACGGTTTCAGCCACGCCCGGCATCTGATAAATATCGCGCAGGAATCCGTACAGGTTTGGATAGTCACTGATGCGGTAGCGATCGCATTTGAAGTGAGTGACGTACACCGGATCAAAGCGGATCAGCGTGGTCCACAGCCGAAGATCGGCTTCGGTAAGTTGGTTTCCCGTGAGATAACGCTGCTTTTCAAGGATTGACTCTGCCTTGCTCAGCGCCGCAAACACCCCTTCAACCGCCTCATCATAGGCTTCCTGACTGGTGGCAAATCCGGATTTATAAACGCCGTTGTTTATTTCTGGATAAATCCATTCATTTACATCATCAATTTTTGAGCGCAGAGCTTCAGGGTAAAAATCACCCGCGCGGGCCCCGACTGCATCAAAAGCACTGTTGAAGATGCGCATAATATCGGCGGACTCATTGCTAACGATGGTCTGTAGTTTTTTATCCCACAAAATCGGCACCGTTACGCGGCCGGTATAGTCATTCTGCGCACGCAGATAAATTTCGTAGGCGTAGTTCAGATGATAAAGCGTATCGCCGGTCGTGCCGGGGAAGTCGGTATCGAATGTCCAACCGTTCTCCAACATTAATGGATGAACGACAGACACGGGGATGATGCTTTCTAGCCCTTTTAACGTTCGCATCACCAGCGTGCGGTGTGCCCACGGACAGGCCAGTGAAACGTAAAGGTGATAGCGGTCTCTTTCGGCAGTAAAGCCACCAACGCCGTGCGGACCCGGTTGACCGTCGTGAGTTATCCAGTTACGGAACTGAGAGGCTGTGCGTTTAAAGCGCCCGCCGGTTGACTTGGTATCGTACCAGGTATCTTGCCATTGACCTTCGACCAGCTGTCCCATGGTGACTCTCCTTTTAGCCCCGAAACCTGAAGGGTTTGAGGTTATTGTTTTTAAAACGACAAAAATGAGATGTAAAAAAGGGCGAGGTGATAAATCACATCGCCCACAGGGATATTTGCCGATGATTCACTTATTTAATTATAGCGCGTCATCACGTTAACCGGATTTCGGTCAACGCAGAGCTTACCAGTTCTTTTTCAGCAGACGGTCGATGCTGTATGCACCCGGACCTGAAGCGAACAGCACCAAGAAGCCACCGGCGATTGACAAGTTTTTCATGAACATCATCTGATTCACTGGCACCGAGAAATCAATGTGGAACAGCAGTGCGGTCAGAATGGTGAAAATTGCCGTGATAATCGCTGTAGTACGGGTCAAGAAGCCGAATAAAATCGCCAGGCCGCCGCCAAATTCCAACAAAATGGTCAGTGGCAACAAGAAGCTTGGCACGCCTGCAGAAGCCATATAGCCCGCGGTTGCTGCGTAAGCGTGCATTTTGCCCCAGCCAGCCACGATGAAGAGGATTGGCATCAGGATGCGGGCAACCAGCAACGCTATGTTATGTACTTTGTTCATTATCATCGACTCCGATTGAATAACGCCAAAAAATTTGGCTTAAATTTCACGTTTAATTAAAAGGCCCAGTGGGTTTGTGTCCCTGCCGTAACCTTATCTGTGTTGATGGAGCTGATAATAGGGGGAAAAAAGGGAGTTTGTTAGCTAGTAAAACTGTCTATATACATCAAAATAATTGAATTAAGCACGAGATGCCAAGCAAAGATGAAAACACTTTATTTATAACTCACTAATAAACATTGGAAATAATTTAGGGCAGTTAGCTTTTAAGCCAAACTGCCCTTAGTATAATGACGATCTGTGAGAAAAATTGATGTCGAGAAAATGATCAGGAGGGGGAGGAGCAGGAAAAGAGTGGCTTTAGAAAGCCAAAAACCCTCTTTTAATCAATCTTTAGAAAACGTCTTGCGGAAAAGTCTAACGGTTCCCCAAATGCTGAAGGCACGTTTTGACCAACGCATCAGTTTGCTAGGGTGTCGAATGCTATAAATCGCCATGGCGCTTGAAGCAACAACCAGATACTTGCGCATATCCACAATCTTGACCCAAGCATGGTCAACTTTGGTTGTTGCCGCTAGCCAATCTTCAGAAGCGACCGCAAGATCGGCGCGTTCGCGCTCGATCTTGCGCAGCAACCTGGCTTTTTCAATTACCGGTGCAGGTCTGCTCATTCCTGGTCTTCCTTTTCCAGTAAGGCGCGATCAATCTTTAACTGCCTGCGCGAGGCGTTCAGCAGAGTCGAGCGACGTGCTTTACTGATAGTCCAAACACCCAGGATGACGGCCAGCAGCAGTAATACTGCCGTTGTTGTTGCCATCGCCATCAATCGGTAAGCCGGGTCGATGGCGAAAAACAGTACAACCAGCAGGCTCATTAAACCAAATGCAGTGAAAATCAGGGTAATGCAGGCCATCAGTAACAGTTGAAAAAGATTGGCTTTCTCTTCTTCAAGTTCTACGACGACCAGCCTCAAGCGTGTCTCAATCATGCCGACCAAAATGGTCACGATGCGCTGAGCACTGTCGAAAATACCCTTACCCGGTCCCTGTGGTGGAGTTCTTGGAATCTCAGCCATAATTATCGACGAGCTAAAAGAACGCCAATGACAACACCCACTGCAGCACCGATACCTACGCCGGTCCACGGTTTGTCATGAATATAATCGTCAGCTTTGCCCGCAATTTCTTTGGTTTGACTGGCAATTTTCTCCCCAGTATCGCCCAGACGTGAGCGAGTTTCTTTCAACAGGCCTTCGGCTTTGCTGCGCAATTTGTCAATTTCGGCTTTAGGTTTATCCGTTGAGCTCTGGAGTACTTCTTCAAGCGTATCTGCCAATGATTTCAGTTCAGCACGCAGATTGTCAGACGTTGAGTTACTAGCCATAATTCGTCACTCCATAACTTTATGATAAGAATATTAAACATAGCGGATTTTCACGGCAGTGCAAATGCGATTACTCTGTTTACACTGCGCAAAGAGGCTGATTAATGGGTAGAAACTTCATTTAACTCATGCAGCGCTTCGTCCAATTTCTTCTGTTGCTTAGCAATTTTTTCTTTATTGCCGGCGGCCTGCGCTTTTTTTAACTCACGGGTACGTTCGTTTACCTTTTCCTGTTTCTCGGCAATTTTTTGCTGTTTGTCGGCCTTTAAACCCGCTTCAGTGCAGTGTGCCTGACTTTCGCCAAGTGCCTTTTGTAGACCGGCAATTTGCTCTTTATTGTTGTGCTGGTGGGCATACTCAAGCTGCTGCTTAATTTCTTGCTGCTTAGTGGCGCAAGTTTCAGGCTGAGAGGCGGCAAAAGCCGAAGAACCCAGCAGCACTGCGGGAACAATAAACAGCGTTGATAAAGACTTTCTCATGATGATTATCCTATTAATCAATTAAGCGCCGAGTGGCGTTATGTCCTTGCTGGCCAGGTTCACTGAAGTTTGACGCATTGATCCAATGACCCTGAAAAAAGCTGAGTGAGGTAACTATAGTGACGGGGGTGAAAATTGGCTATTAAGCAAACTCTGAAAGCGGGGCGGGTAACCATTAGCCGACTTTAGACTGATCTCGGGTGACTTTACTGGCCCAACTCTGAGAATGCGCCGAGTTAAAAGGCTGAATACTGTATCCCCCTGGGAGTAATGTTTTCAGGGTTTCCTGCGCGAGATGCTGCTGACGTGGTGAATGAAGTTTAACGACTAAGCTGCCGCTCGCCGGCGTAATACTTTCAATTTCTATACCGTGCTGGCTAAGACCCTGATAGAGCGTAAAACCGTCCGGCAAGTCTTCACCTGATTGAATAGGGCTGATTTTTAAGGCATCACCGCTTTCGGTAGGCATTTTTGGAAACGCGACCACGCCGACGGTTGTCAGCATGAGCAGCACCAAAAAGGTCGCAGGCCAGAGAATATAGCTGCGTGAAAACGGAATTTTCAACATGAAAAGAATCCTGAAATTGAATGAAGCTTCATGCGTTTTTACCTTTCGCCAAGCGGTCGGCTTTTTTCTTTTTCCAAAGTACGATCACTGAACCGACCAGACCGACAACCAACAGCAGCAGCGGAAGCAGCATCAGGCAAAGCATCAGTTGATCTTCGTACTTTCTAAACAACGGCGTTTTGCCCAGCACGTAGCCCAGGCTGGTCAGGATGACTATCCACAGGAAGCCGCTGACCCAGTTGAAAAATTGAAAACGAGCGTTGCTCAGGCCTGATAAACCGGCGATTGTCGGCAGTAATGTCCGTACAAAAGCCAGGAACCGACCCACCAGCAGGGCCGAGAGCCCGTGGCGGTGAAAAAGTGCGTGTGCGCGTTCATGATACTGCACGGGCAAATGCCCCAGCCATCCTTGAACGATTCGAGTATTGCCCAGCCATTTACCCTGAATGTAACTCAACCAGCAGCCTAGGCTGGCAGCTGTGGTCAGTAACACAATAGTGAGCGGAAAATTCATCGCGCCTTTTGCTATCAAAACGCCGACCAGAATCAGCAGGCTATCGCCGGGTAAAAACGCAGCCGGTAGCAATCCGTTTTCCAGGAAAATGATCATGAAAAGCACAATATACAAAGTCCAAATCAGCGAAGGATTGGCCAATGTCTCGTAATCCTGCTGCCAAAGGGCATGCATAAGTGAACTGATTATTTCCATGCGGCGTCAGAAACTCCATAGATTTCATTTGGTAAGAAACAGATTGGCGGAGATGTTAACTCGACGCCTTACACTTACCGGATGTTGTGAGTTTCCCGTTGTGCATCATGCACAAAGCCTGCGAAGGAAGAATGTTGCTTTCGCAAAAAGGCCGTAAGAAAACTGGTCTAACTGTAACAAAGTATCAATCGTCGAAACAGCCAAATCTACTTTTTAGTGGTCTTTGGTTTAACTTAGAGGGGCTTTTTACACTGCCTGACAATACTCGAGCTGGTTTGACAGCATTAAGGCAAAAGTTTGCAGCATAACGGAGGATTTTAGCGGGTTCATTTTACGAAATGATTAAAAAAGCGGCTTTCTGTAAAGCTAAAGCCGCCGTTTAAAGCTGAAACGGCCATCAGGCCTTTTTGTGACTGAGGGCCGAGGAGTCGAGATGAACCACAGGATTTTCGGTATACAGATAGCGGTCAACGTTAAACTCAAAATCGTCACTGGTCGCGCGAAACAGCATCTGCTTGGTATTTTCAAGATGCTGCCACATAGCCAGCTTGGCGGCGTGCGGATCGCGGCGGATAAGCGCTTTCAGGATCAGGTCGTGGTCCTCACACCAGCTTTCAATTGATTTCTCGTCAATGTGTTCATGCAGCTTGCGCCAATAAGGGTTATGCAAACGCTGACTCCACATTTTTTCGACAATAATCGCCAACGCACTGTTTTGCGTCGACTGTGCCACTTGGATATGAAACTGCAGGTCCCACTGCGAGTCACGGAAGCGGTCCTCTTGCTTTGCGTGCTCCTGAATTTCCATCAGTCGCACAATGTCCTGTTTGGTGACTTGGGTCGCGGCAAACTCGGCAATATTACTTTCGATCAGTTGGCGTGCCTGGAGCAGTTCGAACGGACCTGCCGCGGCAAACTCTCCTTCGGATTCGGGAACCACCAGATTTTTTTGCACGCTTGACATCACATGAATGCCCGAGCCTTTGCGCACTTCGACATAACCTTCAACTTCCAGCATGATGATCGCCTCACGCACTACGGTGCGGCTCACGTTCATCTCCTCTGAAATCAGGCGTTCGGCAGGCAGTTTTTCACCGACTAAATACATGCCGTTTTCGACACGGTCTTTGAGCGTGGCGGCAAGCTGTTGGTAGAGACGTCTGGATTCGGTCGGTTCCATGGTTTAAGGCTCTTTAAGTTAACGTCAAAAACGGAGTAAGTAACAGTTTTGTCCAGTTGTTATACCAGTATACGAGCAACAGTGGGGCTGAGGGAAGGGGAATGCCCGGCATTGGCAAACTGTGTGACGAGGGTAAACAGTCGTCAACGCCGGAGGGAATTAAGGGCCTAGGCTTTAGCGGCCTGCATGGGGGCAACAAGCGGATTAACGGCCGAGCGGTTTTGCAGCACCGTCCAGATGATAATCGCGCCCAACAGATCAAACACCGACAGCGCGGCAAACAGCGGGCTGAACCCAATAGTGTCGGCCAGCGCACCGACCACCAGGGCAAACAGCGTACTTGCCGTCCATGCCGCCATGCCAGTCAGGCCATTAGCCGTGGCGACCTCGTTTCTACCAAACACATCGGAGGAGAGCGTGATCAATGCACCCGAAAGGGACTGATGAGCAAAGCCGCCTACGCACAGCAGGGCGATGGCCACATACGGGCTGGTAAACAGACCAATCAGGCCTGGACCAATCATTAGCAGCGCGCCCATGGTAACCACCAGTTTGCGCGAAACGATCAGGTTTACTTTGAAATGTTTCTGGAAGAAAGGAGGCAGATAGCCGCCCAGAATGCAGCCAAGGTCGGCAAAGAGCATAGGCATCCAGGCAAACATGGCGATCTCTTTTAAATTAAAGCCATAGACCTTAAACATAAACAGCGGGATCCAGGCATTAAAGGTGCCCCAGGCTGGTTCCGCCAAAAAGCGCGGCAGAGCAATGCCCCAGAATTGACGATTGCGCAGGATTTCCCAGGCAGACATCTTTTTCTGATTAGTGGTCAGATGCTGTGCTTCTTGGCCGCCTAGAATGTACTCACGCTCATCTTCACTGAGTTTTTTCTGATCTTTAGGATGTTTATAGAAGATTAACCAGCACACCGCCCAAATCAGGCTAAGTACCCCGGTAATAACAAACGCCAACTGCCAGCTGTGCATCACAATAGCCCACACCACCAGCGGAGGCGCAATCATGCCACCAATCGATGAGCCAACGTTGAAATAGCCGACGGCAATTGAGCGCTCCTTGGCAGGAAACCACTCGCTGCTGGCTTTAAGTCCGGCCGGAATCATCGCCGCTTCGGCCATACCGACTGCACCACGCGCAATAGCGAGTCCGCCCCAGCTACTGGCCAGCGCCGTAGCGGCACAGAACAGCGCCCACATAATGGCAAACATTGCATAGCCCACCTTGGTGCCCATCACGTCGAGCACATAACCGGCAACGGGCTGCATGATGGTGTAGCAGGCGGAATAGGCGGCAATAATGTATGAATATTGTTGGGTAGTAATGTGGAGTTGGTCTTGCAATGTCGGTGCCGCAACGGCAATCGCGTTGCGAGTCAGATAACCCAGAATGGTACCAACCGTCACGAGGGCGATCATGTACCAGCGTAACCCTTTGATCTTACGCATTCAAATCTCTCCAATAAAAGAAACAAGCTGTGAATTGCACGTCTGCGGGTCTCGTCGTCAAGGGGACAACCATGCCGTATGGACAGCAGGATGTTGTGGCAGGCGATCACAACTTGATCCTCACAAGGCGAAATCACGATAACTTGTCATACAGATTTAAAATTTGAGTGACATCACAAAATCACTTTTAAATAGTGTGGATAATGGTACTCATGATGACTTATGTGACAAAAATATCAAAATCAGCCAGTTATTCAATATTTCGTGACGTATATCGCATTTATTAAGCGGAATGAGACCGTATGTTTTACTGGACGGCACGATTAATTGGTGTGATAACTTTGTGTAATCGAGTGACAGCTCAGATCTCAATCAGATCTCAATCAGGTCTTAATCAGACTGGAATGGAAGAAGAGGAACCCCATATGTCGCAGTTTTTACCGGAAGATTTTCTGCTGGATACCGAAATAGCCCGCCGCTTATATAATGAGTACGCGAAGGATCAGCCGATATTCGATTACCACTGCCATTTGCCACCGGAGCAAATTGCCCAAAATTATCGTTTCAAAAACTTGTACGACATCTGGTTGAAAGGCGATCACTACAAGTGGCGGGCAATGCGTGCCAATGGCGTGGCAGAGTCTTTATGTACCGGGGACGGCAGCGATCGGCAAAAATTTGATGCTTGGGCGGCCACGGTGCCGCACACTATCGGTAATCCGCTGTATATCTGGACCCATCTTGAGCTGCGCCGACCGTTTGGTATTACCGGTAAGCTGCTTTCCCCCGCGACAGCGAATGAAATCTGGCACCAAACTAACGATCTTTTGGCACAGGACACCTTTTCTGCACGCGGGATCATGGAACAGATGAACGTCAAGATGGTCGGCACAACCGACGATCCGCTTGACACCCTCGAGCACCATAAAACCATTGCCGCCGATGCTTCATTCAAAATAAAAGTGCTGCCGAGTTGGCGTCCGGATAAGGCGTTCAATATTGATGCTCCGGGCTTTAATGACTACATGCAGCGTTTGGCGCAGGCCGCCGACACGGAAATTTCACGTTTCAGCGCGCTGTGTGACGCGCTGAAAAAACGCATGGATCATTTTGCAGCACACGGCTGTAAAGTGTCGGATCACGCGCTTGACGTGGTGGTGTATGCCGAAGCCGACGACGCGACGCTTGACGCCATTCTGTCTCGCCGTCTGGCCGGTAAGCTGCCTTCCGAACAAGAAAGTGCCCAGTTTAAGACCGCAGTATTGCTGTTCCTGGCTTCGGAATATCACCGCCGTGAATGGGCGCAGCAGTACCACATCGGCGCACTGCGTAATAATAATACCCGCATGCTGGATATCCTTGGCCCTGACGTTGGATTTGATTCAATCAATGATCGGCCTCTGGCTGAGCCTTTATCACGTCTGTTGGGCGCACAGGGCAAAAACGGCGGTCTGCCAAAAACGATCCTTTACGGCCTTAATCCGCGCGACAACGAAGTGCTTGCCACCATGGCCGGTAATTTTCAGGGTGAAGGCGTGCGCGGAAAAATGCAGTACGGATCGGCCTGGTGGTTTAACGATCAAAAAGACGGTATGCAGCGGCAGATGTTGCAGCTGGCCAATATGGGCCTGCTGAGTCGGTTCGTTGGCATGCTCACCGACAGTCGCAGCTTCCTGTCTTATACGCGCCACGAATACTTCCGTCGCATTTTGTGCCAGATGATTGGCCGCTGGGTAGCCGAAGGTGAGGCGCCGAACGACATTAATCTGTTGGGCGAAATGGTCAAAAACATCTGTTTCGACAATGCCAAAGAGTATTTTGGCATTGAACTGCATTAAGCCGTGAGTGACGAAACGAGCGGCAGATTCAGCACACTGTAGAGCGTGGAATGCGCGCAGCAATCACGGCGTAGGGTAAGAGGTAGTTTATGAAAAGTATGATTCAAATTCATTCCACCGATAATGTTGCCGTTGCGCTGCGCGATTTGGCCGAAGGTGAGCAGGTTGAGATTGCGGGCCAGATTATTACACTGCCCCAGCCGGTGGTGCGAGGCCACAAGTTTGCCCTTCAGCCCCTCGAAAGCGGGCAAAATATCATTAAATATGGGCTGCCTATCGGACATGCACTCACCGCCGTCGCCCTGGGTGAACATATTCACTCGCAGAATGCCAAAACCAACCTTAGCGATTTGGATGAATATCAGTATCAACCCGAATTCAGCGACGTGTCGGCACAAATGGCCGATAGACCGGTCTCGGTCTATCGGCGTGAAAACGGTCTGATTGGCATTCGCAATGAATTGTGGATCGTGCCTACCGTCGGCTGCGTTAACGGAATTGCCAAGATGATCCAGCAGCGTTTCCTTAAAGAAACGCAGCAGGCGGCAGGAATCGACGGCGTACACCTGTTTACTCACCCGTTTGGCTGTTCACAGTTGGGTAAAGATCACGATAACACCCGCGTCATGCTTCAGAACATGGTGCGGCATCCCAACGCGGGTGCGGTATTGGTGATAGGTCTGGGCTGTGAGAATAATCAGGTCGACGTGTTCCGCGAAACGCTGGGTGAGATAGACGATCGGCGTGTTCGGTTTATGATCTGCCAGAAATTTGACGATGAAGTCGAGGCGGGCGTTGAACGTCTTCACGAGCTCTATCAGGCAATGCTGGCCGACAGGCGCACGGAAGGCAAGCTGAGCGAGCTCAAGTTTGGCCTCGAATGCGGGGGATCCGATGGATTATCCGGGATCACCGCCAATCCTTTGCTCGGAAGATTTTCTGACTATGTGATAGCCAACGGCGGGACGTCGGTGTTAACAGAAGTGCCTGAAATGTTTGGTGCTGAACGTATTTTGATGAGCCGCTGTCGCGATGAAGACACATTCGACAAAACGGTGAACATGGTCAATGATTTCAAACGATATTTTATTGCCCATCAGCAGCCAATCTATGAAAACCCGTCGCCGGGCAACAAGGCGGGCGGAATTACCACGCTGGAAGAAAAGTCGCTGGGCTGCACGCAAAAAGCCGGTCAGAGTCCCGTAGTGGACGTGCTGAAATACGGCGAGCGTTTGCAGCGCCCCGGCCTCAATCTGTTGAGTGCGCCGGGCAATGACGCGGTCGCCACCAGCGCGCTGGCGGGTGCCGGTTGCCACATGGTGTTGTTCAGCACCGGTCGCGGCACGCCCTACGGCGGTTTTGTGCCGACTATTAAGCTGGCGACCAACAGCGAGCTGGCAAACAAGAAGCCGCACTGGATAGATTTCGACGCCGGTAAGCTTATTCACGACACGCCGATGGATCAGTTATTAAGTGAGTTCGTCAGTCTTATTGTGGATATCGCTAACGGAAAACCCAGTAAAAATGAACTTAACGATTTTCGCGAATTGGCGATTTTTAAGAGCGGAGTCACATTGTAAGCCATGTTAAATCGGGCTAGCATACGGCGGCATTTTTCTCATAAAACGCCGCCCCTTTCTGCCTTGCGCCCCCAGTCACGGGACGCGAAGAGAAGGTGCTTTTCGAGTATCACGTGGATGTAATGACATGACGCTTTACTGGTTTGCGCAGGGGGTGGGTCTACTGGCTTTTTGCGTTGGCATCACGATGTTTTTCAATCGCAGCGATCGCCGATTTAAACAGCAACTGTCGGCCTACAGCGCCATTATCGGCATCCACTTTCTGTTAATGGGGGCCAATGCGGCAGGCAGCACGGCGCTGCTCAATGCCGTTCGTACTCAGCTTGCCTTACGCACGCGCAGCCAGTGGGTGATGCTGGTTTTCATCACCCTGACGCTAATTTTCGGGCTGGGCAAGGCTAAACATCTCATGGAGCTGTTGCCGGTTATTGGCACCGTAGTCAGCACTTGGGCGCTGTTTCGCACCTGCGGTATGAAAACGCGCTGCATTATGTGGTGTTCAACCTGCGGCTGGGTCGCGCACAACATTTGGCTTGGATCGATAGGCGGTACCCTGATCGAGGGCAGTTTCCTCGTCATGAACGGGTTCAACATTATTCGGTTTTATCGGTTACAGCAGCGTGGCATCGATCCTTTTGCCGTCGAAACGCAGCTTGAGAAGAAAGAAGCTCAGGCAGACACGGCATAATAAAACGGCCTTCTTGATGGAAGGCCGCGGCGGTAAATCATTTTTCCAGTTTCAACGTGGGTAGCTGGGCAAAAATACTCAATAGTCCCTCTCCCCATCCGGTGCGGATCATCTGAAAATACGGATGATCTTCGGTTATCCGATACTGCTGAGCCTTACTGAAACTGTCTTTTGGATAGATCATAACGTCGAGCGGCAGTCCAACCGACAGATTGCTGCGCAGGGTAGAGTCCATCGAAATAAGCGCACACTGCATCGCCTGATCCAGCGCGGTGTTGTAGGTCAACACGCGGTCGATAATCGGCTTACCGTACTTGCTTTCACCCACCTGAAAATACGGCGTATCGTGAGTGGCTTCAATAAAATTGCCCTGCGGATAAACGTGGAACAGGCGCATTCCTTCACCCTCAATTTGCCCACCAAGCAGCAGATTGCAGCTGAAATCGGTCATTCCGCCCTGATTCGCGCCACTGTCGCGGGCAATCACTTCCCGCACCGTTTCACCCAACAGGCTCGCTGCGTCGTACATTGACGCCACGTTGAGCATATTGGGGCGATCCGGGTCAAGACAGCGCTTGTGCAACAGGCTGAGAATGCTCTGTGTGGTCGCCAAATTGCCGGCACTCTGAATCACCAGCATCCGCTCATCGCTCTGATGAAAAACATGCAGTTTGCGGAAAGTGGAAATATGGTCCACCCCAGCATTGGTTCGCGAGTCCGAAACAAACACCAGGCCAGAGGACAATCGCATGGCCACACAGTAAGTCATACCAGTTACCTATATATTCAGTCAGAATTATTGGGGAATATCGAGTATTTGTACCGCAGCGACGGTGTGCATATCTTCACATCCGCCCCCTAACCGGATGCCGCGTACCGGGCAGGCATCAAGATAATCTATACCGATAGCGAGTTTCAAATGTTGATTGGGCTGGCAAGTATTATTTGTTACGTCAAAACTTTGCCAACGATCATCAAGCCAGGCTTCTGCCCAAGCATGGGTGGCAACGTGCGCGCTATCTTCACTGTATAAATAACCGCTTACGTAACGCGCCGGAATGCCAAGACTGCGACAGCAGGCCAGAAACACGTGAGTATGATCCTGACACACGCCCTGCTGTGCACTAAATGCCTGCGCTGCACTGTCTTTTACCGTCGTGGTGCCAGGACTGTAGGGCATTTTAAGCAGCAGCTCGCCCATCAGTTTGCACAGGCTTTCATGCTGGGCCTGTGGACGATAATAGCGCGAGGCAAAGTCGCGGATTGCCGGATCCGCATGGGTCAGTTGGCTGGTACGCAGAAACACTAGCGGTGACAGGTGCCCGCAGTTGTCGTCCTCTACGTTGTCTTCTATTTCAACCACCCCGTTAGCCTCGATGGTGATCGCCTGATGTGGCTGGTCGAGGGTCAGCACGTGCAGCACGTTGCCGTAGGCGTCGATGGTGCGGGTGGCATATTCCGGCAGGCTGAGATCCCAGGTCAGGATTTTCTGGTGGCTGGAGTTCTGCGGCGTCAGGCGTAGATATTGGGTGCTGCGTTTAACCTGCTGCGCATAGGTATAGTGCGTCTGATGACTGACGTTAAGTTTCATTGTGCCTCCAGATAAGTTTGATGAATGCTATCTGCAATCGCGCTGGTTTGGTTGAGGAAGTCATTGAGCCAGTCACTCAGGCCCACTTCCTGGATTTCGGCCAGCGTCGAGAAGCGCAGCTGGGCATGCAGCGTGTGGGCGCGGCGGCGCGGCAGATTCCCGACGGTGCCACCAATCAATTCAAGCTGTTCGGTCATGACCTCGACGCAGGCCAGTAAAGAGCGCGGCAGTTCGCGGCGTAGAATCAGCAGATCGGCGATGGTTTCGCGGCTGAGCTGTTGTTTATATAAGGTGTGGAAGGCTTCGCGGGCGCTGACCGCACGCAGCAGCGTGTCCATGCGGTAATATTCGCGAACCGGATCTTCGTCAGCGTCGAGCAACTGATTTTTGGCTTCGAGCAGGCGCGCGGTGCTGTCTGCGCGCTCGAGCATGGTGCCGAGACGGATAAAATACAGCGCATCGCTGCGCAGCAACGTCCCAAACATGGCACCGCGGAACAGGTGTGAACGCTCTTTCACCCAGTCGAAGAAGCTGTCTGCACCCGCCGTGCCTACGCCCTGACGGCGGATTATTTTCATCTCAATCCACGAGGCGTTAATGCTTTCCCAGACTTCCGAGGACAGACTGCCGCGCACCGCATGGGCGTTGTTCCAGGCCATTTGCAGGCAGCTGTAAATGCTGCTGGGATTATTGGGGTCGAGTGCAAAGAAATTCAGCAGGTTATTCATCGTAACTTGCTGATAGGTCTCATTAAAAAGTGTCTGAGTGCCGGTAAGCAGTAAAGGAACCAGCAGGTCATGATTATTATCGCGGATAGACATCATCGACAGTTTGTTGGTGACGTCCATCAGGCGAGCCATGTTTTCAGCCCGTTCAAGATAGCGGGCCATCCAATAGAGTTCACTGGCCGTTCTGCTTAGCATGCGTCATCCTCCAAAACCCAGGTGTCCTTAGTGCCGCCGCCCTGAGAAGAGTTAACCACCAGCGAGCCTTCTTCCAGCGCCACGCGGGTTAGTCCGCCCGGCACCAGGCGTATCTCGGCACCGGTTAATGCAAAGGGGCGCAGGTCAATGTGGCGCGGTGCCAAGCCTTCTTCAACAAACGTGGGACAGGTTGAAAGCGCCAGTGTGTCCTGAGCAATATAGTTTTCCGGACGTGCCTTGAGCAGGTCGCGGAAGTGAGCAATCTCTGCCTGACTGGCTTTTGGACCAATCAGCATGCCGTAGCCGCCCGCACCGTGAACCTCTTTTACGACCATTTTTTCTAGATTAGCAAGCACGTAGGAGAGGTCCTGTTCTTTGCGGCACTGCCAGGTTGGCACATTATTCAGTATGGGATCTTCCGACAAATAGAAGCGGATCATGTCCGGTACATAAGGGTAGATAGACTTGTCGTCGGCCACGCCGGTGCCGATGGCGTTCGCCAGCACCACGCCGCCGGTGCGGTAGACTGAAAGCAGCCCCGGTACGCCGAGCATCGAGTCAGCACGAAAAGCCAGCGGGTCTAGGAACGCATCGTCGAGGCGGCGATAAATGACGTCAACCTTGCAGGGACCGGCGGTAGTACGCATAAATACAGCGCCTTCTTTCACAAATAAATCAACGCTTTCAACCAGTTCAACGCCCATTTGTTGGGCCAAGAAGCTGTGTTCGAAGTAGGCGCTGTTGAAACGTCCCGGCGTTAACACCACCACCGTAGGGTCGTTCACCGGGGTGCTTTCACGCAGAGTTTGCAGCAGATAAGAAGGGTAGCGAGAAACCGGGGCAATACGTTGTTCACTAAACAGTTCTGGATAAAGCCGCATCATCATTTTGCGGTTTTCCATCATGTAAGAAACGCCGGACGGAGTGCGCAGATTGTCCTCAAGCACGTAATATTCACCGTCGCCGCTGCGAACCATGTCGGTTCCAGCAATATGCGCGTAGGTGTCTCGGTGCAAATTAACGCCCTGCATGCAGGGTTGATACTGTTCATTGGCTAACACTTGCTCGGCCGGAACAATTCCTGCCTTAAGTATTTTTTGGTCATGATAAATATCGTGCAGGAAACAGTTAAGGGCCTGTACCCGCTGGCGGATCCCGCGGTCGAGCATTTGCCACTCTCTGGCCGGAATAATGCGCGGCACGCTGTCAAAAGGGATAAGACGCTCGGCGCCGTCGTCATCCCCGTACACGTTAAAAGTAATCCCCACCCGATGAAACAACAGCGCAGCTTCCTCTTTCTTGCGCTGAACGGCCTGTTGATCGGCCTGCTGTAACCATTGCCAGTAGGCTTGATAATGGCTGCGGTGCTTCCCTTCAGCCATTAACATTTCATCAAAAAAGGGTGAATCGAGTAGGTCAATATTGATCATCATCACCTCACTGACATAACAGGCTAGGGTTCGTGCATAACAAAATTCTGACTACGCCTAAATCAACACGCACAAACTGTGCCAGCGTGCAAAAGTCTGTAGAAAACGCATAAATAGAGGGGATGTCGCGCTTTTATAGTGCGAAACGAGGCGCGTATTAGCTAAAAATGAGCCAAAAAAGTGCGTCATTTATCAGTATGGTCGCTGATGAAGCATTCACAAGTGCGGGTACCGCGAGGGGTGGTAGAGAGGGGGATGTGGCATAAAAAAGGCCAGCACCGAGGCTGACCTGTTTAATATCGAAGAGGGGGGCTTAGCGACGAATGGCGATAGCTTCAATCTCGATTTTAACGTCTTTAGGCAGACGAGCAACTTCAACGCATGAGCGCGCTGGGAAAGGAGCACTGTGCTCGGTAAAGAACGCTTCATAGGTCGCATTAACGGTGGCGAAGTCGTTGAGATCTTTAACGAAAACGGTGGTTTTCACGATGTCGGAGACTTTCAGACCTGCTGCTTCGACAATGGCCTGCACGTTTTCAAGTGACTGGCGCGCCTGAGCGGCGATGTCTTCGGCTACGTTGCCGGTTTTTGGATCAACAGGGATCTGGCCGGAAGTGATGATCATGCTGCCGAGATCGACGCCCTGAACGTAAGGACCAATTGCCGCTGGTGCGTTTTCTGTGCTGATTTCGCGAGACATAATGTTTCCTTGATGAGATGAAAAATTGTCCTGACAGTATAGGGAGCGGGGAGGGAGAAAGCATCCCCAAAATCTCCTTCTATTCGTTGTTCAAAACAACTTGATGTTCGAACTCTTTCTCACAGTATTTACACTGCAAATGGACTTCGCCGTGGCGATTTTTCACCGCAAAGCTGGAGGTGACCGCCTCAAAGCGACTGATGCAGTTACTGTTAGGACAACGCAGCACACCCTCGATGCGGTCGGGCAGGCTTGGCTGTAGCTTCTTCACTACCACATAATCGTCAATGCGGTTTACTGTGGCATGGGGCGCATACACCGCCAGCTGGTTAACCTGCTGCTCGGTGAGAAAGGTGTTTTCAATTTTGATAATGTCTTTGCGGCCAAGCTCGTTAGAGGGCAGGTTCAGGCCAATCGTAATGCGCTGATCGGTTTCGGTCAGTTTAAACAATGACAGCAGCTTAAAACCAATTTGCGCCGGAATATGGTCGATAACCGTGCCGCATTTGATGGCTTCTACCTGGAGTTTGTTATCTTGCGTCATGGTGTGCTCCTTATTGTGCGGTGTCGGCGTTTAAAACCAGTGCTAACAGTGCCTGACGGGCATAAATCCCGTTACCGGCCTGCTGGAAATAGAAAGCGTAGGGTGTGCTGTCAACGTCGGTGGTGATTTCGTCAACGCGCGGCAGCGGGTGTAGCACTTTCAGGTTGGATTGGGCATGGGCTAAATCGGCAGCGCGCAAAATAAACTGCGCCTTGACGTTGGCGTACTCCGACGGGTCCAGGCGCTCTTTCTGTACGCGCGTCATGTACAGAATATCCAGCTCTGGCACCACTTCTTCAATGGTTTCATGCAGGCTGTATTCAATGCCTTTCTCTTTGAGCAGATTGAGAATGTACTCCGGCATGGCCAGCGCGTCCGGCGCAATGAAATAGAAACGGTTACCGTTAAATTTGGCCAGTGCCTGCGCCAGGCTGTGCACGGTGCGGCCGTACTTCAAGTCACCGACCATCGCGATTTTGATGTTGTCGAGACGGCCCTGGGTTTCCTGAATAGTGAACAGGTCGAGCAGGGTCTGAGTCGGATGCTGGTTAGCACCGTCACCGGCGTTGAGGATAGGAATGCTGCCGGAGAATTCTGTGGCCAGACGCGCTGCGCCTTCCTGCGGATGGCGCATGATAATCGCATCGACATAGGTGCTGATAACCGAAGTCGTGTCTGCCAGTGTCTCGCCTTTCTTGCCTGCCGAGGTGTTGCTTCCGTCGGCAAAACCTACGACAGAGGCACCAAGGCGATGGACCGCGCTCTCAAACGACAGGCGGGTACGGGTGGACGCTTCAAAAAAGCAACTCGCTATCACCTTATGTTTCAACAGCTCAGGCTGTGGATTGGCTTTTAAACTGGCGGCCGTGTCTAACACCAGCTCCAGTTCTTCACGGCTGAGATCGTTAATTGAAATAATGTGTTTTTGGTACAGCGGATTAGCCATTGTCGCTCTCCTTTACGATGACAGACAAAAAAAAGCCCCTCAATGAGGGGCTTTCAGCGATCGATTCTTTATTTGCAATACTACCGGCATTTGCAAAATCATTGGGAGAGACAACGGCTGAACGCCGCCTACAGGCACAGGGTTCGGTGAAGCATCGAAGCGCAGTGTGATGTCGTTTTTCATGTCAGTCTCCCGGCAAATTGTGGCGCATTATACGCGCACGAATTCTGCCTGCAAGAGGGTTGCTTCACCTTTTTGCTTTACGGGGACGGCCAGTAAGCAATCGGTTGGCTTCAGATCTTTTCAGCGAGATAAAAATCTTTTTCCGCCAGCGGCGCAGTCTGCCCAGTCGCTCTGGCGCTTTAAGTTTGTGCTCTATCCACACCACCTGCCACGGCTGGAGGCGCATCTGGCCGGTAAACTGTTCGCCGGCAATCAAGTCTTTACCTTCAACGGCCAGTTTAAAGGTTTGCGATTGGCCACTGATGTTGAAAATACAGCTGATGCGGTTCTCCGATTTGGGGTCATAACGCTCTAGGGCAAACAGTTTGTCACCCAGTTCAAATACTCGCTGACCGGCCTGAGGAGAAAAAGCCGGGCGTGTACGCCGAATAGCGATCAGTTTCTTTATGCCGTTAAACACCCTAGACCGCAGAGATCCCGGCTGCGTGAGCTCTTTTTCAACGTCGTCGAGCTGGAGTTTCTTGCGGCTTATTCGTCGACTTAGACCGGACTGATGCATACCTTCAAGGTCATTTTCACTGCCGAGCAGGCTGTGAATATAAATCGCCGGAACGCCCATAAACGACAGCAGTAAAGCCTGAGCCGCCAGAAACTTATTCGCCTTAAGCTCGATGCTGTCGTCCACTTCGGTGATAGCGCTGAGATAGTTAATATTCAGCTCATAGGGTGAATGGGTGCCGTCACCGTTGTCTTTATAGGAGACTCGCCCCTCTTTGCGCTGTGTTTCCTGCGCCAAATATTTTCGTTCGTTGTCATCAAGGAACGTCTCGGTAGGGCGTAAACCAATGCCGTCGTGGCTGGAGAGAAAGTTAAAATAGGTGGTCTTGGGATAGTGTGCCTCGGCGTTCAGTCCCTGCGCCCACTGGGTCAGCGTGCGTGTATCTTGGCGCAGGAAGGCGTGCAGCGTTAGCGGCGGAAGGGCGAATTGATAAACCATGTGCGCTTCATCGCCTTCACCAAAGTAGCTGATATTCTCATGGTGGGGCACGTTGGTTTCAGTAATGATGCGCGTGCCGGGGATCACCTCGTCGAGGATGGTGCGCCACAGCTTGATGATATTGTGCGCCTGCGGCCGATGAATACAGGGGGTACCCATCTCCTTCCAAATGTAGCCAATGGCATCAAGGCGAATCGACTGCCCGCCGCTTGCCGCATATTGCAATATGACATCGATGCTTTCGAGCAGCACCTGTGGATTTTTGAAATTGATGTCGATTTGATCTTCGCTAAATGTGGTCCACAAATACAGTTCGGTGCCGTCAGCTTTGATAAACGGCGTCAACAGCGGTGAGGCGCGGGGGCGCACGACGCGGCTGTAGTCCAGCTCTGGATTGGCATCGATGAAATAGTCGCGGTAATAAGGCTCGTCGTTAATATAGCCTTTCAGCCAGTCGCTTGAGCGTGATATGTGGTTGATAACGCAGTCAAACATCAGATTAAAGTTGGCGGCGAGGTGGTGAATATCACTCCAGCCGCCGAGGTGGTCGTCGATGCGCCGGTAGTCAATGACGCTGAATCCATCATCGGAGCTGTAAGGATACATCGGGAGAATATGAATATCGCTGATGGTGTCGTTTAAGTGCTGATGGGCAAAGTGATTGAGCGTAGCGAGCGGCGGTTTGTCCGGTTGCGAAATCGTGTCGCCATAGGTGATGAGATAGATATTGGTGCCGTCCACCCATTGCTGCGAACGATGCGCACCGTAGTTCCATTTCTCACCAAGATGCAGGATTTTTTTTATCAGATCGCCAATGTGTTCTTTGGGATAGACCCTGCTCAGCAAGCTTTCCAAGCGAAGCACGAACTCAGGATTCACTGCACCCATAACCGTTTCCTTTATTATTCACATGATAAAAGATTAACTCTATAAAAGGTTAGTTGATAAACAGGGGGGCGAGGGGTAAAGGAAAGTAAAAGTGCAATATTAAGGGGCTGCGGCAGCCCGTTGGCCAGTGCCAACAGGCTGGAAAGCGGGTTTGATCACATTGTGCCTAAGGTAGCAACCATCACGGCTTTGATGGTGTGCATGCGGTTTTCAGCCTGATCGAAGACCACGCTGAGCGGCGACTCAAACACTTCGTCGGACACTTCCATACCGCCTTTCAAATCGTACTCTTCTGCCATCTGGCGGCCAAGGGTGGTTTGGTCATCGTGGAAAGCCGGCAGGCAGTGCAGGAATTTAACCGCAGGATTGCCGGTTTTCGCCACCATCGCCATATTCACTTGATAAGGGCGCAGCAGATTAATACGCTCTTTCCACACTTCTTTGGGTTCGCCCATCGAGACCCATACGTCGGTGTAGAGGAAGTCCGCGCCCTTGACGCCAGCATCGATATCTTCAGTAAGGGTTATAGACCCCCCGTTTTGCTGAGCCAATTGCTGACAGCTTGCGACCAGGTCGGCGTCAGGCCAGCAGGCTGAGGGCGCAACCAGACGCAGGTCCAGGCCACACAACGCTGCTGCTTCAAGCAGTGAGTTGCCCATGTTGTTGCGCGCATCGCCCAAATACGCCAGCGACATTTGCGACAAGGTTTTGCTCGGCAGATGCTCTTGCATGGTCAACAGGTCGGCCAAAAGCTGGGTAGGATGAAATTCATTGGTCAGTCCGTTCCATACCGGTACGCCCGCATGTTCGGCCAGCGTTTCGACAATTTCCTGGCCAAAACCGCGATATTGGATACCGTCGTACATTCTGCCCAACACGCGCGCGGTGTCTTTCATCGACTCTTTATGGCCAATCTGGCTGCCGCTTGGGCCGAGGTAGGTGACCTGAGCGCCCTGATCATAAGCGGCAACTTCGAAAGAGCATCGAGTGCGGGTAGAGTCTTTTTCGAAGATGAGCGCTATGTTCTTCCCTTTAAGGTAAGGCTTCTCGCTGCCGTTTTTCTTGGCAGTTTTCAACTCGGCGGAGAGCGATAACAGGGTGTCAATTTCTGACGGGGTAAAATCCAGTAGCCTAAGAAAATGGCGTTTACTTAACAGACTCATGTGTCTATCTCCGAAACTTATCCAATGAATTAAAATTCAATTTATATGTATGAATATGCAATTACAACCCCCAAATAAAAACTTTGTCGTTTATAGTGGAGGCAAGCCCTCTGCTGTGTGAAAATAGCGTCTAAACGTCATATTGATTGAGGACAGAGGCATGGCAAACCGTGAATTGCTAGACGAACAACGTAATGAGACCCGCTTAATCATCGAAGAGCTGTTGGAAGACGGTAGCGATCCTGACGCGCTTTACACTATTGAGCATCATTTCTCCTGTGAGAAATTCGACGTTCTGGAGCGAGCAGCGGTAGAGGCCTTCAAGCTGGGCTATGAAGTGACAGACGCAGAAGAGCTAGAAATTGAAGACGGCTCGGTGGTGATGTGCTGTGATGTGATAAGCGAAGTGGCGCTTAATGCAGAACTCATCGACACGCAGGTTGAGCAGCTGGTAGCACTGGCAGAAGCCAACGGCGTGAACTACGACGGTTGGGGCACTTACTTTGAAGACCCGAACGGCGAAGACGGCGACGATGAAGATGATGAAGACGACGAAGAAGAAGACGAACACGCTGCGCCTAAAAACATTGTTGATAAAGACGACGACGGCAAACGCCACTAAGTCTTTAAATTAATCTGCTGCGCGTCGGCGATAAGGCGTTGGAAGCAGGTTCACCTTAGCTCGCGAGATTACAAACCGAGTTAAGGGCATGAAGTAGAAATAAAAAAGCCGGCTTAGCCGGCTTTTTTATTGCATAAACAGCGTATTAAAGTGATTTAAGCATGGTGACTTCACAGTCAACGTGACCGGTGCTGCCGAGCGCGCCGTCAATGTGTTCAAAGCCGAGATGCTCATACAGCGCTATGGCTTGGGTCAGGCTGGCGGTGGTTTCGAGATAACAGCGGGTAAAACCTTGCTCTTTCGCGTAGGCCATGGCCTGCAGTGCCAGTCGCTTGGCCAGGCCCTTGCCGCGCAGGCTGGACATAAAATACATCTTCTGCAGTTCGCAGATATCCTCGCCTTCACCGATTAAGGGAGCAACGCCGCCGCCGCCCGCTATCTTGCCGTTGAGTTCTACGACCCAATAGGCACTGCGCGGCTGACTGTAGATTTCGCAAAGAATATCCAGATTGGGGTCGGCAACCGTATAGCCCTTGTCGGCGGTTAGACCAAACTCGGCGGATACTTGACGAATAACCTGGGCGATCGCGGCATTGTCATCACAGGTGATGCGTCGCACTACGACATCTTGTTGTGTTGAGTCGATCACAGCTGTAGTCATATCAATAACTCAAAATTTTCATGGAATGAACTTTCAGGGAATGGCAGCGTCGTTTTTTTAATCACTCGCATTTAATACCGCGTGGCGCTGCTTTTTGCAATTCTAAAAAAAACGGCGGAGCTTTCACTCCACCGTTGTTAGACATTACCGACTCAGCGTTGCTTACAGCGCGGCAATGGTAACTTGTTGTTCCTGAATCTTTATCTTGGCTTCTGCACAGGCCTGCAGTCTTTCACGCTCTTTGGCAACCACCGCTTCTGGCGCACGCGCCACAAAGCCTTCATTCGACAGTTTGGCTTCGATACGTTCAACTTCTGCATCCAGCTTGGCTATCTCTTTGGTCAAGCGCTCAAGCTCGGCCTCTTTATCTACCAAACCTGCCATCGGGATCAGCAGCTCTGCGCCCTCAACTAGCTTAGTCACAGAAACCGGTCCTTTATCGCCCGCCGCCAGCACAGTAATTGATTCCAGACGTGCCAGTGATTTGATAAAGCTCAGGTTCTGCTCTACACGACGCTGTGCATCAGCGCTGGCGCCGCGCAGCAGCAGCTCGAGAGGTTTACCCGGCGCGATGTTCATTTCGGCACGCACGTTACGAATAGCAATGATTGCCTGCTTGATCCATTCGAGATCGACCAATGCGCTTTCATCAGCTTTGTCGGCCGAAAACTCTGGGAAAGGTTGCAGCATAATGGTGTCTGCGGTGATGCCTTTCAGCGGTTTAACGCTCTGCCAGATGGTTTCTGTAATGAACGGAATAATTGGGTGCGCCAGGCGCAGCAGGCCTTCGAGTACTTCAACCAGTGTATTACGTGTGCCGCGCAGCTGTGCTTCAGTGCCGCCGTTCATGACCGGCTTGGTCAGCTCCAGATACCAGTCGCAGAACTGGTTCCAGGTGAATTCATACAGAATGCTGGCCGCCAGGTCGAAGCGATAGCTGTCCAACGCTTCACGGTAGATTTTCACCGTGCGGTTGTATTCGGCAAGGATCCAACGGTCCGCCAGAGACAGCTGGAGTTCGCCGCCGTTCAGGCCACAGTCCTGGTCTTCGGTATTCATCAGCACAAAACGGCTGGCGTTCCAAAGTTTGTTACAGAAGTTGCGGTAGCCTTCAAGACGCTTCATGTCCCAGTTGATGTCGCGACCGGTTGAGGCCAGCGCCGCCAGGGTAAAGCGCAGGGCGTCGGTGCCGTGCGGTTCAATCCCGTTCGGGAACTGCTTCTCGGTGCGCTTGCGAATTTTTTCCGCCAGCTGCGGCTGCATCATGTTGCCGGTGCGTTTTTCCAGCAGGTCTTCCAGTGAGATACCGTCGATCATATCCAGGGGATCGATAACGTTACCTTTTGACTTGGACATTTTCTGTCCTTCGTCGTCGCGGATCAGGCCAGTCATATAAACGGTATTGAACGGAACCTGTGGTTTGCCGTTTTCGTCTTTCACGAAATGCATGGTCATCATGATCATGCGGGCAATCCAGAAGAAGATGATGTCGAAGCCGCTCACTACCACACTTGACGGGTGGAAGGCTTTCAGATCCGGCGTCTCGTTTGGCCAGCCCAGCGTCGAGAAGGTCCACAGGCCGGAGGAGAACCAGGTATCGAGCACGTCTTCGTCCTGGCTCAGCACCACGTCTGCGGCAAGGTTGTTCTCGCGGCGCACTTCTTCTTCGTCACGGCCGACAAAAACATTGCCTTCGGCGTCGTACCAGGCCGGGATGCGGTGACCCCACCACAACTGGCGAGAGATACACCAGTCCTGAATGTCGCGCATCCAGCTGAAATACATGTTTTCGTACTGTTTAGGTACGAACTGGATCTCGCCTTGCTCAACCGCCTCAACCGCCACTTTTGCCAATGGTGCAGTTCGCACATACCACTGGTCGGTCAGCATCGGCTCAATGACCACGCCGCCGCGATCGCCATAAGGGATAGTCAGGTCGTGAGGTTTAATCTCTTCCAGCAGGCCCAGCTCGTCAAATGCGGCCACGACGGCTTTACGCGCGGCAAAGCGCTCAAGGCCACGGAACTGCTCAGGAATTTCGTTGCTGCACGCGTCGCTTTCTTCGCCTTTGGTGTCGAACACTTCAGCGGTCTGGCGAATGTCGCCGTCGAAAGTCAGGATGTTAATCATCGGCAGGCCGTGACGTTTACCAACTTCATAGTCGTTAAAGTCATGGGCAGGGGTGATTTTTACGCAGCCGGTGCCTTTTTCCATGTCGGCGTGTTCGTCACCGAGGATAGGAATACGGCGACCTACCAGCGGCAGAATAACTTCTTTACCGATCAAGTCTTTATAGCGCGGATCTTCCGGGTTAACCGCCACGCCGGCATCGCCGAGTTCGGTTTCCGGGCGGGTGGTGGCTACCACCAGATAGTCTTTACCGTCGGCCGTTTTGACGCCGTCAGCCAGTGGATAACGCAGGTGCCAGATGGATCCTTTCGATTCGCGGTTTTCAACTTCGAGGTCAGAGATCGCGGTGCGCAGTTTCGGGTCCCAGTTTACCAGGCGTTTGCCACGGTAAATCAGGTCCTCTTTATACAGGCGAACAAACACTTCTCGAACGGCGTTAGACAGGCCTTCGTCCATGGTGAAGCGCTCGCGCTCCCAGTCGACGGAGTCGCCGAGACGGCGCATCTGGCGCGTGATGGTGCCGCCCGATTCTGATTTCCACTCCCAGATTTTGTCGATAAAGGCTTCACGACCGTAATCTTTACGCGTCTTGCCTTCTTCTGCGGCAATTTTGCGCTCAACTACCATCTGAGTGGCAATACCGGCATGGTCGGTCCCCGCCTGCCACAGGGTATTTTTACCCTGCATGCGCTGATAGCGGATCATGGCGTCCATGATGGTTTGCTGGAAAGCATGACCCATATGCAAGCTACCGGTAACATTCGGCGGCGGGATCATGATGCAGAAGCTTTCCTTACTGGTATCACCGTTAGGCTTGAAATAGCCCTGTTCTTCCCAGTGCTCGTAAAGCGGTTGCTCGATATCTTGCGGGTTATATGTCTTATCCATTTCGCTTCGTTAGTCTGTAGTCGTTGTATTGGCCGCAGGCGGTGTCGCCGTGGTCAAATTGAAGCCGACGCTGCGATAGGCTTTGTAGCGATCGCGCGCCAGCTGCTTTAAAGAATCTTCGTAAGGAACGAAGTCTACCACTTCATGGAAAGCGGTGGCAAAATCTGCAAATTGTCCAAGCAGGCTAATCAGCAAATCTCGCGGGGCATTTCCACGTTTTCCGGGCCAGCAAAGCTCGACGGGGGCGCCAAATCTCGGGCCTTCTCCCGCCAGATTGTGTGGCACAAACTGGTCGGCATCACGTTTCCACAGCGCCTCATCCAAGCGCTCTGCCTGCGATTGGTCTTCGCAGGCGATAAGCACGCGTTGACCCGCACGGTAGCGCAACGCGGCAATCTGGCACGCCAGCGCCTCGTGGCTGCTGAGCCCGTCTGCGGCGTCGGGTGAGTCGAGAAGAAAAAATGTAGCCTGTTTCATGGTGTCTTCCTAACGCCATCCTCCCGCGCACAAGGCGGTGAAGGATGGGTTTACAGCAGTGGGCGATTAATCGTCGCCGTTAAGACCAGCACGGTTTAACAGGAACTGGGACAGCAGAGAAACAGGGCGACCCGTTGCTCCCTTGTTTTTGCCTGAACGCCATGCGGTACCGGCGATGTCGAGATGTGCCCAGTTGTACTTTTCTGCAAAGTGCGACAAGAACACACCGGCGGTAATCGCACCGCCCGGACGGCCGCCGATGTTAGCCATATCGGCAAAGTTGGACTGAAGCTGTTCGTCATACTCGTCGCCCATCGGCAGACGCCACGCGCGGTCACCGGCCTGTTCGGAGGCAGTGATAAGCTCGTGGGCCAGCGGATTATGGTTAGACAGCAGGCCAGTGATGTGATGACCCAGCGCAATCACGCAGGCACCGGTCAGCGTGGCGACGTCGATGACCAGCTCAGGGTCGAAACGCTCAACGTAGGTCAACGCGTCGCACAGAACCAGACGGCCTTCGGCGTCGGTATTCAGCACTTCAACGGTTTTTCCTGACATGGTCGTTAAAATGTCGCCCGGACGGAATGCGCGGCTGCCTGGCATGTTTTCACAACCGGCCAACACGCCCACCACGTTTAACGGCAATTTCAGCTCGGCCACTACGCGCATCACGCCGTAGACCGTGGCTGCACCACACATGTCGTACTTCATTTCGTCCATGTCGGCCGCTGGCTTAATGGAGATACCGCCGGAATCGAAGGTCAGTCCTTTACCCACCAGCACGATCGGCTTAGCGTCGGCGTTAGGATTACCTTTATATTCCATCACCGACATCAACGATTCGTTTTGCGAACCCTGACCCACGGCGAGATAGGCGTTCATGCCCAGTTCTTTCATCTGCTGTTCGCCGATGACGCGCGTGGTGATGTTGGAGCTGAATGCGTCGGCCAACTGGCGCGCCTGTGAGGCGAGGTAAGCCGCATTACAGATGTTAGGCGGCATGTTGCCCAAATCTTTCGCTGCTTTAACGCCGTAAGAGATTGCCAGTCCGTGCGCAATGGCGCGGTCACCGCTGTTAAGCTCGCGGCGAGTCGGCACATTAAAGACCATTTTACGCAGCGGTCGGCGTGGCTCAACGCGATTGGTTTTAAGTTGGTCAAAGGTATAGAGCGACTCTTTTGACGTCTCTACCGCCTGACGGACTTTCCAGTACGTATTACGTCCTTTAACGTGAAGCTCGGTGAGGAAGCAAACGGCTTCCATAGAACCCGTTTCATTAAGGGCGTTGATTGTTTTCTGAATAACCTGCTTATACTGGCGCTCGTCGAGTTCACGTTCTTTACCGCAGCCTACCAGCAAGATACGCTCGGACAGAATGTTTGGAACATGGTGCAGGAACAGGGTCTGTCCCACTTTTCCTTCCAGTTCACCGCGGCGGAGCAGGGCGCTGATGTACCCGTTGCTGATCTTGTCGAGCTGTTCAGCCATAGGTGACAGGCGGCGAGGTTCGAAAACGCCGACTACAATACAGGCACTGCGCTGTTTTTCCGGGCTACCGCTTTTTACACTGAACTCCATGCACTCTCCTGAATCTTAAAGACAAAGGCGGGGGGTACGGATAGAATAGCGCTTCCGTTACACTCTCCCGTCATTGATATAATGACCTGTGTTAACCTATACGGCGTAGAAATTTTATTTTGGCGGCTATAAGCATCTTCCTATAGGTCACCTAATTTTACGGTGTTGTAATACTATTTTAGCTGTGAAGGTTGCCATATGATGAGAAAAAATGACGGATTAGCGATGAAACTATCGATTTTCCTGCAAAAAGACAAGTTTTCACAGGCGTATTCAGCGTGATCATCATTAGATATCTGGTTAGGGAAACCTTCAAGAGCCAAATTGCGATCCTGTTTATTCTGCTGCTCATCTTCTTTTGTCAGAAGCTGGTCAGGATACTGGGTGCGGCAGTCGATGGCGATATCCCGACAAATTTAGTCATTCAGCTGCTTGGGTTAGGTATACCCGAGATGGCTCAACTCATCCTGCCGCTGAGTCTTTTCTTAGGTCTGTTGATGACTTTAGGCAAGCTCTATACTGACAGTGAAATCACTGTTATGCACGCCTGCGGGCTCGGTAAAAGGTCATTAATCGTTGCTGCCATGCTTTTGGCGCTGTTTACCTCTGTTTTTGCGGGTATCAACTCATTTTGGGCGGGGCCTTGGTCCTCAAAACACCAAGATGAAGTGATGGCTGAAGCGAAAGCCAATCCGAGCATGGCGGCGATGGTAGCCGGGCAGTTTACGCCTTCACAGGACGGCAATTCGGTGCTGTTTGTGGGCAATGTGCGCGGTAAAGAGTTCCATAACGTGTTTCTGGCGCAGCTGCGGCCAAACGGCAATCAGCGTCCTTCCGTGGTGGTGGCGGCTAAAGGCCACATGGACCAGCGCCCAGACGGCTCTCAGCAGGTCACGCTTGATACCGGCACGCGCTACGAAGGCACCGCGCTGTTGCGTGACTTCCGCATTACAGACTTTACTGACTATTTGGCGGTTATCGGTCATCGAACGGTTGAACTAGACAGCAGCGACGCCGAGCAAATGAGCATGACCTCGCTGTGGCATTCCACCGCTAAAGAGGCGCGCGCCGAGTTCCATTGGCGTCTGACGCTGGTGGTTTCAGTCTTTATTATGGCGCTGATGGTGGTACCGCTCTCGGTGGTGAATCCGCGTCAGGGCCGCGTGTTAAGTATGTTGCCGGCCATTTTCCTCTATTTGATTTTCTTCCTGTTGCAGAGCTCGCTGAGGTCCAACGCAGAGAAAGGAAAACTGGACCCGATGATCTGGATGTGGGTAGCCAATCTAGCCTACCTCGCGCTGGCAGTGGTGCTCAATGTATGGGATACCCTTCCGGTCCGCAGGATACGTGCACGTTTTAGAGGAGCGGCCTGATGTTTGGCGTTTTAGACCGATATATCGGACGCACTATCTTCAACACCATCATGATGACGTTATTCATGCTGGTTTCCCTCTCAGGGATTATCAAGTTTGTCGATCAGCTGCGTAAAGTGGGTCAGGGCAGCTATTCGGCACTTGATGCCGGACTGTATACGCTGCTCAGTGTGCCAAAAGATATCGAGATTTTCTTCCCGATGGCCGCGCTGCTTGGTGCGCTATTGGGGCTGGGTACGTTGGCAACACGCAGTGAACTGGTGGTAATGCAGGCCTCAGGTTTCACCCGCATGCAGGTGGCAACCTCAGTAATGAAAACGGCTATTCCGCTGGTGCTGCTGACGATGGCAATTGGCGAATGGGTGTCTCCCCAGGGTGAACAGATGGCGCGCAATTACCGTGCGCAGCAGATGTTTGGCGGCTCGCTTCTTTCCACGCAAAATGGCCTGTGGGCGAAAGACGGCCACGATTTTATCTTTATCGAGCACGTCACCGGCGATAACGAAATCAGCGGCGTGAATATTTATCATTTCGATGATAAAAACAAACTGCTGTCGGTTCGCTACGCCACCTCTGCCCAGTATGAGAACGGCGGCTGGCAATTATCGCAGGTTGATGAATCCGTGTTAGGCAGCCCAACGCAGATAACTGGTTCACAGACTTTAAGCGGTGAATGGAAGACCAATCTGACGCCTGACAAGCTTGGCGTAGTGGCTCTCGACCCTGACTCACTCTCAATTAGCGGCCTGTATAACTACGTTAAATACCTTAAGCAGAGTGGACAGGAAGCCAAGCGCTACCAGTTGAACATGTGGCGTAAAATATTTGCTCCGTTGTCGGTTGCGGTGATGATGCTGATGGCGCTGTCGTTTATTTTTGGCCCGCTGCGCAGCGTGCCGATGGGCGTGAGGGTGGTGACCGGTATTTGCTTCGGGTTCTTATTCTACGTGCTTGACCAGATTTTCGGTCCGCTAAGCCTGGTTTATAATATTCCACCGCTGCTGGGCGCCGTGTTACCGAGCGGCCTGTTCATGGTGATCAGTATTTACCTGTTGTTAAAACGCAGTTAGACAGGCGTAGTCGCAATAAAAAAGCAGCTCATTGAGCTGCTTTTTTACTTTTTGCGTTCCAAAATCGTGCCGCTATATTTCGTTATTACGCACTAAATCCGCGACCAAATCGTTTACGCCGTCGCTCATATTTTTAAACTTGGTTAACTCTGACCGTGTCACCACGATAAAGACGCCCACGCCGCGCTGTGGGACCATCGCCATATAAGTGATAAATCCGCCCCCGCCGCCGGTTTTCTGAATAATCCTTGGCCACAGTGGAGACGGTGCCATGGTGACCCACCCCATGCCCAGCTCGTAAGCCTGACCGGGAACGTCCATGCCTTTTAACGACACCAGATCGGTACGGCGGAAATACATCTTCTGCGCCAATGCTGCGGTCGCGTTTTGCTGTCCGGAGGCTGTAGGCAGGAACTGCTTCATCCAGCGTCCCATATCGGCAGGCGTTGAGTAAACGCCGCCACTGCCGGCCGCCGCCGTGGTATTTATGCAAGGACTCGGGCGCAGGCCTTCCATCAGACGCGCACACTGTGACTGAGTCGGCGTATAGGTAGTATCCACCATGCCGTTGGGCTGGGTAATCAACTCACGGAACAGCTGCGGATAGGGCTTACGGGACGCATTCGACAATGCATCGGAAAGCAGATCAAAGCCTAGATTGGAGTAAGACGCATAGGCACTCGGCGGAACAGTCATTTTCGCCGTTTGCAGCCAGTTCCAACGCTCGGTGCGATTCGGCCAGGTAAACACGGCACGATGCGCTGCGCCACCCGGCTGTTCGCGAGGTAGACCGCTGGTATGAGTCGCCAGATTCAACAGCGTGATGGGCGTGGTGGGACTGTAATAGGGAACAAAGGCGTTGGCTGGCGCATATTTTCGCAGCGGATCGGTGATTTTAACCGTACCCTGCTGCGCCAGCTTAACCAGCACTTCACTGGTCATTAGCTTGGTCAGCGAGGCGATCCGAATCAGCGAGTCTTCGCGTGGACGAATGCCAGAATCCGGTTTAATTTCACCAAAACTGCGAAAAACCTGCTGATTGTTATCGACGACGACGATGGCCATGCCCATCGCGGCGCTGCCGTAAAAGATATGTTCTGCGTGGTCATCAACCACCTGAGCAGCAAGACGTTGAGTCTGTGCCTGACTCAGCATTGGCATGCTGGCAAAGGCTATGGCTAACAGTGAAAAGGATAATTTTTTCAACGAACGCGTATCCATTCTAAAAGCAGTTAAGGGTAAGAGTAAATTTATCTTAATGTCATACGCGAAGAACCGCATGAGGAAATCGCGGCTTGAGCAAAAATTTACAGTTGCGGCGTCGATTATCGTCTCAAAACGGCGTCCTTCTGGCCATTAATGACACCACGACACAGTGGATGAACGTTATTCATACAGCCACTGTGTTTGTCAGTTAATTATTAGCCGCGTTTATGACGATCAATTATTGGCTAATTATTGAGGTGCAAGAGTAGGGGGTGAATTGATTTACAGAAATGCCCTGCTTAACTTTGTAATTAATTATGTCGACCGTGAACTTATTTGCCTGACCGAATTGACGGCTCTTAAAACAAATTGCTTTTATTTCGCACAATAAAATATTTTCGGTTGCTGATAATTACAGTTTTAAATCAATTCGATTAAAAAACAATCTGATAATTCGACTTAAAATGCCTCTGTCGTCACATTAAATGCTTTTCCCCCTATCACGGCTATGTTAAATATTTATGCGTGGTGCAACACCATATTTCACTAAATAACAAAAATAATATTGTTGGAGACAGGGTAATGCGTAATTTAAAAGCGCCAATCATCGTTGGCGGCGTTATTTTATCGGTGCTTTCAGCCAGTGCTCAGGCTGAAATAACCGTTTTAGAAAAGAATAAGCAAAGTGATTCCTTACTTGCACCATTAAGTTTGCAGGTTGGCGGCAGTATTCGTCCTGAGTGGATTTTTGAAAATACCAAAAATAAAACGCACGGCGATTCCAGCGGTCATGACGGCGGCACCCGTTTCCGCTTCAGCGGCAATTATGCCCTGAGCGATCACACCTCCGTAGTGGGTTACTACGAGCTGGGTGTGAATATGTATCACCTGCTCGATATTAAATCTGGCTATGACCAAGGCACTAACCGTGACAAAAAACGTCAGCTTTATTACGGCGTGCAGGACGACCGTTACGGTAAATTGACCTACGGACAACAGTTCGGCCTTTATTATTCCGTTGTTGGAATTAAAAGCGACATGTGGGACAACGATGCTCACGCAGCAGGCGAAGGCGTAGGTGTTTCCGGCGATTATGACGGCAGTAACCGTCCTAAAAACAGTATCAAATACGAAAATACCTTTGGTCCGGTTAAATTAACAGCCAACTATTTGTTGCCGGAAACCGAAACTGCCGTATCCGACGAACTGCATTATCGTCGTTCAGGCGGCGGTGGGGTAGGTATTGATTATGCGATTACCAAAGAGCTGACCTGGAGTACGGCATATAGCGTTACGAATGCGTACATAAAAGACAGCGACAATAATCAAAAGCAATACCACCAACAGCTTTCCGGTACCGCGTTGACCTGGCAACCGGGCAACTGGTATTTGGTCACCACTGGCAGCTACTATGATAATTTCGTGCCGAGCCATCATGATGCTATTAATCAGGATAACTTCTTTGCAGGCGCTGGCTACGGCGTAGAAGGATTTGCCGGTTATACCTTTACTATCGATAAGCCTTTCCTGAAATCTATCCAACCTTATGTTGCTGCAGATTCCCTGAAGCTTAAAGGTAACGAGAACTATGAAGCTAACCATGTGTATCTGGGTTCAGCCGTCACCATCGGCCACGGCTTGTCTGTTTACGTAGAACGTACTCTGGCTAATGCACCAAATGAATCCGATTCTACTTGGGTGACCGTTTTCTACGATTTCTAATCGCCACTGTAGACGTATAGAGTGAGTAAAAGACACAGGCCAGAGCAGCGATGCACTGGCTTTTTACCCTCTTAATGGCGCAATAATTTCCCGTAAAAGACCGCTATTTTGTCGAAATATCAATCACACAGTCGATTTGTGCCGATTTTTTCAGCACTTAGCATCAGAATACAGGGATAAGTATTGCGTGGGTGGACGGGAGAGGTATAATGCACCCGTTTTCCGCATACTACTTAGCAGTGCCGAAGTGGCGAAATCGGTAGACGCAGTTGATTCAAAATCAACCGCCGCAAGGCGTGCCGGTTCGATTCCGGCCTTCGGCACCATTAGTATGTAAATAGACCTCAACTGAGGTCTTTTTTATGCCTAAAATCCAGCCCCCGCAAGGCTTTGCCCCGCTTTTCAGTCAACCGACGTCAATCTGAGTTACCCCACATCAACATGCTTGTGAGTATAGAACCGAGTATATATGCTGGTTCGATAATGCTTATATACTCACGGCAGCATATGGAAGGATTACCATCATGGCCCTGACTGATACCAAGGTGCGCTCGGCAAAACCTGAAGCAAAGGAATACTCGCTCGTCGATGGTGACGGCATGTTTTTGCTGATACACCCTAACGGCTCCAAATACTGGCGTTTCCGCTTTCGCTTTGGCGGCAAGCAACACCTGATGGCCTTTGGCGTTTACCCAGAGACATCTCTGGCTGCTGCCAGACATAAAAGAGAAGCTGCCAGAAAATTGGTGGCGGCAGGCATTGACCCCCGCGAACAAAAACGTGCAGCAAAAGAAGAGTTGGCTAAAGAAGTCTTCACCTTCGAAGTGGTTGCCAGAGAATGGCATGCGACTAATAAGAAGTGGTCAAAAGATCATAGCTCTCGTGTTTTGAAAACACTGGAAGACTTTCTTTTCCCTGCCATCGGTAAACACAACATCACTGAACTTAAGACACGAGATTTACTGGCACCTATCAAAGCCGTGGAGAAGTCTGGACGTCTTGAGGTGGCTTCGCGTCTGCAACAGCGCACAACAGCAATCATGCGCTATGCCGTACAAAGCGGCTTGACCGACTACAACCCCGCCCAGGAAATGGCCGGAGCTGTTGCTACAGCAAAACGACAACATCGCCCCGCCTTAGAACTTAGCCGTACTTCTGAGCTACTTCACCGTATCGATACCTACACCGGCAGACCGCTCACTCGTTTAGCAATAGAGATGACGCTGCTGGTATTTATCCGTTCAAGTGAACTGCGTTTCGCCCGTTGGGCAGAAATAGACTTCGAGACATCAATGTGGACGATACCTGCAGACCGCGAACCATTGGAAGGCGTTAAGCACTCTCACCGTGGGTCAAAAATGCGAACGCCGCACCTGGTACCCTTATCTCGGCAGGCGCTTGTAGTCCTTGAGAAAATAAAACGGCTAAATGGTAATCGCGATCTAATTTTCGTTGGCGATCATGACCCAGGTAAACCGATGAGTGAAAACACGGTTAACAATGCACTCCGGGTGATGGGCTATGACACGAAAGTTGAAGTCTGTGGTCACGGTTTTAGAACAATGGCATGTAGTTCTTTAATCGAGTCAGGGATGTGGTCTAAGGATGCAGTAGAACGACAGATGAGCCATCAGGAACGTAACTCTGTGCGTGCGTCTTACATTCATAAGGCGGAGCATTTGGATGAGCGCAGGCTAATGCTGCAGTGGTGGGCTGATTTTCTGGATGCAAATCGAGAGAAAGGGGTTAGTCCGTTTGATTTTGAAAAACTAACGGCCGGTTAAAATTATTATAATTGAGCAGGTTGTTAGGGGCGCCTGCTTCCTGCTTGCGAGCCCTGATTTGGCTGTGAAATCTCGTTGTATAACGATGCTCAAGATGTAAAGGCCCTCATGAGTTTTATGGATATCCCCAAAAGATAAAAGCCATAGAACCCGACAATGCGGATATTCGATTACTTCAACAGCTAGTTGAACAGCGTCGACTGCTGGTCGAAGACAAACGCCGCTTTGTGAACCGGCTCATCAATACGCTAAAGCAGTATTATCCTCCGCCTCTGGAATGGTTCTCACATCGGGGCAGTTTACTTTTGTGTGAACTGATTATACGCTGGCCCACTCTGCAACAACTGAAACGTGCCAGACGCGACACGATCCGTAACTTTCTGAATGCTAAAGGTGGCCGCGCA
This sequence comes from Rouxiella silvae, assembly GCF_002093625.1. Lineage (GTDB taxonomy): Bacteria > Pseudomonadota > Gammaproteobacteria > Enterobacterales > Enterobacteriaceae > Rouxiella > Rouxiella silvae. The sequence goes on along the minus strand of NZ_MRWD01000022.1, from coordinate 15,948 downwards.
ACAGCCCTTACTGAGCAACGAGTTGCGAGTATTGATAACGCGATCCCGTTGACTTCAGACCCAAGTGTTATAGAGGCTAATGCCTTGATGGCAACAGTACTGACGACACAAATTAAAGTCGCGAGTGAAATCAGCAAAACCTATGACGAACGAATCGAAACGCTGTTTGACACATTACCAGATGCGGGGCTATTCAAATCACTTCCGGGCATGGGACCGTGTATGGGCCCACGGATGCTTGCTGCACCTGGTGATAACCGTGGCCGGTTTAACAGCGCTGAAGAAATTCAAAACTACGCAGGTATAGCACCGGTGACTGAACGAGGTGGCCAGAAATCCTGGGTACATTGGTGTTGGCAGTGTGCAAAGTTCGTCCGGCAGACATTCGTGGAATGGACTACGAAGACGGTTAACTCATCATACTGGGCCAAACTGTATTATCAGAGCCTCAGAGAGAAGGGTAAATCTCACCAGTCTGCGATCCGGGCACTGGCATTCAAATGGATCCGGATAATTTATTGCTGCTGGAAGACCAGAACCCGCTACGACGAAGCGAAATATTTGCTGGCTCTCGAGGCGCGACACTCGTCCTTACTGAAGTCATAGAAAGCTTGTCGAATGTCTCAGGGCGTGAAGCGGTCGAACAACCAGAGCAACCATACAAACGAAAATTCATGAGTTTATAGCTGCGATTCACCATCAACTAGAGTCGGATTTCATAAATGGCGAGAGCAAAAGTCAAAAAAGACTGGGTAAAAATTGCACCACCTTCTGCCAAAATTGAACGTATCGAAGCATATTTTAGCGGCCATGGTTATGAACCTCATCGTCATGACACCTATGCTATCGGCAGGACATTATCAGGAGTGCAAAGCTTTAATTATCGCGGCAGTAAACAACATAGTTTACCCGGACACACCATGGTTTTACATCCAGATGAAATTCACGATGGAGAAGCCGGAACGCTGGAGGGGTTCCAATATCGGATGATTTATATCGAGCCAGCATTAATTCAGAAAATACTGGGCGGTAGACCTTTACCTTTCATTGTCGGCGGGATCACAACCGATCCACGGCTTTTTTCTGCCACAGAACCCTTATTAACAGCGGTAGATGAATCTTTCGAATTGTTGGAAGAAGATGATGCGCTCTATGATTTAGCCCAAACTCTGGCCACTGTTGGAGGACAACATTTTCACAAACGTACATTCGATTATAAGGCGGCAGAAATAGCGCGCCAATATATACACTCCGCATTTAGCCAAAATATAACGCTGGAGGAGTTATCTATGATTAGTGGTAGAGATCGCTGGAGTTTAAGCCGAGATTTTCGTGCACTTTTCGGCACCAGTCCCTATAGATATGTCACCATGCGCCGCCTGGAATACTGCAGACGCCGGATGGTGACGGGCCTATCTCTTGCAGACGTCGCTATTGAATCCGGATTTTCAGATCAAAGTCATATGACACGCCAATTTATCAAAACATTGGGGATTTCACCGGGGCGGTGGCTGAAAATTGTCAATAAAGGCAGTTAATGAGTTGCACAATCATTCAAGACTGTCTCAGCCTTAATGCTTTACATTGTGCTCTTCTTAACCGTAAGGAGAGTAAAAATGTATTGCCCTATTAATCTGGAAAATAAATTTTCTCAGTTCGATGAGCACTGGCAACCTAAAGTCATCGCTGAGATGAACAATTACCAATTCAAAATTGTCAAAATACAAGGGGATTTCGTCTGGCACTCACATCCAGAAACCGATGAAGCATTTATAGTTGTAGATGGGGTTTTACGTATCGATTTTCGTGATGGGCATGTGCTGATTAAGTCTGGGGAGATATATGTAGTTCCTAAAGGTATTGAGCATAAAACTTCTGCTGAGTCGGAAGCAAAACTGATGATGATAGAACCTCGTGGTGTACTGAATACCGGACATGAAGGCGGCGAACGAACCGCGGAGAATGATATTTGGATCTAACGAATTAATATAGTTATTTTGTCTTATGTCATCTAAAACCAGCAGTTAAATGCTGGTTTTATTTTAATTATAAACAATTTAGTGACAAATCAAGTTGATTAACTATTAACGGATGGTTTTAATTACTTCTCAAAGAAAATCTAAACCATCCCGGTATTGGGAGGAGATCAATTTTCGTCGCCGGGCGCTTCCGGTGTCCCTCATCGTTGCACATCAGGGCAATCTGTCGCGTCGGGTGCGCGTATTCATGAAGTGGATGGAAGAGATACTGAAGCCTTACCTGGCATAGGAAGACGAACACTTTGTCCGGATCCGGACATAAAAATGTTGAATCACTCGCTGCCCTCAAGGACAGACAATGTTTAAATATAAGCACGATTCCAGGGGCTCGAATAAGGTGTGCAATGGTTGAATTAGTGTCAGAACACGAAAACACCCCCACAGCAACACCAGTTACTGGCGTTGCTGTCGATTATCCCAGCGGTCATATGATCCCTGCGCATAGTCATCAGCGTTCGCAGCTGGTTTATGCGGTGGAAGGGGTGTTGGTCATTGAAACGGATGTAGGCCGTTGGGTTGTCCCGCCTAGCCGGGGCGTGTGGCTGATAGCGGGCGTCAGCCACACCGTGCGTATGCGCGGTGTGGCGCGAATGCGCAGTATTTTCGTCAATCAGGATGCTATTCCCGGATTACCTGACGTTGACTGCGTGATCGAGATTTCACCTCTGCTGCGTGAGTTGATCCTTGCCGCGACCAAAGTCACGGGCCATTACGACCTTGAAAGCCGCGATGGCCGTTTGATGCGTTTTATCCTCGATGAGCTATGTTCTTTACCGGTGTTGCCTTTCAATCTTCCCTGGCCAACGGATGCGCGCATATTGCGTGTCTGCCAGACATTGTCCGACGATCCCGCCAATAGCCGCGCCGCCGATGACTGGGCCGCAGATTTAGCGATGAGCGCCAAGACATTTCATCGTCAGTTTCAGCGGCAAACCGGCATCACGTTCGGGCGCTGGCGGCAGCAGGCACGCCTGCTTTTGTCACTCGAAAGCCTGGCTCAAGGCATGCCGATTGTGCAGGTGGCTCTGCAGCACGGTTACGAAAGCCAAAGCGCTTTTGCCGCTGCCTTTAAACGCCAGTTTGGATTGCGGCCTTCTGAGTTTTATCGCTAACAATCAGGTTTTGCGCAAAAAGAACCCAGCCAGCACGCAGGTCAGCATTGCCAGGCCGGCAATGTAAAAAGCATCACTGTAGGCCAGCAGCAGGGCGTCACGACGCACGATCTGATCAATCAATCCCAAAGCTTGCTGGCGTAATCTTGCCGCCCCCGCGCTATACAGAGCGGTGGCGTGATCGAGATGAACGTGTGTGAGCATGTTGACTGTCTCGACCAGCCGTTCCTGCGTTGCCTGAGCAAAAGAGGTAACCGATTCGCCAATGCGCTGCGCATGCAGTTTTTCACGCTCAACCACGATCTGGCTGGAAAGGGCGATACCGATGGCTCCGCCTATGTTGCGCACCATCGAAAAAAGCCCTGATGCCGAGCCTACCTGATCCTTTTCCAGGCCCTGAATAGCCATCACTCCCAATGCCACCACCACTAACGATTGCCCGATGCCGCGCACGATCAACGAAGGAACAATCACGTTATAAGCCGCATCGGGATTGAGGTGAATGTTCATCAGGCAACCGAGGCCGGTAATCAAGAATCCGGCCACGATCGCGGTGCGGGCGCTGGTCCAGCGCATCAGTCGAGGCGTAGCGAACGACATGATAAATTGAATAATGCCGTAAGGGATCATCATTGCCCCGATCTGGCTGGCGTTGTAACCGTGCACTTCGGCGAAATAGTTAGGCACCAGAAACACCACGCCAAACACCACTGCGCCAAAGCAAAACTGCATCAGACTGGCGAGGCCGAAATTATAGCGGCCCAGCAAGCGCAAATTAATAAACGGCGTCTTGCTCTTAAGCTCCGCGTAAATAAAACCGGCAATGCCCAACACGGCCAGCAAGGTGCAATTGACGATAAAGGACGAAGCAAACCAGTCCTCTCGTCCGCCTTCCTCCAGCATGATTTGCAGAGAGGAAAGACCCATCGCCATGGTGATAATTCCCCACCAGTCACCCTGTTTGAGTTTCTCAAGCCTCATGGGCTGCGGTTTGACCGACCAGCCAATGGCGGCCAGCAGCACTATCCCAGGAGGGACTTGCAGATAAAATATCCAGCGCCATGAGTAGGCATCGGTTAACCAACCGCCCAGTGAAGGGCCTGCCGCCTGCGCAACATTGTTAGCTACCGCAAACAGCGCCATGCCGAGAGAATGCTTGTGAGAGGGCAATTCGCCGACGATTAGCTGAAACGACAAGGGGATCAGCACGCCGCCAAATGCGCCCTGCAGCGCACGGGCGAGGATCATGGTCTGAATATTGGGGGCCAGCGAGCAGGCCATGGAGAAGAGCACAAATCCAGAGGTTCCGACCATCAGCACGCGGCGCATGGAAAATATCGAGACTAACCAACCGGTTATCGGGATGATGATGATCTCGGCCACCAGATAGGCGGTGGTGATCCAGGATCCTTCTTCAAAGGTGGCCCCCAGCGAACCCCGCACGTCGGGTAACGAGGCGTTGGTGACATGTACATTCATGCCAGCCATAAAACAGCCGACGACGCTGCCCAATACGGCCACCCAGGTGCGTAACGAGATCTTGTCTGTGTTGGGCATGACCGTGGTCTGGGTCGAGATACGGCTACTCATGGCGGGTGTCCACCGTCACCATCACCGACATTCCAGGGCGGACCTGTTCAACCCTTGGCTGGCCGGCATCAAGGCGAATTCGCACCGGCATTCGCTGGACGATTTTGGTAAAGTTTCCGGTGGCGTTATCCGGGGGAAGCAGCGCAAATTGTGCTCCGGACGCAGGGGAAAAGCTTTCGATCCTGCCCTTGAAAACCTGTCCATCAAACGCATCTACCCGTACCTCGGTAGGTTGGCCAACCCGCATTGGGTCAATTTGCGTTTCCTTAAAGTTGGCAATCACGTAAGTATTGCCGGGAACCACGGCAAGCAGTGGCGAACCCGTCTCGACATATTGGCCGGCCCGCAAAGCATGCTGACCCACAGTACCGTCGATCGGACTGACAATCCGGGTGCTCGCCAGATTAATGCGTGCGATCGCCAGCATGGCCTGTGCTTGTGTCTGCATGGCTTTCGCCTTGTCCCGTTCTGCCTCGGTAGCCTGTTGGCTGCTGGCGAGAACGGACAGCGCCTGTTGTTGGCCGGCGAGTCGCGCCTGGGCTTGCGCCAGCTGTGCGGCGGTTTTACGGGCATCCGCGTCAGCCGATTCTACCTGTTGGGCGCTGCTGATGTTTTGGCGCACCAGGCGATGCTGGCGCTGGTCCTCCAATGCCGAGCGATTTGATTCTGCGACGGCGGCGCGGACGGCCGCTTGAGCTTCTGCAATCAGGCTGGTTTGCTGCTTCTGGCGAGCGGCCAGGTTGGCGATACGCGCCTGTTTCACGTCATTTTCGGCAACCGCCGCCGCGACTGCGGCCTCGGCCAGATCAACCTTGGCCTGATAATCGCGGGAGTCGATTAGGGCCAGTACCTGACCGGCTTTTACCTGTTGATTGTCCCGAACCTCCACGGCGACCAGATAGCCGTTGATGCGGGGGGCCAGCGTGACAATGTCGGCGCGTGCATAGGCGTCATCGGTCTCGATCATCCAGCGGCCCGTGGTCCACCAGTAAATTCCCCAGGCCAACACCAACAGGGTGACCAACAGGATGCCGGCCAGAGTTCGGGGCCGTGGTTTTGCGCGTCGGGCAGCAAAAACCGGCGTTTTAGCAGGCGAAGTATTTTCGGTCATTATTATGATTCTCTTTTAAAAACAGGAAGAAATAACATGCTGGAAGCGGTTTTAGACCGCTGAGGTACCGGGATAACCACAGAGGGAGCCTGCTGCCACCCGCCACCCAGGGCTTTAAATAACGTCACCTGCGCCTCAATCACCCGCGCGTTTGCGCGCGCCAACTCACTCTGAACGGCGACGTCGCTACGTTGGTTATCGAGATAGTCGAGGGCGGTTGCCGCGCCGTCCTGATAGGCAAGCGTCGATAGTTTCAGCGCTTGTCGACTGTTTTCGGCAGCCTGCTGAAGGAGTTTTTGCTGCTGCAGGGCCGAGTCATAGCTTGTCAGGCTCACCTGTAGCTCTTTCAGCGCAGCCAAAATCGTGCCGTCAAAATGCGCGAGTGCCGCACTTTCCTTGGCACCAGCCTGCGCGATGCGTGCGCGGGCCTGCGTAACGTTAGGGAAGGACCATGAGATCAGCGGTCCGATGCTCCAGACCGTGGTGCCGCTGTTACCCCAATCTTCAGGCTGGTGAGCGGAGCTGAGCATATTGGCTCCCAGCGAAATACGCGGATAGAGATCGGTGGTCGCTACGCGAATATTGGCCGTTGCGGCGGCAAGCTGTTGTTGTGCCTCGCGCACATCGGGGCGACGGCGTAACAGGGCTAAACCGTCGTTGTCAGGCAAGCCGCGATACGCCAGCGTTGGTGGTTTCAGGCAGGCAAGTGCCTGTTCCGGGGGATTGGCAGGCAGGCGGCCCATTAACACCGCGAGTTCAGCCAATACGTGCTGACGTTTGGCTTTCAACACCGGCAGGTCGGCTCGAGTTTGGTAAACCAAACCTTGAGCACGAACCACATCCAGCGCGACGCCGGCCCCGGATTGATACAGCGCTTCGGTAATCTGCTGCCCTTGCTCAACCTGCGCCAAAGCCCGTTGAGCAATACCGATCCGTTGACCGTAGCTGCAGGCGCTGAGCCAGGCCCGGGTCGTTTCAGCGGCAACCCACACGCGCACGCCGTCTTCTTCGGCCTGAGCAGACTCCGTGCCTGCCTGTGCCGCGCTGGACTGTGAACGCAGGCGGCCAAACAGATCGAGTTCCCATTGCAGATCGATCCCGGCGCTATAGCGGCTGCCGGTGCGGATATTGTCGCTTTGACCTAATGCTGCCTCGATGTGATCGTCGAGCGAACTGCCATATCCACCTTTGGCAGAGAAACTTGTGCTGGGCAATTTTTGCGCATCGGTTTCACGTAGAAGCGCACGGACTGCGAGAAGGTTGGCTGCTGCGACACGAAGATCGCGATTATTGCGCAACGCTTCCCCGACGGCATGATTTAACGCAGGATCCTGATACAAAGCCCACCACTGATCAGGTGTGGGGGAATTGTCAGACAGGGTTGATTTTATGGGTAAAGTCGTGAGGGGAGGCTGATCTGGCCCCACCGCGCAGCCGGCAGATAACAACGGAATTAAGGCAATGGTTAGCCTTCTGATTATTAACATGTGTCACACTCTTAATGAGAATGCGACTAGATTACCCATTGTTACGTTGTCTTTATGTCGAGGTATTGACTTCCGTTATCGCAAAATGGTCATTTTCAACGTAAACAAATCAGCAATATGTTTAACGATGATTTTTGGTCGTCGCCCGTCCCTGGCGTAAATACTGCTTCAGAGCTAACAAGCCGGACAGGCTGCCATGTACAGCAATCGAAGCACGGGTAGTCATTTCGCTTTAGACGGACTGGAGCCGGTGGCAACAAAAGAGAGCTTAAAGGCGCAGTGATTTTTGACACTAACATCAGGGTAATTTATCAGTCAGTTTACTCACCCTGGGTGAACCACGTTGAGCGGTTATGGCAGGCGCTGCATGACACGATAACCCGTAATCATCAATGCCGTTCAATGTGGCAACTACTGAAGAAGGTACGGCATTTTATGGAAACCGCCAGCCCATTCCCCGGAGGGAAACATGGTCTGGCAAAAGTGTAGCGGTATTAGGATCAGCTATTTAGCTATAAGCGTCGATGATAACGGTCCGGCAGAGCTAAACAGCTTTGACCAGCTCAATAACTCACACAGAATTCTATTTGGAATGTCCGCTCCTCGCTCAAAGCTGCCTGTCAACATGGTCAAGCTCTACCACAGCTCAGAGGTACAAAAAATCACCTTAACGTACAATAATTTTCGATATCCAAACTGACCCCTAGTAGCAGTTAGAACCAACACCCCGAAAGGTCTAACCAAAAAAAATGAGGTGCCTTATTTGGCGATTTTATAATCACACCTGATAAATTTCAGTGATGGTGGCCAAATGTCGTCAAATCGCAGCTCCGCTCCCACTGGGCCATATTAACTTTCATCATTAGCTCATCTGATTAATGACCGTTATTATTTGTTGATATTCGGGTAAATTTCGTCAATCTTGACGTATAAGTTGCCCGTTTCGGCTGCTCGTCGTATTTTTTCTTCCATCAACATTCTGAAACTGATGTTGTTTTTTAGCATAAGAACAAGATCATAACCGCTGACACAGATAACTTTCTTTCCCCTTCCCCAGGCATCTAAGCCGCTGCGGGTAAACCCTGCCCAACTGATGAATACACCACGAGCCCATGAGATTTTCTGATCCAGTTTTCCATGAAATGCATGGAGATCGGCATTTCCTGTTTTCGCGCTATGCCATTTTGCTTCGACCAGATAGGTATCGTTATTGAGTAGAAAACTGCCGTCTATCTGTTCGCCCTTCAGCCGGAATGCGCCTTTAGGGGATAAATAGAACGCGGCAAACAGTTCGTTAAGCCATAACTCAAAGCTATGTCCGCGTTGGTGAGGTTGTTGGTTATGGAGGGCTTCCAGACCTTTGAGGAAATAATCATTATCGATGCCTGTGGGGACGATTAATGCAGGTGCAATACCTGATGCCGTCTGACTGTCTGCCCCCTGAATTTTGGCAACAAAACTGCCATAGACAGCATCATCCTGTGCGGTGATAATCCCGTCAGGAATGGATTTCCGGTATTCCCATAGTCGGGTGACAACTCTCAGAACGGTTTCCCTGTCTGCTTGTTTTATCAGGCTGCGCAATCTCTTAAGTTTGGAGTCACCATCCTTTCGGTAGATGTCATTGTCTATATCGATAGAAAGCTCAGATTCGAAAAACTCACGCATTGTTTTGTTGGAGAAATCTAATACGTACCCTGCATTTATTTTGTCTTCAAAAAGCTGGTTAAAATTTTTCAGATCTAGCGGTGTAAATTTCATTCTCTATTACCTGAGGTTGTGCCCTGCCAGTATGTGGGATGCTTTCAGAGCTTCTCGTTACAGGACTGTATCTAAACGACGAGCATCATAATAGATTCCTGACATAGTTCCTATGGGAATCCATTAGAAATCCATAAGGTATCTTATATAACTCCTAAGTGTTCCTTTTGGATGCTGTGATTGATTAGATCGCCCCGTCTCGTTCCAGCTTTTCGCGTAGCGCTTCCATGATGTAATTAGAAAAATCCAGGTTAGTTTTGTTTGTATCTCTTAGCTTCTTGTGTGCAGCAAAAAACGTTTCAGGGATAGCTTTTAATGTTTTGGTGCGAACGGCGCGAGTAGTTGCTTCTGGTTGCTGCTCCGCTACCTGCAAAAGTGCGTCATTGCCGACAGTGGATGCTACATCAAAAAGGGATTTTTTATTTTTCATGGGGATCTCACAGATATGTTATGTAGTTATAAAGGAAACCTGTTGGGTTTACATTGGATTTCCTTTGGGTTTCTATTGTACATCATTTACCGTTTTCGACTAGTTCCCGTAATTCTTTGACGAGCGCGACAACTTCTTTCCCGGCTGCCGAAGCGCGACCATGCTTGATTTCAGTTATCCCCATCCCCTGCCGTAAAGATTGAGTAAACCCATACCGTCCACGGCGATATGAAAGGCGACTATTCAGCAACGACATGTGTTTCACCTTTTTCAGGGTATCTTCCATGTCCGGGAAATGTTTCTGGTTTGGCTCTGTTTTGCAGAACATGATTTTTGCGTTCAGCTCCACATTCATTTGCTTGCTGATTTCTGCCAGCACCTTGTCGAACTTCGCCAGACCAATTTGTTCCGTGACCGTATCATTAGCCGGGACGATCACCACGTCTGCTACTGCCACCGCGACACGATTAATATCAGCGTCGAAACCGCCGCAGTCGATGACCACCGTTTTACCTTGGTCATCCAGTTCCCGAAGGACGGATATCAACTTTTCTTTATTGTTGATAGCCAGGACATTCCATTTCTTGTCATCGGGTCTTAGCTGGTTGATGACGCTGACCCCTTCATGGATATCTAGGTCAATTGTGATATCAGGTTTTAGCTCACCAACGATATGTACTGTAGATGTAGTTTTACCGGCACCACCCTTATGATGAGATATTGCATATATTGGCATTTCCTTCCTCCTGTAAGTAAACCTTAACGGTATACTATATGCATCCTAAAGGGATTTAAAGTATTTCTTTAGGAAATCCTTGGGATTTCCTTTGAGTATCCTGAACAACGTGACGAAAACCCTGTTTTAGTTAGGCAGTTTCATCTAGGTTTAGGTCTGCCAGATGTCGCATTTTGCAGCTTCGCTCACACTGGGGGAGATTGTGAAATAAACAACATTTTTTAATGATGCTTCAGCAATGAGTATCGGAATCTCATTATATAGTTTTGATATATATATAATTTCACTGAGAAGGTGGAACTTATGGGGCAATGGGCGCGGAACCCCGATCTGGTGCATAAATTTTTTATGTGCCAGATCGGGGTTGGCCAAGCAAAGCGCGGCAGCGTGTTTAGATTTACAGTAAATGGCGTTTATGGTTCATCTGTTGGTGCAAAATACGCGCAATCAAAATATCCGTATCACGAACCGTATAAAAAATGGCATGTCGCTGAAATTCAATGCGCATCACACCAGGAACGGCATGGTAATCACGTCCCATATCTGGCATTCCGGCCAGTGTCTCGAAAAATGCCTCAAGTGCGTCGGTATAATGGTCTGCCTGAGCTTCACCAAATTTCAAGAGCGTATAGTCATAAATCCCGGCGAAGTCGTCTGCTGCCCGTTCAGTGAGTTTATACACGATGTCTCAGCTTTCTTTGTGCTGCAATATCCCGCAGTGATAGCGAGCTTTCACCACTTTCCAGCCCGGCAATGACAGCCTGGCGAACAACTTCATCATTTGTTTCCTGTTGCTCCAGCAATCGAAGAGCAGAGCGCATAACTTCACTCGCAGAGCCGTAACGGCCACTGTCTATTAATCGACTGATAAACGAATCGAGTTGTTCGCCAATCGTAACGCTTGTTGTTCTGGCCATAACGCCCCCTGTGTTAACTATCAACACAATGATAGGAATACTTGCTCCTGGTGTCAACGAATACACCCAAACGGATTTCGCCCCCTTCCTGCCAGACTGGTTTTTTAGCTTACTTTTAGCGATGAAGTAGGTAAGGGCGAAAAGCGCCTTTTCGCTGCATTGCGTCTCGTTGACTCCATGCCTCCGGCTAAGGCCGGAGGTGCTACTTAAAGTCTTTTGGGGAGCATAGCGACCATGCCGAACCGGCGCGGCCGTCTGGCCGCTGCAAGGGCGGTCATTATCGGTTTTCCCCGTTATCCACAGAACTTATCCAGCGAATAAGTAGATCTTTAATGAAGTTAAGTAGGTCGAAGACCTGATTGTTTTGCAGCTAACTATTGGTTGATTGCAGATAGTCCCATTTACCTATTTGCGGGGTCTGAAGCCCAACCGTACGAAAACGTACGCTAAGTACGTTTTTTAACCAGGGTGGCGTTTTTTATTCTCATGGCAAAGGCGACTATAAAGGCCATTCATCGCTCTCTTCCGCTTGCTTAAGTGGCCTTAGCTGTCCTTTTGTTACCTGTTCCGCAAGCGTAAATGTATAGTGCCCCAGCATATTGATATGCGCATGCCGCAGTGGCGAAAGCCGGACTTCATCTTCTTCATTAATGACTTCGCCATCATCACGCAAATGTGCCAGTGCGGCCTGCATATAAATGGTATTCCAGAGCACGACGGCATTAGTCACCAGCCCCAGAGCGCCCAGTTGCTCCTCCTGCCCATCCTGATAGCGCTTTCTGATCTCGCCTTTCTGCCCGTGACAAATTGCTCTGGCGGCAGCATGTCTGCTTTCTCCCCGGTTAAGCTGGGTCAGGATCCGACGTCGGTAATCCTCATCATCAATATAATTCAGCAGGTACAGTGTCTTATTTATTTTCCCAGCTTCGATAATTGCCTGTGTTAATCCTGAAGGGCGATCACTGCTCAGCAACGAACGAATCAAAACTGACGCCCGAATTGTCCCCAGCGTCAGGGAACCGGCCATGCGCATCATGTCATCCCAGTGTTGCTCTATCTTCCGGGCATTCGCAGCATTGCGGGCGATATCATTCAGCACGCCATAATCTGCATCTTTATCCACACGCCAAAATACAGAGGCTCCTGCATCAGCCAGACGGGGAGAAAACTGATAGCCGACCTGTTAATCAGACCTCTTCCCGTTAACGCCGCAACGGCAAGATGTTATTTGACAATCAAAATCCTGCAATTTTATAATCAGCCGGCTTTCGCATCTCATTAAAGGTATTCGTCCAATGCGCAATTAATGCCCACCGTCCCCCTTGACGGCTTTCATGCAGCTTCTTTCGGAAGTTGTTCTGGTGCATTAATTTCAGGGTTATCGCATGACGAATTCTATTCTAACGCTAGAACGCGTTTCTTTTGTATTGCCTGACGGCAAGCCGCTTTTCTCAGAACTCACTGAACAATTTGACCAGCGCCACACTGGACTAGTGGGGAGCAATGGTGTGGGCAAGAGCCTGTTGGCTAAGATGATGGCTGGTCTGGTTACACCGACTTCCGGCCAGTGCCGTTGCTCTGGCCGCGTCAGGTATCTGGCACAGCATCTCTTACCCCAGCACTACTATAACGTTGCAATGCTGGCAGGAGTCGACACCCAGCTAGCTGCGCTAAAGCGCATTGAAGCAGGAAGCGCCGACCCGATTGATTTTGAACTTGTCGGTGAGGGTTGGGACATTCGCCAACGCCTGCAAACACAGCTTGAGTTTGCGGGATTGGGCTACCTTTCGCCAGAATCAGCGGTCAATCGACTGAGCGGCGGGGAAGTGATGCGAGTGGCACTGACCGGCGCGACGTTATCGGATGCCGATTTTCTTATTCTTGATGAACCTACCAACCATCTGGATGCTGCCAGCCGATTAGCGTTGATGCAGCAACTGCAACAATGGTCCCGTGGCCTGCTGGTCATCAGCCATGACCGAAGGCTATTGCAGCAGATGGAACGGACAGTCGAATTATCGTCGCTCGGTTTACGCAGTTACGGCGGCAACTATGGTTTTTATCAGCAGATGAAAGCGCAGGAGACGGCCGCCGTTGCGCAAAATCTTGATCGCCTCAAAACCGAGCGCAAGCGAGAAAAGCACGCTTTGCGAGACCAGCTTGAACGGCTCGAAAAGCGTCAGTCTCGTGGTAATCGTCAGAGCAAAGAGGCAAATCAGGCAAAGATTTTGTTGGGCCGTCAAAAAAACCGTAGCGAGGCCTCAACGGGCAAGCAAGTAAAACAACAGGCCCAAACGCGGATGCAGCTCAACCAGCAGGTGCAGCAGGCAGCTAAGCAAATTGAGGCCTCAACACCTATCGTCATGCATTTAACCTCCTCATTCAGGGCATTACCGCAGAATGTGGCCAAACTTACCGATGCCGTTTTACCCTTTGTTCCTGTGCCTTTCTGCCAGATAACGCTGACCATTAACGGCGGCCAACGGATCGGTGTTATCGGTTCAAACGGGTGTGGAAAATCGACATTGTTAAAAGCGTTAGCGGGTCTGTTGCCGCTAGCGTCCGGTCACCGTGAGGTCTGGGCTAAAACAGCTTATCTTGACCAGCAGCTTTCCATTCTGGACCGACAAAGAACGGTTCTTGAGCAACTTCTGGCGGTGAACTCTCAGATGGGGGAATCCCAACTGCGTATGCAACTTGCCCAGCTTGGGCTGGATGCAACTCGGGTGTCATTACCCTGTGGCGAACTCAGCGGCGGGGAACAACTTAAGGCCGCGCTGGCAACGATAATTTATGCCGACGCACCCGCCAGCTTTTTGCTGCTCGATGAACCGAGTAATCATCTGGATATTCCGTCCCTGCATACGCTGGAATCTTTTCTCAATCAGTATCAGGGAACCTTGATAGTGGTGTCACACGATGAGGTGTTTCTCAGCCAAATTGAGTTAACACATTGGCTGGTTGCGGGGAAGAAGGGTTGGGAGTTCTCTTCTAATCAACATTTTGTATGACCTTAATACCCATACGATTTCAAAAGAAAGTCGCTATAGGTAGCGATGGTTTCACAGTCAGTTTTGCTTAAAAAACGTACTTGGCGTACGTTTTCGTACGGTTGGGCTTCAGACCCCTGCACCGGCTGGGTGAAATCAGGGACAGAAAACCGGAAAATCAGAGCTATCGTGCCAGTGGACTGACGCTGCTGACGGCTGCTATCTCGCTGTGGAATACCGTCTATATGGAAAGAGCGGTCGATGCCCTGAAGCGTAAAGGGGAGAAGATCAACGAGCAACTGCTGTCGCATTTGTCCCCGCTAGGCTGGGAACACATTAATCTGACAGGCGATTATATATGGAAAAGCAACCGGATACCGGCTTCCGGTAAGTTTCGTCGGCTAAGGCCAGCTAAAATCGAAAGGTCAAAAAATAGCCTTAACGTACAATAATTTTCGATATCCAAACTGACCCCAAGTTTGACGGAATACCTGAAACAGCTCCGTTAGGCTTCCACGGACACACCCACGGTTTAACACCCATTTCTAACGCTTCGATGATGCTGTCAGTCACCACCTGGTAAACATCTGGTTTGGTCTTCCCCTTAGACAATTTCGTTTTTGAGGAGCCTGACTGCTCCAGCGGGGATACGCTGGTCGCCGGTGGGGTATTAGGGGCGCTTGTTTGGGTATGCAGGTTCATAGTCATGGTTGTTTCTCCGTCAGTGTGAATTTCGTCTTCGTATCGCCTGACGGTTCGGCCTCCCCGGAGTCTTTCTGGCCAGCAAGGGCGCGAAGCGGCTATGCATTACCTTGCTGACCAGGTTGTGGCGGGGAACGATTACCGGAAGCTGATATGAAGAAGAAAGGCTCACAGGAGAAAATGACGGCGAGCATACCCGGGCTTAGCGCCCCTTATGCAGCAGTGGTGAAATGCTGTTGTGTCAGCTAGGGAAGCTTTGATGAGGTGAGACATCTACGACAAAGTTCACGAGCAGTAACGCTTCGCGGAGAATACTGATGACCTGTTGGTCGGAAAAACGCTTATTATGGAGATATCTTCATGTGGCTTATGAAGACATTACTAACATCCAGATGTACGCATCAACGGGGAGCAGATCACTCCCTAATCTGACAGACACCTGTAGAAATAACCGGTAACTGTCAGATCAGGTCTGAGCTAATACACACAAGGGTTGTTAGAGTTTTGCATGCCTGGAACTCCATTCTTCCCTGGTGATCTCCCATAATTCAGAGTCTAAGAATCCTGACACATATTCTTTCTTCTCTTGACGAATGAGGCGCATCCCACTTTTAATCGACATCTTACGGGAAGCCTCGTTACTGACTGCTTTTGGAGCATGGAGAACATTTCTTTGCAGGGTATTGAACCAATATTCTGTTATAACTTCACAAGCTTCAGACATCAATCCTTGACGGTGCCATAAAGGTGAAAGCCAAAAACCTCGATTATTTAAATGTGCATCTGACAATGAGATCATACCAATAATATCATTAGGACTTTTTTTAACCCGCAAAGTCCAGAACCAGGCACTACCAGCAGAGACTGCAGGTAAAGCTACTTTATCTACATAAAAGGCTGCCCCATCTGTTGGATAAGGCCAGGGGAAACTTGCAGCAAGAAATTGAACAATCTCCCATTGGGGCAATATCTGCTGGATTTGTATGGCATCTTCAGATCTCAACGGGTTTAGTAACAGTCGCTCAGTCTCAAACATCGGATAAAGCATGTTAGATCCTTACAAAATGAAATAT
>NZ_MRWD01000021.1 GCF_002093625.1 Rouxiella silvae | reverse complement strand
AATAGATAAATAACGTCCAAATTGTTTTCTTTTTGACCGTTATTGTTATTTAAATGAATTTTCCTCAACTAATCATGACGTTATTTTTTAATCCCCGCGGTAGAAAACTCCGTTCTTCGGTTTTTGCCTAACTCATTGCCTGTAAATAATCAGAAACCTTGGCCTCTCTGGCTTGACAAGGTTTTAAAAGCATCCGTAAACTCCTTTAAGTGGGAATTTGTGGTGTAAAGTGGTGAAAAGGGTCATTGAGGGGTAGCTCAGGTATGTTCCGTGGGGCAACGATGGTTAATCTCGACAGCAAAGGGCGGCTTGCCGTACCTACCCGATATCGGGATTTGCTGAGCGAGGAGTCTGAGGGTCAAATGGTTTGCACCATTGATCTCCATCACCCATGCCTGCTCCTTTACACCTTGCCCGAGTGGGAAGTTATCGAACAAAAATTGTCCCGTCTGTCGAGCATGAATCCAGTCGAACGCCGAATTCAGCGTTTGTTACTTGGACATGCGAGTGAATGTCAGATGGATAACGCCGGGCGTCTGCTTATCGCGTCAACGCTGCGACAGCACGCCGGACTGGCCAAAGAAGTGATGCTGGTTGGGCAATTCAACAAGTTTGAATTGTGGGATGAACAGACCTGGTATCAACAAGTTAAGGAAGACATTGACGCTGAACAATCGTCTCGTGAACCACTTTCCGAGAGATTACAGGACTTGTCACTATAAGCATGCTTGAAAATTATAAACATACATCCGTGTTGTTGGATGAAGCCGTAAACGGGCTGAACATACGCCCCGATGGCATTTACATCGATGGAACCTTTGGTCGTGGCGGACATTCGCGACTCATTTTGTCACAGCTGGGACCGGAAGGACGCCTGCTGGCTATCGACCGCGATCCTCAGGCGATCGAAGCCGCTAAAGCCATTGACGACGCGCGTTTTTCAATCATTCATGGTCCGTTCTCTGATATTGCCGACTATGTCAAAGAGCGCGAACTGGTAGGGAAGATAGACGGCGTATTGCTGGACCTGGGCGTATCGTCGCCGCAGCTCGACGATCCGGAGCGTGGTTTTTCGTTTATGCGCGATGGGCCTCTCGACATGCGTATGGATCCCAGCCGGGGATATTCGGCGGCTGAATGGCTGATGAAGGCAGAAGCCGATGACATTGCCTGGGTTCTGAAAACATTCGGCGAAGAACGTTTCGCCAAGCGTATTGCCCGCGCCATCGTTGAACGTAACCGCGAGCTGCCGATGACGCGCACTAAAGAGCTAGCGGATCTGATTGCGAATGCCTCGCCGTTTCGTGAGAAGCACAAGCACCCGGCGACGCGCAGCTTCCAGGCGATACGCATATATATCAACAGCGAATTGGAAGAGATCGAACGTGCACTCGACGGTGCACATGAGGTACTGGCAACCGATGGACGCTTATCGGTAATCAGTTTCCACTCGCTAGAAGACCGAATTGTAAAACGATTTATTCGTCAGCACAGTCGGGGACCGCAGGTGCCATCTGGAATTCCAATGACCGAAGCCCAGTTGCAGAGCCTAGGCGGACGCACCTTGAAAGCCTTGGGCAAAATGAAGCCTTCGGACGCCGAGGTGGCAGAAAACCCACGAGCGCGCAGTTCAGTACTGCGATTTGCCGCGAGGAATGCGTAATGATTGGCAACGAACGTCATGGTTTAGTCGGCGTTATTTTCAGCGATATTTTGCGCAATGGAAAGATACCGATGATTTTGCTGATAGCGTCGTTGATCAGTGCCATGGCGGTCGTGACCCTTTCGCATAAAACGCGTTTGCTGACTGCTCAGCGTGAACAGCTGGTTTTGGAAAAAGATGCGCTGGATATCGAATGGCGCAACTTGATCCTCGAAGAGAACGCCCTCGGTGACCACAGCCGGGTAGAACGTATCGCGACGGAAAAATTGCAGATGCAACATGTTGATCCTTCACAGGAAACCATCGTTGTGCAGCAGTAAATTTTAGCCGACTTGGCAACCTGTTCATGGAGATGATAAGCCACAGATGAAAGCGACACGTGCCGCGAAGTTTAAGCGTCCAGAAGATAAGGCCAGCTTTATAAGCTGGCGTTTTGCGTTGCTGTGCGGCTGTATTCTTCTGGCGCTGGTGGGTCTAATGTCGCGTGTGGCTTATCTTCAGGTCATCAATCCCGACAAGCTGGTGAAAGAGGGCGACATGCGCTCTCTTCGCGTACAAACCATTCCTACTTCTCGCGGCATGATCAGTGACCGTGCGGGACGTCCTCTTGCCGTAAGCGTGCCGGTTAATGCTATTTGGGCAGACCCTAAAGAAGTCAATGAACACGGTGGTATCACCGTTGACAGCCGCTGGAAAGCGCTGGCCGATGCGCTCAATATCCCTCTCGATCAACTCACCGCTCGCGTAAACGCCAATCCGAAAGGCCGCTTCGTCTATCTGGCTCGTCAGGTGAACCCAGCGATGGGTGAGTACATTCACAAGCTGAAACTGCCGGGTATTTTCCTGCGTCAGGAGTCCCGCCGCTACTATCCTGCGGGCCAGGTCACCTCACACATTATCGGTGTGACCAACATTGACGGCGAAGGTATTGAAGGCGTTGAGAAAAGCTTTGACCGCTGGCTGACCGGCCAGCCGGGTGAACGCACCGTGCGTAAAGATCGCTCGGGACGTGTGATTGAAGACATTTCAAGCGTAGACAGCCAAGTGGCACACAATCTGGTGCTCAGCATTGATGAACGCCTGCAGGCGCTGGTTTATCGCGAACTGAACAATGCAGTGGCGTTTAACAAAGCCGAATCTGGCACCGCCGTGCTGGTTGACGTGCAGACCGGTGAAGTTCTGGCGATGGCCAACAGCCCGTCTTACAACCCAAATAATATGGCTAATACGCCTAAAGACACCATGCGTAACCGCGCAATCACCGACATTTTCGAGCCTGGCTCAACGGTGAAGCCGATGGTGGTCATGACGGCGCTCAAGCAGGGCGTCATCAAGGAAAATAGCGTATTAAATACTGTGCCATTCCGAATTAACGGCCATGAAATCAAAGATGTGGCCCGCTACCCTGAGCTTTCCGTGACGGGTATTTTGCAGAAGTCGAGTAACGTCGGTGTTTCAAAGCTGGCGTTAGCGATGCCGTCCTCAGAGCTGGTAGACACTTACTCGCGCTTTGGATTGGGTAAACCGACCAATTTGGGACTGGTTGGAGAAAGCAGTGGCTTATTTCCAAGAAAACAACGGTGGTCTGACATAGAGAGGGCCACCTTCTCTTTCGGCTACGGGCTAATGGTGACACCTCTCCAGCTAGCGCGAGTCTATGCAACGATTGGCAGCATGGGCATTGCCCGGCCGCTGTCGATTACCAAAGTTGATCCACCGGTTTCCGGTGAGCGCGTTTTCCCCGAACCTCTGGTACGTACCGTGGTTCGTATGATGGAAAGTGTTGCCTTGCCCGGCGGCGGTGGCGTTAAGGCCGCAATCAAGGGCTACCGTATCGCCATCAAGACAGGGACGGCCAAAAAGGTCGGTCCCGATGGCAAATACGTGAACAAATACATTGCTTATACCGCTGGCGTCGCGCCAGCGAGTAATCCCCGATTTGCTCTGGTGGTCATCATTAATGACCCTCAGGCGGGTAAATACTACGGCGGCGCGATTTCTGCACCGGTATTTGGCGCCATCATGGGCGGCGTATTGCGCACGATGAACGTCGAGCCGGATGCTTTACCGACGGACGTAGGCAATGACATTGTCAATAATCATAAAGAGGCTTCAGGTGACAGATCGTAATTTACGCGACCTCCTAGCACCTTGGGTGAGTGATGCCCCACAAACGGTGCTTAAAGACATGACTCTCGACAGCCGCGTTGCGGCTTCGGGCGATCTGTTTGTCGCGATTTCAGGCCATTCTAGCGATGGCCGTCACTATATTCCTCAGGCTATCGCGCAGGGTGTCAGCGCGGTAGTGGCAGAAGCGCAAGGGCAGGCCGAACACGGCGCTGTCAGCATGAAACACGGTGTTCCGATTGTTTATCTGCAAAACCTGAATCTGCTGTTGTCCGAGATTGCTGGTCGCTTTTATCAGCAGCCTGGGGCGGCGCTGCGGTTAGTGGGCGTTACCGGCACCAATGGTAAAACTACCACCACTCAGCTGCTGGCACAGTGGGCACAAATGCTGGGCGAAACCAGCGCTGTGATGGGCACCGTCGGTAACGGCTTGCTTAACCACGTGGTTCCTGCAGAAAACACCACCGGTTCGGCGGTGCAGGTACAACACCTTCTACATACCCTCGTTCAGCAGGGCGCAAGCTTTGCAGCAATGGAAGTCTCTTCACACGGTTTGGTTCAGCATCGCGTATCGGCACTGCCTTTTGCCGCCGCGGCCTTCACTAACCTGAGCCGCGATCACCTCGACTATCACGGTGATATGCAACACTACGAAGAGGCCAAATGGCAGCTGTTTTCAACGCATCACAGCGCACATAAAATCGTTAATGCCGACGATAGCGTAGGCCAGCGCTGGCTTGCAAAATTGCCTGACGCCGTGGCTGTGAGCATGGAAGGCCTTATTCCTGCTGATTGGAAAGGCCGATGGCTGTCGGCGAGCAGTGTGAACTATCACGATAAAGGTGCCACCGTCGAGCTCGATTCGAGCTGGGGTAAAGGCTTGCTTGAGAGCCGCCTGATGGGAGCCTTTAACGTCAGTAACCTGCTGGTTGCGTTGGGCACGCTCCTTGCTCTGGACTATCCGCTGGAGGCGCTGCTGCAAACTGCACCTCAGCTACAACCGGTTTGCGGGCGCATGGAAGTGTTTCACGCGCCGGGCCGGCCGACGGTGGTGGTTGATTATGCCCACACGCCCGATGCACTTGAAAAAGCTCTGGCGGCTGCGCGGCTGCACTGTACCGGAAAACTGTGGTGCGTGTTTGGCTGCGGTGGCGATCGCGATAAAGGCAAACGTCCTCTGATGGGCGGTATTGCCGAACAGTATGCCGATCGCGTGGTTATCACCGACGATAATCCGCGTAGCGAAGATCCTCGCGCGATCATCAACGACATTCTTTCCGGCCTGCTTGACGCTGGCCGCGCGCTGGCTATTCCTGGCAGAGCAGAAGCAGTCACTAGCGCGATTATGCAGGCGGGTGAAAACGACGTGGTGCTCATCGCCGGCAAAGGCCATGAAGATTACCAGTTGGTCGGCAATCAGCGTTTTGACTACTCGGATCGCGTTACTGCTGCACGTTTGTTGGGGGTGGTTGCATGATCCCGGTTACTCTGCGCACGCTGACCGAGGTGTTAAGCGCCGAACTGCTGGGCGCTGATTTACAGATAGATGCGGTCACCACCGACACGCGCCAAATTACCCCCGGCTGTCTGTTCATTGCCCTCAAAGGTGAAAAATTTGATGCCCACGACTTTGCCGCCGACGCGCTGAAAGCCGGTGCCGCCGCCTTAATCGTGAGTCAACGCCTGCCGATAGATGCACCACAGCTGGTGGTGGCCGACACACGTATTGCACTCGGAAAATTGGGTGCCTGGGTTCGTCAGCAGGTGCCGGCCCGCGTGGTGGCGTTAACGGGTTCTTCTGGCAAAACGTCGGTGAAAGAGATGACCGCCGCCGTCCTTCGCCAATGCGGCAACGTGCTTTATACCGCAGGTAATTTCAACAATGACATTGGCGTGCCGTTGACGTTGCTGCGTCTGACGGCCGAATACGATTTTGCGGTGGTTGAGCTGGGTGCCAATCATCAGGGCGAAATAGCCTATACCACTGACCTTGCACGTCCACAGACTGCACTGGTGAATAACCTTTCTGCGGCACACCTCGAAGGGTTTGGTTCATTGGCCGGCGTTGCTCAGGCCAAGGGCGAAATTTTTGAGGGCTTGCCCGCTGACGGTATTGCCATTCTTAATGCCGACAATAATGACTGGCCTCACTGGCAGGCACGTATTGGCAATAAAACGGTATGGCGCTTCTCTCCTGATGCTGCTGACGGTGTCGACTTCTTTGCCAGCAACGTTGCAGTTGGGGCATTTGCCACCACCTTTACGCTGCACTCGCCGGTGGGTCAAATCGACGTGAGTCTTCCTCTTCCGGGTCGCCACAATGTGGCAAACGCTCTGGCTGCTGCGGCGCTCGCGCTGTCGGTAGGTGCGACTCTCGAGGCTGTACGCGCAGGGTTGTCTACGCTGGAGCCGGTGAAAGGGCGTTTGTTCCCAATTAAGCTGGCCGAGGGTAAAACGCTTCTCGATGACAGCTACAACGCCAACGTCGGCTCGATGACAGCGGCAGCGCAGGTCGTGGCAGACATGCCCGGATATCGGGTGATGGCGCTGGGCGACATGGCCGAACTCGGCGATGAAAGTGAAGCCTGCCATCGTCAGGTCGGCGATGCGATTCGCCTGGCCGGGATCGATAAAGTGTTAACCGTGGGTCACTTTAGTCGTGCAATCAGCGACGCGAGTGGCTGTGGCGAACATCTTGAAGATAAAGCTGCTGTAACAGCCCGTTTAGCCAGCTTGATATCTGAACACGCGGTAATCACCGTTTTAATTAAAGGTTCACGTAGTGCCGCGATGGAGCAGGTAGTACGGGCGTTACAGGAGAATGCAACATGTTAGTTTGGCTGGCCGAACACTTGGTCAAATATTATTCAGGCTTTAACGTCTTTTCATACCTGACGTTTCGCGCCATTGTCAGCCTGCTGACGGCCCTGTTCATCTCCCTCTGGATGGGGCCTCGCCTGATCGCTTATTTGCAAAAACTGCAGATTGGCCAGGTTGTTCGCCACGACGGCCCTGAGTCGCATTTTAGCAAACGCGGTACACCGACAATGGGCGGGGTACTGATCCTGTTTTCAATCACAGTATCGGTTCTGATGTGGGCCTACCCGTCTAACCCTTACGTCTGGTGCGTGCTGTTTGTGCTGGTCGGTTACGGCGTAGTGGGCTTTGTGGATGACTATCGCAAAGTGGTGCGTAAAGACACTAAAGGCCTTATTGCCCGCTGGAAATACTTCTGGCAGTCGGTGATTGCTCTGGTTGTCGCCTTTGTGATGTATGCCGTAGGCAAAGACACGCCGGCTACTGAGCTGGTGGTGCCGTTCTTTAAAGACATCATGCCGCAGCTTGGCCTGCTGTATATCCTACTGAGCTATTTCGTGATCGTTGGCACCAGCAACGCGGTGAACCTCACCGACGGTTTGGACGGCCTGGCGATTATGCCAACAGTGTTTGTGGCAGCCGGTTTCGCGCTGGTAGCTTGGGCGACCGGTAACATGAACTTCGCCAATTACCTGCATATTCCTTATCTGCGACACGCCGGTGAGTTAGTTATCGTCTGTACTGCCATCGTCGGTGCAGGCCTAGGATTCCTCTGGTTTAACACTTATCCAGCTCAGGTCTTCATGGGTGACGTGGGTTCACTGGCCTTGGGCGGTGCGCTGGGGACTATCGCTGTGCTGCTGCGCCAAGAGTTCTTGCTGCTGATTATGGGCGGGGTGTTCGTCGTTGAAACGCTGTCGGTTATTTTGCAGGTGGGGTCATTTAAGCTGCGCGGCCAACGCATTTTCCGTATGGCGCCGATTCACCACCACTATGAACTCAAAGGCTGGCCGGAACCGCGCGTCATCGTGCGCTTCTGGATTATCTCACTGATGCTGGTGCTGATTGGCCTGGCGACGCTGAAGGTGCGGTAACTATGACTGACTATCAGGGTAAAAAAGTGGTCATTATCGGGTTGGGGCTTACGGGCCTCTCCTGCGTTGATTTCTTTGTATCACGTGGCGTTACGCCGCGTGTTATCGATACCCGTATCAGTCCGCCGGGACTCGACAAGCTGTCGGAAGGTATTGAGCGTCATTTAGGGTCTTTGAATGAAGACTGGCTGCTGGATGCCGACCTGATTGTTGCCAGTCCGGGCATGGCATTGGCTACGCCCGCGCTGAGTGCAGCCGCCGATGCCGGTGTTGAAATCGTGGGCGATATCGAACTGTTCTGCCGCGAAGTCACGGTACCCATTGTCGCTATCACGGGGTCTAACGGCAAAAGCACCGTAACCAGCCTGGTGGGCGAGATGGGTAAAGCGGCCGGTTGGCAGGTTGGCGTGGGCGGCAATATTGGCCTGCCGGTGCTGAGCATGCTCGGTCATGACTATCAGCTTTTCGTGCTTGAGTTGTCGAGTTTCCAACTCGAAACCACTCACAGTCTGCACGCGGCGGCGGCAACGATTTTGAACGTGACTGAAGATCACATGGACCGTTATCCGTTTGGATTGCAACAGTACCGTGCGGCGAAGTTGAAAGTGTATGAAAACGCCAAGCTGTGCGTCGTGAATGCCGACGATGCCTTGACCATGCCGGTGCGCGGTGCCGACACGCGCTGCGTCAGTTTTGGCGTAGACGTGGGTGATTACCACCTGAGTCGTCAGCAAAATGAAGTCTGGTTGCGCGTTCGTGGCGAAAAAATCTTCAATACCGGCGAGATGCCGCTAACCGGGCGTCACAACTACACCAATGCGCTGGCCGCGTTGGCGCTGGCCGATGCGGTAGGTATTCCGCGCGCATCAAGCCTGAAGGCGTTGACCACCTTTACCGGTCTGGCCCATCGTTTCCAGGTAGCCCGCGTGCACAACGGCGTGCGTTGGATTAACGACTCCAAGGCGACCAACGTCGGCAGTACTGAGGCCGCACTAAACGGTCTCCAGGTTGAGGGTACGCTGCATTTACTGCTGGGCGGAGACGGTAAGTCTGCCGATTTCTCTCCGCTGCTGCCTTATTTGCACGGTGAAAAAATGCAGAGTCAGGCTTTGCACGTTTACTGCTTTGGGCGTGACGGTGCTGAATTGGCCGACCTCCGCCCTGACGTTTCCTCGCTGTATGAGACGATGGAACAGGCAATGCGCGAAATTGGCGGACGTGTGAAATCAGGCGACATGGTGCTGTTGTCTCCCGCCTGCGCGAGTCTGGATCAGTTCAAGAATTTCGAACAGCGTGGTGATGTCTTCACCGCGTTGGCTAAGGAGCTCGGATAATGCGTATTCGGATGCCTGGCCTTGGGCTGCTAAAAGGTTTTGGCAACAGAGCTAACGACTGGGTGATGGGCGTCAAAGACGGCGATACCCCTACTCTGGTGCTGTACGACCGCACTCTGATGTGGATGACGTTCGGACTGGCGGTGATAGGCTTTGTGATGGTGACCTCGGCCTCAATGCCAATCGGACAGCGACTGGCCAACGATCCTTTCATGTTTGCCAAACGTGACGCCGTTTATCTGGTGCTGGCATTCATTCTTGGCCTGATAACGTTGCGCGTGCCGATGATGGTGTGGCAGAAGTACAGCAATGTGCTGCTGCTTATCTCAATCATCATGCTGCTTGTTGTGCTGGTAGTGGGCAGCTCGATTAACGGTGCATCTCGCTGGATTTCACTCGGGCCGCTGCGTATTCAGCCCGCCGAGTTCTCCAAGCTATCTCTGTTTTGTTATCTGGCCAGCTATCTGGTGCGCAAGGTTGACGAGGTGCGAAGCAACTTCTGGGGCTTCTGCAAACCGATGGGCGTGATGGTTATTTTGGCCGTTTTGCTGTTGGCTCAGCCTGACCTCGGCACCGTGGTTGTTCTGTTTATTACTACCTTGGCGATGCTGTTTTTGGCCGGTGCGAAGATGTGGCAGTTCCTGGCGATTATCGGCTCGGGTGCTTTTGCGGTTTGCCTATTGATTGTGGCGGAACCTTACCGTATGCGCCGCGTGACCTCCTTCTGGAATCCGTGGGCCGATCCTTTCGGCAGTGGCTACCAGCTGACCCAGTCACTGATGGCGTTTGGTCGCGGTGAGTTTTGGGGGCAAGGCCTTGGAAACTCAGTACAAAAGCTAGAATATTTGCCGGAAGCACATACTGACTTTATCTTCTCGATTTTAGGTGAAGAGTTAGGGTATTTCGGTGTGGTTTTAGTACTGTTAATGGTATTCTTCGTCGCTTTTCGTGCCATGTCGATTGGACGTCGCGCGCTTGAGCTGGACCAGCGTTTTGCCGGCTTTTTGGCCTGTTCAATTGGCGTATGGATTAGCTTCCAGGCGCTGGTTAACGTAGGCGCGGCCGCGGGCATGTTGCCGACCAAAGGTCTGACATTGCCGCTGATAAGTTACGGCGGTTCCAGCCTGTTAATTATGTCTACGGCGCTGACTTTGCTGCTGCGGATAGATTTTGAAACGCGTCTGGCGAAAGCGCAGGCGTTTGTAAGGAGTGCCCGATGAGTGGCAAGACCAAGCGTTTAATGGTGATGGCAGGCGGTACGGGAGGCCATGTATTCCCTGGCCTCGCCGTGGCACATCATCTGATGGCGCAAGGCTGGGAAGTTCGCTGGTTGGGTACTGCCGACCGCATGGAAGCTGACCTGGTTCCGAAGAACGGCATTGAAATTGATTTCATTAAAATCGCCGGATTACGTGGGAAAGGTCTGAAAGCGCAACTCACCGCACCCATTCGCATATATCATGCGTGGCGCCAGGCGAAAGCCATCATGACGCGCTTCCAGCCTGATGTGGTGCTGGGGATGGGCGGATATGTGTCAGGTCCTGGTGGTTTAGCCGCCTGGTCATGCGGAATTCCGGTGGTATTACATGAGCAAAACGGCATTGCCGGCCTGACCAATCGTTGGCTATCGCGGATTGCAAAAACGGTGCTGCAGGCGTTCCCCGGTGCGTTTCCTAATGCGGCGGTGGTGGGTAACCCGGTGCGTACCGACGTGCTTGCGCTGCCGTTGCCGGATGAGCGTTTTGCCGGTCGTGAAGGCCAGATAAGAATTTTAGTCGTGGGCGGCAGTCAGGGTGCAAGAGTCTTGAACCAAAGCATGCCGAACATTGCCTCACTGCTGGGTGACCGAGTCACTATCTGGCACCAGGTCGGCAAAGGCGCGTTAGAGTCTGTTAATCAGGCCTACCAGCAGGCCGGCCAGACGCAGCATAAAGTCACCGAATTTATTGATGATATGGCGCAAGCCTATGCCTGGGCCGATGTTGTAGTGTGCCGTTCGGGCGCGCTCACGGTCAGCGAAATAGCCGTTGCCGGTTTACCGGCCATTTTTGTGCCCTTCCAGCACAAAGACCGCCAGCAGTATTGGAACGCGCTGCCGCTTGAGAAAGCCGGTGCCGCTCGAATTATCGAGCAAAAGGATTTTAATGCCGGTGCCGTGGCCGATATTTTGGCCAGCTGGGATCGACAGAAACTGTTGGAAATGGCCCGCAGTGCGCGCGCGGCGGCCATTACGGACGCGACTGAACGCGTCGCCGCCGAAGTTGTGGCGGCAAGTCATAAATGAAAACGAGTGATTGAACGCTCCAGCTTGAGCGCTCAGTCCGATTAACCAAATATTTAGCCGAAGTACTTGGCGTTACAGCCCGCTGTAGCATCCAGTACGAAGGATAAAAGAGTGATGAGAAACGTGAATACACAACAATTGGCGAAACTGCGTACCTTCGTGCCCGAGATGCATCGCGTCCGGCACATACACTTTGTTGGCATCGGTGGTGCCGGCATGGGTGGTATCGCCGAAGTGTTGGCTAATGAAGGCTATCAAATCAGCGGTTCCGACTTGGCGCCGAACCCGGTTACGCAGCAGTTGTCCGCTTTAGGTGCCACGATTTATTTTAATCACCGCCCGGAAAACGTGCTCGATGCCAGCGTCGTTGTGGTCTCAACCGCTATTTCTGCCGACAATCCAGAACTAATCGCTGCGCGAGAAGCGCGCATTCCGGTTATTCGCCGCGCAGAAATGCTGGCTGAGCTAATGCGTTTTCGTCACGGCATTGCCGTCGCGGGTACGCACGGAAAAACCACCACGACGGCCATGGTGACCAGTATTTATGCCGAGGCCGGTTTGGATCCGACCTTTGTTAATGGCGGTCTGGTGAAAGCGGCAGGCACGCATGCGCGCCTGGGATCAAGCCGCTTCCTGATTGCAGAAGCGGATGAGAGCGATGCGTCGTTCCTGCATTTGCAGCCGATGGTGGCGATTGTGACCAACATTGAAGCTGACCACATGGACACTTATCAGGGCGACTTTGAAGTCCTGAAGCAGACATTTATCAACTTCCTACACAACCTGCCTTTCTATGGTCGCGCAGTGATGTGTATCGATGATCCCGTTATTCGCGAGCTGTTGCCGCGCGTGGGGCGTCACGTAACGACCTACGGATTCAGCGAAGATGCCGACGTATTTATCGAAGACTACCGTCAGGTGGGTGCACAGGGTCACTTTACCGTTCGCCGTCTGGATAAGACGCCGATTGAAGTCATGTTGAATGCGCCGGGTCGTCACAACGCGCTCAATGCCGCAGCGGCGATTGCGGTTGCAACCGACGAAGACATTAGCGACGACGCTATCCTCACGGCATTGGCAGGTTTTCAGGGCACTGGGCGCCGCTTCGACTTCCTCGGCGAATTCCCGCTGCAAAATGTCAACGGTAAAACCGGTAACGCCATGTTGGTTGACGACTACGGCCATCATCCAACCGAAGTTGACGCCACGATAAAAGCGGCGCGCGCAGGTTGGGAAGACAGGCGTCTGGTGATGGTGTTTCAGCCGCATCGCTACACCCGCACGCGCGATCTGTACGAGGATTTCGCCAACGTGCTGTCCCAGGTTGACCTGCTGGTGATGCTCGACGTGTATCCGGCAGGCGAAGCGCCTATTCCCGGCGCGGACAGCCGCTCCCTCTGCCGCACCATTCGTGCTCGTGGGAAGCTTGATCCCATTTTGATTTCTGACATAGATGCGGTGCCTGGCATTTTGGCACCCATCCTCGACGCCAATGACCTGATTCTGGTTCAGGGCGCGGGGAATATTGGCAAGGTGGCGCGTAAGTTGGCGGATCAAAAGCTCCAGGCGGCCAAGAAGGGAGATGAGCACTATGTCTAATCATCAGGTTCAAGAGAAAGTTGCCGTACTGTTTGGTGGCACTTCGGCCGAGCGTGAAGTTTCACTGCAGTCTGGCGCCGCTGTACTGGCGGGCCTGCGTGAGTCAGGCATTGACGCGCATGCGATAGACACCAAGACGTTCGCCGTCACCCGTCTTAAAGAAGAAGGTTACGACAAAGTCTTTATCGCGCTGCACGGTCGCGGCGGTGAAGACGGCACCTTGCAGGGCCTGCTCGAGCATTTAAACCTGCCTTATACCGGCAGCGGCGTGATGGCTTCGGCGCTGACCATGGATAAATTCCGCACCAAGTTGGTGTGGCAATCGCTGGGCCTGCCGGTGACAGCGTTTGTGGCATTAAACAAAAATGAGTTAGCAGGACTCGCGCTTAATAATTTTAACGGAAGAGGGCAGGGCGCTTTGGGCGAAAAAATCGCCGCGCTGGGACTGCCTTTAATCGTCAAACCGAGCCGTGAAGGTTCAAGCGTGGGTATGAGTAAAGTCGATGCACCTGAGCAGTTGCAACAGGCACTGGAAGCGGCATTTCTCCACGACGACGATCTGCTGATTGAACAGTGGCTGAGCGGTCCTGAATACACGGTAGCTATCGTGGGTGACCAAGTGATGCCGTCGATTCGTATTCAGCCCGCCGGTATTTTCTATGACTATCAGGCGAAATACATTTCTGACGAGACGAAATATTTTTGCCCAAGCGGCCTGGGTGCCGATCAGGAACAACAGCTGGCCGAATTGGCGCTGCAGGCCTATCGCGCGCTGGACTGTAGTGGTTGGGGCCGCGTTGACGTGATGCAAGATAGTGAAGGGAACTTCAACTTGCTTGAGGTGAACACATCGCCGGGCATGACCAGCCACAGTTTGGTGCCGATGGCGGCCAAGCAGGCGGGATTAACTTTCCCGCAGCTGGTGGCTCGCATACTGGAGCTCGCCGACTGATATGTCTCAAGCTGCCCTAAATGCACGAGAGCGTGCGACGAAGGTTGAAAGCCAAGGCCGTCGTAGCAACGGCGGACAGCTGGCAGGAATGGTGTTCCTGCTGCTGGTGCTGGCGACCATCGGCTGGAGTGCCTGGGCGGTACTGAGCTGGATGGACGACGCCAAGCGCCTTCCGCTGTCTGAGCTGGTGGTGACCGGTGACCGTCACTACACCACCAACGACGATATTCGTCAGTCAATACTGTCGATGGGCGAGCCTGGCACCTTTATGACTCAGGACGTCAACGTCATTCAGCAGCAGATAGAACGTTTGCCGTGGATAAAACAGGTCAGTGTGCGCAAGCAGTGGCCGAATGAGTTGAAAATACATCTGGTTGAATACGTGCCGGTCGCGCATTGGAATGATTTGCACATGGTGGATGCCGACGGCAAGTCCTTCAGCCTGCCGGCCGAGCGTGTAGCTAAACAGAAAATGCCGCTGCTGTATGGTCCGGAAGGCAGCGAACAGGACGTTTTGCAAGGCTATCAAACCATGAGCCAGCAGCTGGGGGCGTCCTCAGCCGGTAAGTTCACGGTGAAATCTGTCTCAATGACGGCGCGTCACTCCTGGCAATTAACGCTGGATGACGATATCCGTATTGATTTGGGCAGAGACGATCGCAGCGGGCGTTTGCAACGTTTTCTTGAACTTTATCCGCGACTGCAACAGCAGGCGGATACAGACAAGAAGCGCATCAGCTATGTTGATTTACGTTATGAAAGTGGTGCAGCAGTAGGTTGGGCTCCCGCGTTTATCGACCAAAATGGCAGTGATGGACAGAAAGTCGGTCAGCAAAACTCTCAGCAAAACAATAAGCAGAATCAAGCACAGGCTAAACAACAATGATCAAGTCGACGGACAGAAAACTGGTAGTTGGGCTGGAGATCGGTACAGCAAAGGTCGCTGCACTGGTAGGGGAAGTTCTGCCCGATGGCATGGTCAATATTATCGGTGTGGGAAGTTGTCCTTCCCGTGGCATGGATAAGGGCGGCGTAAACGATCTGGAATCGGTAGTGAAATGCGTTCAACGCGCAATTGATCAGGCCGAATTGATGGCAGATTGCCAAATTTCCTCTGTTTACCTTGCATTATCTGGTAAACATATCAGTTGCCAGAATGAAATAGGGATGGTTCCTATTTCAGAAGAAGAAGTAACGCAGGAAGATGTAGAGAACGTGGTGCACACCGCCAAATCGGTGCGCGTACGTGACGAACATCGCGTGTTGCACGTTATTCCCCAGGAATATGCCATCGATTATCAGGAAGGCATTAAGAATCCGGTCGGACTTTCTGGCGTGCGTATGCAGGCTAAAGTTCACCTGATCACCTGTCATAACGACATGGCGAAGAACATTGTCAAAGCGGTAGAGCGCTGTGGCCTAAAAGTAGACCAGCTGATTTTTGCCGGTTTGGCCGCCAGTTACGCCGTTTTGACTGAAGACGAACGTGAGTTAGGCGTTTGTGTGGTAGATATCGGCGGCGGTACGATGGATATAGCCGTTTATACTGGCGGCGCACTGCGTCATACTAAAGTTATTCCTTATGCGGGTAACGTGGTCACCAGTGATATCGCCTATGCTTTCGGCACACCGCCAACTGACGCAGAAGCGATTAAAGTGCGTCACGGTTGTGCACTGGGTTCGATTGTCGGCAAAGACGAAAACGTCGAAGTGCCGAGTGTGGGGGGGCGTCCCCCGCGCAGTCTGCAGCGTCAAACGCTAGCCGAGGTTATTGAACCGCGTTACACCGAATTGTTGAATCTGGTCAACGACGAGATTTTGCAATTGCAGGAGCAGTTACGCCAACAGGGCGTAAAACACCATTTAGCCGCCGGAATTGTGTTAACCGGGGGCGCTGCACAAATTGATGGTCTGGCAGCCTGTGCGCAAAGGGTATTCCATACCCAGGTGCGTATTGGTCAACCCTTGAACATTACCGGGCTGACAGATTATGCGCAGGAACCTTACTACTCAACCGCTGTAGGGCTGCTGCACTATGGTAAAGAGTCTCACCTGAGCGGTGAGGCTGAAGTGGAAAAACGCGCCTCAGTGGGCAATTGGTTCAAAAGAATCAATAGTTGGCTGAGAAAAGAGTTTTAATGTTTCAACAACGGGATCATAGTGAAGTGTATTGGTGATCCCGAAGCGACAGGCACAAAACGGAGAGAAACTATGTTTGAACCTATGGAACTGACCAACGACGCGGTGATTAAAGTCATCGGCGTCGGCGGTGGCGGCGGTAACGCCGTTGAGCACATGGTGCGCGAGCGCATCGAAGGTGTTGAATTCTTTGCCGTGAATACCGATGCTCAGGCATTACGTAAGACGGCAGTAGGCCAGACAATCCAGATTGGTAGCGGTATTACCAAAGGTCTGGGTGCTGGCGCAAACCCTGAAGTGGGTCGCAATTCTGCTGAAGAAGACCGTGAAGCCCTGCGAGTAGCACTCGAAGGCGCCGATATGGTGTTCATCGCAGCAGGTATGGGTGGCGGTACCGGTACCGGTGCAGCGCCTGTGGTTGCGGAAGTAGCAAAAGAATTAGGTATTCTGACCGTTGCCGTGGTGACTAAGCCTTTCAATTTTGAAGGCAAGAAGCGCATGGCATTCGCGGAGCAGGGTATCGCCGAGCTTTCTAAGCACGTTGACTCACTGATCACTATCCCGAACGATAAGCTGCTTAAAGTTCTGGGTCGCGGTATCTCTCTGCTCGACGCTTTCGGTGCGGCTAACGACGTACTTAAAGGCGCTGTACAGGGTATTGCCGAGCTGATCACCCGTCCTGGCCTGATGAACGTCGACTTCGCCGACGTGCGCACCGTGATGTCCGAAATGGGCTACGCGATGATGGGTTCTGGCGTGGCGTGTGGTGAAGACCGTGCTGAAGAAGCGGCAGAGATGGCTATCTCCAGCCCGCTGCTGGAAGATATCGACCTGTCCGGCGCTCGCGGCGTACTGGTTAACATCACCGCTGGCTTCGACCTGCGTTTGGACGAGTTTGAGACTGTGGGTAACACTATCCGTGCTTTCGCCTCTGACAACGCCACCGTGGTTATTGGTACTTCCCTTGACCCGGAAATGAACGACGAACTGCGTGTCACCGTGGTGGCAACAGGTATTGGCATGGACAAACGTCCTGAAATCACCCTGGTGACCAATAAACCTGCTAGCCAACCTGTAATGGATCACCGTTATCAGCAGCATGGCATGTCGCCACTGCCGCAGGAAAACAAGCCAGCAGCGAAGGTGGTTAATGATCCGAACACGCAATCAAACAAAGAGCCAGACTATTTGGATATCCCAGCCTTCTTGCGTAAGCAGGCGGACTAATTTCACGATTTGTCCGAATTTTGGGATCTCCGCTCTTTGTGCTAAACTGTCCCACCGATCTTAAGGTATCCTTAGGTCGGTTGGATGGATAACATTGCGAGATAAAAACGATGATCAAACAACGTACATTAAAACGTATCGTTCAGGCGACGGGTGTCGGTTTACATACCGGTAAGAAAGTCACCCTGACTCTGCGACCTGCACCGGCTAACACCGGGGTCATCTATCGTCGCACTGACTTGAATCCACCGGTTGATTTTCCGGCAGATGCAAAATCCGTGCGTGATACCATGCTCTGTACTTGCCTGGTCAATGAGCATGACGTGCGTATTTCTACGGTTGAACACCTTAATGCGGCACTTGCAGGTCTGGGCATCGATAACATCGTTATCGAAGTCGACGCGCCTGAAGTACCGATTATGGACGGCAGCGCCGCGCCTTTCGTCTATCTGTTGATGGACGCAGGCATTGAGCTTTTAAACAGCGCGAAAAAGTTCGTTCGCATCAAAGAAACCGTGCGAGTTGAAGACGGCGATAAGTGGGCTGAAATGAAACCTTACAACGGTTTCCATTTAGACTGGACTATCGACTTCAACCACCCGGCTATTGAAGGCGACGCTAAGCGTTTTCAGTTAGAGTTCTCGGCTGAGTCTTTTGTTCGCCAGATTAGCAGAGCCCGAACCTTCGGATTTGTACGTGATATCGAGTATTTGCAGTCACGTGGATTGTGCCTGGGTGGCAGCTTTGATTGCGCGATTGTTGTAGATGATTACCGCGTGCTTAACGAAGACGGCCTGCGTTTTGAAGATGAATTCGTTCGTCACAAAATGCTCGACGGAATCGGTGACCTGTTCATGTGTGGCCATAATATTATTGGTGCGGTCAGTACCTTTAAGTCAGGCCATGCGCTGAACAACAAGTTATTGCAGGCGGTATTGGCGAAGCAGGAAGCCTGGGAATATGTAACATTCCAGGATGAAGCTGAAGTGCCATTGGCATTCAAAGCCCCTTCTACAGTATTCGCTTAATCGGTACTGATATTAATTATTACGACTGGTTGTTTTGGCACCCTCTCCGGCCATTCCAGCCAGTCGTTCTAATGCTTTTCTAAGTTTCTCAGGGCTACGGCTCGCCAGTAATCGTAATTCTTCCGCGCTCTGCATACTTATTTGCCTAACTGGCGGTAAGGGACCCTTTGATATTCCTGTTTTTTCATATTCCTGCGCTGAATTTCCATTTTTCTGCGATAAGTTTTCCGTTTTCGCCATCAACGATGGATTAATCCTGATGTCGATTGAAGACAATGATGGTAGTATTTGCGCACGAAGTGCAGAGAGAAGCGCCGGTTGTTCATAACGTAACCGCATCATCCAACTGGCATTTGCTATCTCTAGCACCAATACACCCTGACGATAATTACCGACCCGGCACCATGCTTGCATTTGGGTGGGTAGCAGACCTTTCACAGCGCGATTGAGCTTGAGTAATGCGGCCGCGCGCTGTTGAACCACACGCAGAGGGCTTTGCCCAGCGGCAGTGGCGTCATCGAACAGGATATCTAATAATTGTGGGCGGCTGTTACGCATTGGCGAGCTCCGGCGGATTGTAAAACTTGTGATTGGTATTCTAAATCGTTGGCGACAATTTGGCAGAAGGTATTTTTGGCCGCATCTCCTGTTGGGGATGGTCGCGGCGAGCCTTGGCGTGTCGACGAATCTTTCACAAACTGAGCTGGCAAGTGTAACCAATACCTCCTCAAGTCTAAACCGTTTAAACATCGACACGCGTGGACTGACCAATCTGGCGTGGCTCCAGGCCCATCGCCGTGCGTCAATCGGTGTTGATTACTGGCAGCAGCATGCACTGCGCACGGTCATCCGTCACCTTTCTTTTGCGTTGGCCCCTCAGGTTGTGACCTATAACGTCGTCAGCCCTGAAGCCGTGTTAGCCGACGTTGAACCATTGCACGTGCAGCAGCTTGCTCTGCTGGTCACGTTAAATTCGTTGCTCACGCACGAAGCAAAACCCCCGGTAATTATCCGTGATACTCAGCAAACGCTGCTCACGGCCTCCGATAAACACCAGCCGGGCATCTGGCTGGCCGAGAGTCTAGGTATTCGCGCCGGGCCTCTCGCCTCTCTGGTTTGATTGTCATTTCTGAAGTGATCTTTGCCGCTTTTTCTCTGCATAAGTCAGCATGGCACAAGCCTGTAACCTATGTCGGTAAAAGCAAAAAGTACTAACAAAAATAGTGGCCGCAGCATGCGGTCTCAAAGAGAAATCAAGAATCATGTTAAGCAAATTACTCACCAAAGTTTTTGGTAGCCGTAACGATCGTACACTGCGCCGTATGCGCAAAGTTGTTGACCAAGTTAGCCGTCTCGAACCTGAAGTTTCAGCACTGTCTGACGAGCAACTGAGAGCCAAAACCGATGAGTTTCGCGCTCGTTTGGAAAAAGGCGAAGTGCTTGAATCCCTAATCCCTGAAGCTTTTGCTGTCGTGCGTGAATCAAGTAAGCGCGTATTCGGTATGCGTCACTTTGACGTACAGCTGCTCGGCGGTATGGTTTTAAACGAACGCTGTATCGCAGAAATGCGCACCGGTGAAGGTAAAACCCTGACCGCAACCCTGCCAGCCTACCTGAATGCCTTAAGCGGTAAAGGCGTTCACGTTGTTACCGTCAACGACTATTTGGCCCAGCGCGATGCGGAAAATAACCGTCCGCTGTTTGAATTCCTCGGTTTGAGCGTGGGCATCAACCTGCCAAATATGCCAGCACCCGCGAAGCGCGAAGCCTACGCCGCAGATATTACCTACGGTACCAACAACGAATACGGCTTCGACTATCTGCGCGACAACATGGCGTTCAGCATCGAAGAGCGCGTTCAGCGTAAGCTGCACTATGCGCTGGTGGATGAGGTTGACTCCATCCTTATCGATGAAGCACGTACTCCGCTTATTATCTCGGGTCCGGCAGAAGACAGCTCAGAGATGTATATTCGCGTCGACAAGCTGATCCCTAAACTGATCCGTCAGGAAAAAGAAGATTCAGACAGCTTCCAAGGCGAAGGTCACTTCTCCGTTGATGAGAAAGCGCGTCAGGTTCATTTGACCGAGCGTGGATTAATTTTGATTGAAGAGATGCTGGCCGAAGCTGGCATCATGGAAGAGGGTGAATCACTCTATTCCCCAACCAACATTATGCTGATGCACCACGTAACGGCCGCACTGCGCGCCCACGTGCTGTTCACCCGCGATGTTGACTACATCGTTAAAGACGGTGAAGTTATCATTGTTGACGAACACACCGGTCGTACCATGCAGGGGCGTCGCTGGTCAGACGGTTTACATCAGGCGGTTGAAGCCAAAGAACACGTTGATATTCAAAACGAAAACCAGACTCTGGCATCAATTACCTTCCAGAACTACTTCCGCCTGTATGAGAAACTGGCCGGTATGACCGGTACTGCCGACACCGAAGCGTTTGAATTCAGTACTATTTACAAGCTCGATACCATTGTGGTGCCAACCAACCGCCCAATGCAGCGTAAAGATTTGCCTGACCTGGTCTACATGACTGAAATGGAAAAAATCGGCGCCATCATCGAAGATATTAAAGAACGCAGCGCAAACGGACAGCCAATTTTGGTCGGTACTGCTTCAATCGAAAAATCTGAAGTGGTTTCTCACGAGTTGACCAAAGCCGGTATCGAACACAGCGTCCTAAACGCCAAGTTCCACGCCAAAGAGGCTGATATTGTTGCTCAGGCCGGTCAGCCAAGCCGCGTAACTATCGCCACCAACATGGCCGGTCGTGGTACGGATATCGTGCTGGGCGGCAGCTGGCAGGTTGAGATTGAGAAACTGGGCGAAGAGGTAACGGCCGAGCAAATTGCCAGCATTAAAGAAGCCTGGAATGTACGTCACGAAGCCGTTCTGGCCTCCGGTGGTTTACATATCGTGGGTACCGAACGTCATGAATCACGTCGTATCGATAACCAGCTGCGCGGTCGTGCGGGTCGTCAGGGCGATGCCGGTTCATCCCGCTTCTACCTGTCAATGGAAGATCCACTGATGCGTATCTTCGCCTCAGACCGTGTATCAGGCATGATGCGCAAACTGGGCATGAAGCCGGGCGAAGCTATCGAGCACCCTTGGGTGACCAAAGCGATTGCCAACGCACAGCGCAAAGTTGAAGGCCGTAACTACGACATTCGTAAACAGCTGCTTGAATACGATGACGTTGCCAACGACCAGCGCCGCGCCATCTACGGCCAGCGTAACGAACTGTTGGACGTCACTGACGTGAGCGAAACCATCGCCAGCATCCGCGAAGACGTGTTCAAAAGCACCATCGACAGCTGTATTCCACCGCAGTCGCTGGAAGAAATGTGGGATGTTGAAGGTCTGGAACAGCGTCTGAAGAACGATTTCGAGCTGGAAATGCCTATCAAAGAGTGGCTGGATAAAGAGCCTGAGCTGCATGAGGAAACGCTTCGTGAGCGCATTCTGCAAACGGCGAAAGATTCTTATGCGCGCAAAGAAGAAGTTGTTGGCATCGAAATGATGCGTAACTTCGAAAAAGGTGTGATGCTGCAAACGCTCGACTCCCTGTGGAAAGAGCATCTGGCAGCGATGGACTATCTGCGTCAGGGCATCCACCTGCGTGGTTATGCGCAGAAAGATCCGAAGCAGGAATACAAGCGCGAATCGTTTGCTATGTTCGCTTCTATGCTGGAATCACTTAAATATGAGGTGGTTAGCGTATTGAGCAAGGTTCAGGTTCGCATGCCTGAAGAAGTCGAAGCAATGGAAGAGCACCGTCGCGAAGAAGCTGAGCGTTTGGCTCAGCAGCAACAGCTTAGCCACGTTGCCTCTCTTGAAGAAGAGTTGTCATTGACCGCAGGCAGTCCAGCAGCCGCTGAACGCAAAGTCGGGCGCAATGATCCTTGCCCATGCGGTTCAGGCAAAAAATACAAGCAGTGTCACGGACGTCTGCAAAACTGATTGCCAGTCTGAATACAGCAAGATAACAAGGGCGGCTAATTACCGCCCTTAATTTTGAGATTTT
Organism: Rouxiella silvae; assembly: GCF_002093625.1. GTDB lineage: Bacteria > Pseudomonadota > Gammaproteobacteria > Enterobacterales > Enterobacteriaceae > Rouxiella > Rouxiella silvae. The sequence goes on along the minus strand of NZ_MRWD01000021.1, from coordinate 58,019 downwards.
CCAAGAGGTAAAGAAGGTGAGTATTAAACAACTGAATATCTCGGTCGGGATTATCCGCAACGTTCAGAAAGAGATTTTCATTACTCAACGTGACGCATCTTCGCACATGGCCGGTTTCTGGGAGTTTCCAGGCGGTAAGATTGAAAGCGGAGAAAATGCAGCACAGGCACTGATTCGTGAATTGCAGGAAGAGGTTGGCATTGATGCCGCTGAGCCTGTGCTTATACGCACGCTGCAACATACTTTCCCTGACCGCATCGTCAATCTTCACTTCTTTTTAGTACAGAACTGGACGGGCGAGCCTTATGGTAAAGAAGGTCAGCCGAAGCGCTGGGTAGTGCAGAGCGAAATTAAGGAAAGTGATTTTCCACCGGCCAACGCCGAGATTGTTAAAGCGCTTTTAAACGACGAAATTTAAGATATCAAATAATGATATCGAGATTGAAAGGGGGAACAGTTTATGTTCCCCCTTTTTCTATTTGATGTCGTCTTCGCTCCACTCGTCGAGATCGTTTATCTCGCCTTTACTCGGAATACGTTTTTCTTCGTCGGCCCATTCCCCAAGGTCAATCAACTGGCAGCGCTTGGTGCAGAAAGGCCGGTAAGGACTGTTTTCGCCCCAAATCACTTGTTTGCCACAGGTCGGGCAATTTACCTTAATAATATCGTTGTCCATGTTTGCTCCTAGCAGCAGGCAAGTTCAAAATTCAGTCTGGCCGGAACCTGGCCCTTTTCGCTGTCCAACGGCAGGAAACGAATGGCGTAGCGCGTCTTGTGGCCTGAAACCTGCGGATAAAGTTGATATTCAAGCGAGAGTCGAAGTCGAAGCAAGTCTGCGCCTTCGGCATTGTCCTGGAAGAAACCATTTAGGCTTATCTGGTTGCGGAAAGGTCCCGACTGACGAATGAGGCCTAGAACGCTGGTCAACGACTTATGAAGCGGTTCTAACGTGTCGAGCCAGTGACGCACATCGGTGTCGCGCAGCGCCTGCGGCATATGCATCCAAATATGCAGTGTCGGTAAGTCGAAACTGCAGCAACCGCCGGGAATACTCAAGCGCTGTTTTACCAGGCTGACCATGCGATCCTCTTTAAGTGCCTGACCTATTCTTGGCGCACTCATCAGTACCGACGCCGTGTCTTTCAACTCCGCGCGCAGTTCGTGAATTCGAGACATCTCAACGCCGGGAACGTCGGACCAAAGCAGCAGTTTTTGCTGTTGGCGTTCAAGCTCTTTTAACAGGTCGGTTCGTACTTCACCGCGTTCCAGCACGTCTAAAAGATCGGACGCAGTACGGAAAAAAGTCAGGGCGGAAGCAATAGAACTGAGATGCGGATTGGCATGTAACTGTTGTAAAAGAAACTCAATGCGCAGCCAGGTACGCATCTTTTCATTTAAAGGATGTTCAAAGAGAACGGTAGTAACCACATCACTCATTCTTGTCAATATCCTGTCGGGTCGCTGAAGCCGCTAAATCCAGATAACGGCTATGTAATGAAGCAACACGCGGCTCGATCGTCTCGGGACCACCGTTGTTATCAATTATGTCATCCGCACAGGCCAACCTCTGTTGGCGTGAGGCCTGCGCGGCAATAATACTTTCGGCCTGCTGACGACTGACGCCATCACGGCTGATTGTTCTCAAAAGCTGTACTTCTTCGCTTACGTCGACCACAAGTACGCGATTTGCACGGTCTTGTAATCCATTTTCTACCAAGAGAGGCACCACCCAAAGCACATAGGGTGAACAGGCTGCCTTGATTAAACGCTGCGTTTCAGCCTGTATTATAGGATGAAGAAGTTGGTTAACCCATTGTTTATGTCCGGTATTACTAAAGATAACTTCTCGCAGTCGCGGGCGGTTAAGTGAGCCGTCATCCAGAACGATTTGTTTACCAAATCTTTCAACTAAAGCGTGTAAGGCCGGCATGCCAGGTTCAACCACCTGACGTGCAAGGATATCGGCATCCACCAGCGTAACCCCAAGTCGCCCAAACGCATTGGCGACCGTACTCTTCCCGCTGCCTATCCCGCCGGTGAGTGCAACAATATAGCTCATACTTTTGCTCGGATGCTTTTATGCGAAAAATATCGATAACCTAAATGATAAAGATATCGTCAGTAAGTGCAAGCCAGCCTTACCCTTCATACTTGAAGTTGATCCTGCAAACTGTGAAGTGAGATCCAAAACCGCCTCTTGCCGTGAGGCTATTCCTGAGTATGATAAAACCACTGGAGAAGGTGCAAACTGTTACTCGCTTGTCGGCTCGCGCTACAGGCTTCTAGCCCAACCAGGACAACTCAATGCGTATTGAAGAAGGTTTAAAGTTAGGTTTTAAAGACGTCCTCATTCGTCCAAAACGCTCTACCCTCAAGAGCCGTTCCGAAGTCGAACTCGAACGTACTTTCACATTCAAGCACTCGGGCCACAGTTGGTCGGGTACTCCCGTTATTGCCGCCAATATGGACACTGTCGGTACTTTTAGTATGGCTGAAGCACTCGCATCGTTTGGTTTACTGACCGCGGTCCACAAGCATTACAGCGTCGAACAATGGCAGGCATTTATTGCCCTGAGCAGCGAATCTGTATTGCGGCACGTCATGGTATCAACGGGCACGTCGGGCGCAGATTTCACTAAACTGCTGAATATTCTTTCCCTGTCCCCGCTGCTGAAATTTATCTGTCTTGACGTCGCCAATGGCTATTCCGAACATTTTGTCGAGTTTCTTCAACGGGTGCGGGAAGCCTGTCCGGACAAAGTTATCTGCGCCGGCAACGTGGTGACCGGTGAAATGGTTGAAGAACTCATCCTTTCCGGGGCCGACATTGTCAAAGTGGGTATCGGGCCAGGGTCAGTGTGCACCACGCGAGTCAAAACGGGCGTTGGTTATCCGCAGCTCTCGGCAGTGATTGAGTGTGCCGATGCAGCTCACGGCCTAGGCGGACAGATTGTCAGCGACGGCGGCTGTGCGGTGCCCGGTGACGTTGCCAAAGCGTTTGGCGGCGGGGCAGACTTCGTGATGCTCGGCGGTATGCTGGCAGCTCACGACGAGTGCGAAGGCACTATTGTTGAAGAAGAGGGTGAAAAGTTCATGCTTTTCTATGGCATGAGCTCGGTATCTGCCATGAAGCGTCATGTAGGTGGCGTTGCCGAATACCGCGCCGCCGAGGGCAAAACGGTTAAACTGCCGCTGCGAGGCCCGGTTGAAAATACCGTTCGCGACATCCTCGGTGGGTTGCGTTCTGCCTGTACCTACGTGGGCGCAGAGCGTTTGAAAGAGCTGACTAAACGCACGACCTTTATTCGTGTCGCCGAACAGGAAAATCGCCTGTTTGGTCAATAGACTGCATAACGGCGGTGACATACCGCCGTTTTTAATCTCCTCATTTCTTAGTTCATTGCTGCCCCCAAATTGAAGATGGGCAGATACATGGCAATAACCAGCCCGCCTACAATCACGCCCATAAACAACATCATCAACGGTTCTATTTTTTGTGCCATTCCTTCGGCAAGCTCATTGGCCTGCTCGGCGTGCCATTCGGCCAGCTTCTGAAGCAGCGTATCCAACGCGCCTGACTCCTCGCCGATGCGGACCAGCTGTCGGCACAGCGGTGGGAAGAGCGGGGAGTCCGTCAGTGCCTTATGCAGAGGCAGTCCCTGTGCTAACTGTTGGGTCAATAGCCCGACTGCTCGCTTGTAGTGCAAATTACTGATTGAAGATTCTGCCGCTGAGAGACCGGCACTAAGCGTCATTCCTGCACGTTGAGTCAGCACCAGCGTTTGAAATAGCTGACATAAACAGCCATAGCTAATCAGTTTTTTAATTATCGGCAGCTTCAATAGCCAGCGTTGTTCGTTCCATTGCCATTTTTCCTGCGGATGTAAAAAATGAGAATAACCGCCATAACTTAGGCCAATAATCGTCGCTAATACGGGGCCATAGTGAATGATCCAGTCAGATCCTGAGATGAGCATCTGCGTGAACCGAGGCAGTTCTGCGTCAAACGACAGATAGATTTTGGCAAACTCCGGTAACACCATGGTCAGCATGAGTAGGGTAATGGCTGAGGCAATAACCATCACGATGAGTGGATAGCGCAGGGCTTTCTTCACGGTTTTTTGCAAACGAATGATTTGCTCCTGCTGAATTGCCAGCTGTAAACAACAGTTGTCCAACTGGCCAGTCAATTCCCCAATGGCAATGACCTGTGGATAAATAGCAGGAAACACCAAAGGATATTGTTGCAGTACCGTCGACAACGGTTGTCCCTCATTAACCTGTTTAACGACGTCGGTCAGTATGCAGCGCCAGGCCGGCAAAGGGTGATCGTTAGCCAGCAGTTTCAGACTCATCGTCAGCGGCAGGCCGGTTTGCAGCAAGGTTGCCAACTGCCTGATAAATGCGATGCGCTCTTTATTTTTCCAAAAACGCTGACTGAGTTTCACTATCCTCTTAATTGAAAGAGGCTGAAGCCCTTGATCCATCAGGTGCTCAAGCACCTCCCGCGGCTGCGCTGAGAGATTTTCACCGTTGCGCAGTTGGCCCATGTCATCAAGAGCCTGCCACTTAAACAGATACAGATTTGCCTTGGTCACCTCGTTCTCCTTCACCCATTACGCGATAAAGTTCGCTTAAAGAAGTGGTGCCTTGTTCAACCAGAGAAATACCCGAGGCAAAAAGTGTCTGTTGGCTTTGGGCAGCAGCAATAACGCGCAGCACCTGAGAGTCAGCACCGTTGACCAGAGCCTGTTGCAGCTGTGGGCTGTTCTCTAGCATTTCGTAGACCCCTACGCGACCGTAATAACCCGAAAAGCAGTGTTTACAGCCCTGTGCCTGCCAAACTTCTATTTCCTGGGCCTCCTGCTGATGTGGGGCTTTTACCCGCGTTCGTTGTCGAGTTTTACAGTGTGGGCAAAGTTTTCTGACCAGGCGCTGGGCAATGACCAGCCGCAGACTGGCGGCAATCTGGTATCCCTCAACGCCCATTTGCGCCAATCTCACCAACGTTTCGGTCGTCGAATTGGTATGCAGCGTCGAAAGCACTAAGTGGCCGGTTTGTGAAGCCTTAACGGCAATCTCTGCCGTCTCGGCGTCGCGGATTTCACCAATCATAATGACGTCAGGGTCTTGTCTGAGCAGTGAGCGCAACACCTTGGCAAAACTCAGCGATGCTTTGCTGTTGATTTGTGTCTGATTAATGCCGCGTACTGGGATCTCCACCGGATCCTCCACGCTGCAAATATTTCGTCTTATCGTATTTAGATGGCGTAGCCCAGTATAGAGCGTGACGGTTTTACCACTTCCTGTCGGACCGGTGACCAGAATAAGCCCCTGCGGTTTATCGAGTGCGGCGAGGTATTTCTTTTGCTCGCTTGCGGAAAAACCAAGCTGTTCCAAAGACAGCTCCTGCTGCGTTCTATCAAGAATACGCAACACAATCTTTTCGCCGTACAGCACCGGTAGCGAAGAAATACGCAGCGAGTAGCGCTGTTTATCGAGCGTCACAGACATTTGCCCATCCTGCGGCAGGCGATGCTCTGCCACATTGAGCTGGCCCATAATCTTCAGGCGAGCAAGGACGCTGGGCATCAGAGAAAATTCCGGTGCAGGAAGTTCTTGCAGCACGCCGTCAATTCTCAGGCGAACGCGTAGCTGATTCTCGAAGGGTTCAAAGTGGACGTCAGACGCGCGGCGCTGAATGCAGAGTTTCAGAGTGTGATTGAGAAACTGCACCACCGGTATTTTGCTCTCTTCGTCTACGTCATGATCTTCATTGTGCTGGTTTTCATACGCAGTATCGTCACGCGTATTCTGTGGCTGGCTCAGCGCGTGCTCTAGCTGTGTTTGTGGCCAGAACTCAATGTTTACCTTTAGCGCACAGGTAAAGCGCAGGGCGGTGAGCAGCGCCGTTGAATCCGTGGTTTCCTGATGACAGGCCACGCGCAGGCTCTCATCTTCTATTGCAATCAGCACCGCGCCGTAGTGTTGACACTGTCGCCGTAGGGTATCGCGAAGCGCACTGGTTTTTTCAGTCATCAGCGCGTACTCGGGTCACTGAAGTGAAAGATTTGTTTGCAGGCATTAACCAGTCCCTCATTGCCGGCGAGGGTGCACTGGCGAGTCCAGTCAATGCTGCCGTCGAGCTTATTGACGACTGGCGTCATCACCACGGACAGGCCGTTCAGCGCTTGCTGACCGCTGAGTGTGATAATCCCTGCCTTTACCTCAATCGCGCTGACGTAACGCGAGGCTTTGGAGGCTGGAATACTTGAAACGCCGTTATTACAGGTCGCTAGCTCGCCCAAATCAATGCTGCAAAGCTCGGAGGCAGTCTTATAAGGGATCATGGTTTGCAGCATATCGGTCAGCGCGGCTTTTTGCGTATAAGACTGATAGGCCGGAATGCCAATGCCGCTAAGAATGCCAATAATGCCGATGACCACCATCAGCTCAATCAGCGAAAACCCCCGCTGTCGGCGAGACTGTGGTTGCTGTTGGGAAAAGCGCTGCGAAAACGTGGTGTGACTGAAAGTGAGTGAATGCATGAGGTGTTCCATCCTTGAAGTCAGTGATGCCGTAGTGGCAAGACGTAAACTAATCGCCATATTCGTAGCAGGCTAGCACCCGTTGTTGATGACTCAAGACGTGACGCAAAATGAAATGAAACAGGGAGGGAAATACAATAAAGCAGGAATAGAGTGCACAAATTTCCCCGCGCCGTGGCGGGGAAATGCGTAAAGAAAGAGGCTTAACGAAAACGCATCGACAGGTCCAAAGCGCGTACGTGTTTGGTCAACGCGCCAACGGAAATATAGTCAACGCCCGTTTCGGCGAACTCACGCAGCGTGATATCTGTTACATTGCCTGATACTTCAAGCTGTGCTCTTCCGGCGGTCAGGGCAACGCCTTCGCGCATCATCTCGACGGTAAAATTATCGAGCATGATGATATCGGCACCCGCTTCCAACGCCAGCTCAAGTTCGGCCAGGCTTTCAACTTCAACCTCCACCGGTACGTCGGCGTGGATCCACAGAGCGCGCTCAACGGCAGCCTTGATTGAGCCGCAGGCGATAATATGGTTTTCCTTAATCAGGAAGGCATCCGCCAATCCTAGACGATGGTTGCTACCGCCGCCGCAGAGCACTGCGTATTTCAGCGCAGTGCGCAGGCCAGGCAAGGTTTTACGTGTGTCGAGAAGGCGAGTTTGCGTGCCTTCAAGCAGTTTGACAGAGTGATTTACCGCACTCGCAACCCCGGACAGCGTTTGGACAAAGTTTAACGCCGTTCTTTCTCCAGTAAGCAGCAGTCTGGCCGGTCCGGCGATGTCGAACAGGGGTTGGTTTTCTTTGATAGGGTCACCATCTGCGACGTGCCAGATTATCTCGACCTCTTCACCACCGAGTTGGGCAAAGACTTCATCAACCCAGCCCGAGCCACAAAAAACGCCGGTTTCACGGGTAATCACGGTGGCCAGGGCCTGTTTATCCACCGGCAGTAGCTGGGCAGTTAAATCACGATTAGCATCGACTTCGCCGCCCAGGTCTTCACGCAATGCCTGAGCAACAATAAGTGGGATATCGTCGTGGATACGACTGAGCAACTCTGCGCGGCGACTTTCAATGCTGTAGCGGCGAGTGGGCATACAAAACTCCGAAAATGACGGGTAGGATAGTCAAAAAAACATGCTACCCTTTTGCTTTCACAAGCGCCATGAAGAAGTACCCTACAACCCACTGCTGGTGAGGTCATTAATGCAGTTAATACAAGGCTGGTTAACCGAAGCACGTCGCGTGATTTCTCCGCATTTCGACCTGCGTCCAGAGGATGAATCTCCCTCTCTACTGGTTATCCATAATATCAGCCTGCCGCCCGGAAAATTTGGCGGACCTTATATCGACCAGCTGTTCACCGGCAGGCTTAACCCGCAGGACGATGCTTTTTTTGAACAAATTCATCAGCTGCGTGTGGCGGCACACTGTTTGATTCGTCGAGACGGTGAAGTGGTGCAATACGTGCCTTTTGACAAGCGCGCCTGGCATGCTGGCGTATCCAGTTTTCAGGGGCGAGAGCGCTGTAATGACTTCTCTATTGGGATTGAGCTGGAAGGCACTGACTTTGAGCCGTTTACTGCTGAGCAATATGAGAGTTTACTTCGCGTTACCGATTTGATACTAAAACACTATCCTGTCGATTTGCAGCATATTACTGGTCACAGTGATATTGCTCCAGGCAGAAAGACCGATCCCGGGCCACATTTTGACTGGCGTCGCTATCTTGATGCCGTTCAACACCTCGTGTCGCATGAAACACCAAGAGAGAGTCCTCGTCCATGACGTTAATTACTTTGCTGCTGGTTTTAGCCTGGGAGCGTTTATTTAAGCTCGGTGAACACTGGCAGCTCGATCATCGCTTTGAAGTTATTTTCCGCCGCGGCCGCGCCGCTTCTATGACCAAAACGTTGGCGATTTTTGTGGTCTGGATGGCGGTGCTGTGGGGGATTTTACGTCTGGTGCACGGCACTTTCTTTGGCATCCCTTCGCTGGTGCTGTGGGTGGTGATTTGTCTGCTGTGCATTGGCGCGGGTCTTAAGCGTAAACACTATCGTGCTTATCTCAAAGCGGCGCGTCAGGGCGAAGTCAATGCCTGTTCCGAAATGGCGGAAGAGCTGGCGCTGATCCACGGACTGCCGGTGGATTGTACCGAGGGCGAACGATTAAGAGAGCTGCAGAATGCGCTGATCTGGATAAATTTCCGCTATTATTTGGCGCCGTTATTCTGGTTTGTGGTGTGTGGTCCCTATGGGCCGGTTGCTCTGGGCGGCTATGCCGTTCTGCGTGGCTATCAAACGTGGCTGGCGCGAAATACAACGCCCCTCAAGCGCAGTCAGTCCGGGGTTGATAATCTTCTGCACGTGCTTGATTGGATTCCTGTGCGTTTGGCGGGGGTGGCCTATGCGCTGATTGGTCACGGTGAAAAAGCTTTACCGGCTTGGTTTGCCTCATTGGGCGATATTCACTCTTCCCAATATCAGGTTTTGACGCGGCTGGCGCAGTTCTCTCTGGTACGCGATCCGCACCTTGATCCGGTGCAGACCCCGCGTTCAGCCGTGGCAATGGCGCGTAAGGTCACCATCATCATTCTGATTGTCGTGGCGCTGTTGACGATTTACGGCACCTTGGTTTAAGACTAAACGCTTCAATTCTACTGATTATCCGCCGGTGGTTCGCCAAACACCGGCATGCCTTCATCGTCCCAGATGATGGTTTTTAGTCGCGTATGGCGGTTCGGGTCATACAGCGGGTCGCCCTGAATCTCGGTGTAGTTCCGCGCATGATAAACCAACACGTCTTCACCTTTTTCATTCTGCGTAAAGCTGTTGTGCCCAGGGCCAAATTGTTTATTGTCCGCCTGTGTCTTGAATACCGGCGTCGGCGATTTGTGCCATTGGTTTGGATCGGTGATATCGCTTTCAATATCGGCCCACAGTAGCCCAATGCAGTAATTCTCGTCGGTGGCGCTGGCGGAATAGGTGATAAAGAGCTTGTCGTAACCTTCAATGACCGCTGGACCTTCGTTCACTTTAAAACCTACTGTTTCCCACGGCAGTTCGGGCTTGCTGAGCATCACCGGCGCCGTTTTCAACGTCCACGGATTGCTCATCTCGGCCAGATATAAATTTGAATTCCCCTCGATCTCTGGGTCTTTCTGCGCCCATAAATAGTAGCTTTTTCCTGCGTGGCTAAAATGGGTAGCATCCAGCGAGAAACTGTCCATCGGCGTTGCTACGCGGCCCTTTTCCTGCCATTTTCCACTCAGCGGATCGGCGTCTGAGCACTCAAGAACAAACATCCGGTGCTGAAACAGCCCTTTAACGATTTTTTCAGACGGCGCGGCGGCAAAATAGATGTACCAGTTGCCGTTGATATAGTGCAGTTCTGGCGCCCAAATCAGCGCGCTCATTGGGCCACCGCTGTGCTTGCGCCAGATAATGCGCGGTCTGGCTTCCGCTAAACCCTCGAGAGTGGCTGAACGGCGGATTTCAAGCCGGTCATATTCCGGGACGGAGGCAATAAAATAGTAGTGGCCGTCGGTATGGCGCCAGATGTGGGGATCGGCGCGCTGCGTAATGAAGGGATTGGCGTAAACACTGTTACTCATGCTTGGGTTCCTTGCTAGCAAAGACCGGTAAATCGACTTCACCCCGTGTAGCTTCGGAGTAGGCGTTAAGGTCGTTGTTCTTAGTAGAATCAACATAGTTACGGCGGCGGATTTCTAGGTCCGCTTGGATGGTTTTCATTAATTCGCGGTCAACTTTCAACAGCTTGACCACGCCGGCGGTGATTAAATATCCCACTCCCGGTATTACGGTGAACAGCAGCACGATACCGTTAAGTGCGTGTTCAGTCTGTGATGTGGCACCCGCCTGATAACCATAAAACGACAGCAGAAAGCCCACCATTGCCCCCGCCACCGCCAGCCCGCATTTGAGAAAGAACAAATTGCCTGAGAAACTGATGCCGGTACTGCGTTTTCCCGTCTTCCATTCACCGTAATCATCGACGTCGGCCATCAGCGACCAGTGCAAAGGTGACGGCAGTTGGTGGAGAATATTGAGCAGGAAGTAGGCTGCCAGAATCAGCGGGGTTATATGTGGGTCAAGGAAGTAGAATCCGCAGGAGAACAGGGTGAGAATAATATTGGTCCAGAAAAAGACTTTCAGTTTGCAGAATCGGTCGGTGAGCGGTTTGGCCAATGCGCTGCCGATCATCATGCCAATTACCCCGAGGCTGATAAAGAGGCTGGCGAACGAGGTCGACTTTTCCATCACCCACGTGACGTAATACATCGTCGCCGCCATACGAATAAAGCCCGGACAAACGTTGCAAAAGGTCAGCAGCAAGATGCGTACCCACTGGTCATTCTTCCACACGTCTTTCAAATCGCTCTTAAGATCGCGCTTGAGGGTGACGGCGGGCTGAATTCGTTCTTTAACAGAACTAAAGCAGAACAAAAACATTGCCAGCGCAATGAACGCCATCACGGCAATCGACATTTGGTATCCCTTTGCCTTATCCGCGCCGCCAAACCACTGTGCCATTGGCAGCAGCGAGGAGGAGAGGATTAGGGTGGCGATACCCACCATAAAGAAGCGGTAAGACTGGCAGGAGACGCGTTCTTTTGGATCAGCGGTGATCACACCGCCCAGCGAGCAGTAGGGAATATTGATGGCGGTATAGGTTAGCGACATCAGGAAATAGGTCGTAAAGGCATAAATAACTTTGTTTGAATAGCTCCAGTCGGGGGTGGAGAACATCAAAATGCTGAACAGGGCGAAAGGCACTGAAACCCACAGCAGGTAAGGACGGAAGCGGCCCCAGCGCGTCTGCGTGCGGTCGGCGATGGCACCCATAATCGGGTCGCTTACGGCATCAATAACTCGAATCGACAGCAACATGACGCCAACCAGCGCCGGTGCCAGCCCGAAAACGTCGGTATAAAAATAGCTCAGAAATAGGGTAATGGTGCCCCAAATCATATTGCAGCCCGCATCTCCCATGCCGTATGCAACTTTTTCTTTAAAAGACAGTGCGCCTTGTCTCATGGACTCTCTCCAAAACGGGGGACGGATAACTAAGTGTTTGAAGTATTGATGCGAGTTATAGGAATGAGTCAGGAGATAAGAAGCGTAGAGATGGACAAATTGGTTACGAAAAGGAAAGTGTGAGCCAGATTACATTTAACCTCGAGCACCAAACGCCATAAAAAAACCCGACCGTGTGGTCGGGTTTTGAAGAGCAAGCACAGTCGCTAAGCGCTGCGTAACGACTCTATTTGAGTGATGTATGCGTGACTGGAGTATTTTTACCTTTCAGCTTGTAGCTGACGGCAAGAACAATCAGCCAGACCGGGATTAGAATGACTGAAATCTGAATATCCGGCGTTATATACATAATCACCAGAATAGCCGCCAGGAACACCAGGCAGAGGTAGTTGCCAAAAGGGTAAAGTAGCGCTTTAAATTTCGGGGTGACGCCTTCGCGGTTTTTTGCCTGACGGAACTTCAGGTGTGCGAGGCTAATCATCGCCCAGTTGATGACCAGTGCAGAAACGACCAACGCCATCAGCAGGCCAAAGGCTTTGCCCGGCATCAGGTAGTTGATAAGTACACACAGCGCCGTTGCCAGTGCTGAAATACCGATAGCCACATAAGGCACGCCGCGACGGTCAACCTTGAGCAGCGCTTTCGGGCCATTACCCTGTTTAGCCAGGCCAAACAGCATGCGGCTGTTGCTGTATACGCAACTGTTGTAAACAGACAGGGCCGCCGTGAGCACCACGACGTTGAGTAGGGTTGCAACCAGATTGCTGTCAAGTGCGTGGAAAATCAGCACAAACGGGCTGCCGCCTTCAACGACCTTGGTCCACGGATACAGTGACAGCAGAATGGCAAGCGAGCCGATATAGAAAATTAAAATACGGTAGATGACTTGATTGGTGGCTTTTGGAATGCTCGTTTCCGGGTTAGCGGCTTCGGCAGCGGTAATGCCCACCAGTTCAAGTCCGCCAAAGGAGAACATGATAACCGCCATCGCCATCACCAGTCCGCTGATGCCGTGCGGGAAGAATCCGCCCTGCGCCCAAAGGTTGGTCACCGTAGCCTCAGGACCGCCGTGGCCGCTGGCAAGTAGCCATGCGCCAAAGACAATCATGCCAACGATCGCCACGACTTTAATGATCGAGAACCAGAATTCCATCTCGCCGTAAACTTTTACGTTGGTCAGGTTAATGGCGTTAATCAACACAAAGAATACCAGTGCGGAAACCCAGGTTGGGATCTCCGGCCACCAATACTGCACGTAAATACCCACGGCAGTAAGTTCTGCCATCGCGACCAATACGTACAATACCCAGTAGTTCCAACCGGAGGCGAAACCGGCGAAATTACCCCAATATTTGTAGGCGAAGTGGCTAAAAGAACCAGCAACGGGCTCTTCAACAACCATTTCACCCAGTTGACGCATGATCAAAAATGCAATCACGCCGCCAATGGCATAGCCAAGCAGAACGGAAGGCCCTGCCATTTTGATGGTCTGCGCTATTCCCAGAAAAAGCCCAGTACCGATTGCTCCACCTAATGCAATGAGCTGTATATGGCGGTTTTTTAGTCCGCGTTTTAGCTCCTCGCCGTGCTGCTTATCATCCATTTCCCGATCCTCTGTCGTTAGGGAAAAAAGCTACAAATCTGCTTAAAACGTTGGCTGTAAGCCGAAGAGTACACATTTTGTATCTAATTATTTACGGCTGCAATGCAACGAAAAAGCAGCATTAACTACCGTTCGGCCAAGAATAGTGTTAAGCGAAAAAGTTTGCACCTGCTTTATTGTATTAGCGCTTAAGAAATGAGCAAACCGATTGAAAAGTTGTCTGAAAGCGGTGAAATGTGATCCAGGGCACGTTATAAAAAGAAATGCTAAATATTTGTTAAATTGTGCGAGATGGGCGGTTTTAAGAGGGGCTCGATATGGACTTCGCGTGAATACTTTGTTACTTTACGGCCACGTTTTTTGAATTGGTATTACCAATTGACTCCGAGCTAGTCACGTGACCTATAAGGCAGATAAACGTTCCTATGGCCTACAGTAAAATTAGACAGCCGAAGTTATCTGACGCGATCGAGAAGCAGCTTGAGTCTCTGATCCTTGAAGGCACTCTGCGCCCTGGCGAAAAGCTTTTGCCCGAGCGCGAACTGGCAAAGCAGTTTGATGTTTCTCGGCCTTCGCTAAGAGAAGCTATTCAGCGCCTTGAAGGTAAAGGCCTGCTGTTACGTCGCCAGGGTGGTGGCACATTCGTTCAAAGCAACTTATGGCAAAGCATTAGCGACCCCCTTGCAGAATTACTTTCCGATCATCCTGAATCGCAGTTCGATCTCCTTGAAACCCGTCACGCCCTCGAAGGTATAGCCGCTTATTATGCAGCGCTTCGCGGAACGGAAGAAGACTTACAGCGTATTCGCGATTGTCATCTCGTGATTCAATCGGCGCAGGACAGTGGCGATCTCGACGCTGAAGCCGATGCAGTCATGCAGTATCAGGTAGCTGTAACAGAAGCGACGCATAATGTGGTGTTGCTGCATCTGCTCCGCTGTATGGGGCCGATGCTTGAAAAAAACGTTCGACAGAATTTTGAATTGCTTTACTCGCGCCGTGAAATGTTGGCGATGGTGAGCAACCACCGCGCCGGGATATTTGCAGCGATTGTCGCACGTGAGCCAGAAAAGGCCCGCGAAGCATCGCACCGTCACCTGGCGTTTATCGAGGAAGTTTTGCTGGATTTGAGCAGGGAGCACAGTCGTCGTGATCGTTCACTACGTCGACTCCAGCAACGTAACGAAGAAAATTAAACTCTGGGTAAATCTGGCTGTCCGCATACCTATAGCCCGTCGTTTGGGCTCTGAGAATAATTTTGGAAGCTTTTATGCTCTCCCGTGGGAGCAGAAACTACACTGACGGGCCTGTCTTCGTGCGTTTTACCTACGAAGCTGTGGTAAGAGCGCAGAAACGTTGAGAGCGCAGGAAGACAGGCTCCAGATAAACCAACGTATTAGAGACAGATAAGGAAAAGCACCATGTCAGAACGTGTAAATAATGACGTGGATCCGATCGAAACTCGCGACTGGCTACAAGCGATCGAATCGGTCATCCGTGAAGAAGGTGTTGAGCGTGCACAGTTCCTGATCGATCAGGTTCTGAGTGAAGCACGTAAAGGCGGCGTGAGCGTTGCAGCTGGTGCTGCAAGCCGTAACTATATCAATACCATCGCTGTTGAAGACGAACCTGAATATCCGGGTAACCTGGAGCTGGAACGCAATATTCGTACGGCAATCCGCTGGAACGCGATCATGACCGTTCTGCGTGCGTCCAAAAAAGACCTGGATCTCGGTGGCCACATGTCATCATTCCAGTCTTCTGCCGCTATTTATGAAGTGTGCTTCAACCACTTTTTCCGTGCACGCAACGAGCAGGACGGCGGCGATCTGGTTTACTTCCAGGGCCACATCTCTCCAGGCGTGTACGCGCGTGCTTTCCTTGAAGGCCGCTTGACCGAAGACCAGATGAACAATTTCCGTCAGGAAGTTCACGGTAAAGGTCTCTCTTCTTATCCGCACCCGAAACTGATGCCTGAATTCTGGCAGTTCCCGACCGTATCAATGGGTCTGGGTCCAATTGGGGCAATTTATCAGGCCAAATTCCTGAAATATTTGGATCACCGTGGTCTTAAAGACACCACCAGCCAGCGCGTTTATGCGTTCCTGGGCGACGGTGAGATGGATGAGCCAGAATCTAAAGGTGCGATCACCATCGCTACCCGCGAGAAGCTAGACAACCTGTGCTTCATCATCAACTGTAACCTGCAGCGCCTTGATGGCCCGGTTACCGGTAATGGTAAAATCATCAACGAACTGGAAGGCATCTTTGCAGGCGCCGGCTGGAACGTTATCAAGGTGATTTGGGGCAACCGTTGGGACGAACTGCTGCGTAAGGATACCAGCGGCAAGCTCATCCAACTGATGAACGAAACCGTTGACGGCGATTATCAGACCTTCAAGTCACGCGACGGTAAATACGTTCGCGAGCACTTCTTCGGCAGATACCCTGAAACGGCTGCGTTGGTTAAAGACATGACCGACGACCAGATCTGGGCCCTGAACCGCGGGGGTCACGATCCGAAGAAAGTCTTTGCTGCACTGAACAAAGCGCAGAACACTAAAGGCCAGCCAACAGTAATCCTTGCCCACACCATCAAAGGTTATGGCATGGGTGAAACCGCTGAAGGCAAGAACATTGCCCACCAGGTCAAGAAAATGAACATGGATGGCGTACGTTACATCCGCGATCGTTTCAGCGTACCAGTCAGCGATGAAAACATTGAAAAACTGCCTTACATCACCCTGGAAAAAGACTCCGCAGAGTACAAATACCTGCATGAACGTCGCCAGGCGCTGAAAGGTTATCTGCCAACGCGTCTGCCAAAATTCACGCAGAAGCTGGAAATGCCGAAGCTGGAAGACTTCTCTCAGCTGCTGGAAGAGCAGAAGAAAGAAATTTCTACCACTATCGCCTTCGTTCGTGCATTGAACGTGATGCTGAAAAACGATTCGATCAAAGACCGTTTAGTCCCGATCATTGCCGATGAAGCGCGTACTTTTGGTATGGAAGGTCTGTTCCGTCAGATTGGTATTTACAGCCCGAACGGCCAGCAATATACCCCGCAGGACCGTGAGCAGGTTGCTTACTATAAAGAAGACGAGAAAGGTCAGATTCTGCAGGAAGGGATTAACGAACTGGGTGCGGCCTCTTCATGGTTGGCAGCGGCAACGTCTTACAGCACCAACGACTTGCCAATGATCCCGTTCTATATCTACTACTCAATGTTCGGTTTCCAGCGTATCGGTGACCTGTGCTGGGCAGCGGGTGACCAACAGGCGCGCGGCTTCCTGGTCGGCGGCACTTCTGGTCGTACAACGCTGAACGGTGAAGGTTTGCAGCACGAAGATGGCCACAGCCATATTCAGTCGCTGACGATCCCTAACTGTATCTCTTATGATCCGGCGTATGCCTACGAAGTGGCGGTCATCATGCATGATGGTCTGGTGCGTATGTACGGCGACGCGCAGGAGAACATTTATTACTACATCACCACGCTGAACGAAAACTACCACATGCCAGCCATGCCGGAAGGTGCCGAAGAAGGCATTCGTAAAGGTATCTACAAGCTGGAAACTGTTGAAGGCAGCAAAGGCAAAGTGCAGCTGATGAGCTCGGGTTCAATTCTGCGCCACGTGCGTGATGCAGCTCAGATTCTGGCCAAAGATTACGGCGTGGGTTCTGACGTTTACAGCGTAACCTCGTTCACCGAGTTGGCGCGCGACGGTCAGGACTGCGAACGTTGGAACATGCTGCATCCGGCTGACGAACCACGCATTCCTTACGTGGCTCAGGTCATGAATGATGCGCCGGTTGTTGCATCAACTGACTACATGAAACTGTTCGCCGAGCAGATCCGTAACTTCGTTCCTGCCAGCGATTTCCGCGTTCTCGGCACTGACGGTTACGGCCGTTCTGACAGCCGCGAAAACCTGCGTCACCACTTCGAGATCGATGCATCTTACGTGGTGGTTGCTGCACTGGGCGAATTGGCCAAACGTGGCGAGATCGATGTGAAGGTTGTGGCAGAAGCCATTACCAAGTTTGGCATCGATGCTGACAAAGTTAACCCGCGTCTGGCGTAAGAGGTAAAGACAGATGGCTATTGAAATTAATGTACCGGACATTGGTGCCGATGCAGTAGAAGTCACCGAAGTGCTGGTGAAGGTTGGCGATACCGTTTCCGTCGAACAGTCTCTGATTGTTGTTGAAGGTGACAAGGCGTCGATGGAAGTCCCTTCTCCACAGGCTGGCGTAGTTAAAGAAATTAAAGTTGCTGTGGGCGATACCGTCGAAACCGGCAAACTGATTTTCGTGTTTGATTCTGCTGACGGTGCTGCTGCACCGGCTAAAGCGGAAGAAAAACCGGCGGCTAAAGAAGAAGTGAAAGCAGAAGAAAAACCTGCCGCCGCGGCTTCAAGCGAAAACAAAGACGTTAACGTACCCGACATCGGCGGTGATGAAGTTGAAGTTACCGAAATTCTGGTAAAAGTGGGCGACACGGTTTCTGCCGATCAGTCGATTATCAACGTTGAGGGTGATAAAGCCTCAATGGAAGTGCCGGCGCCGTTTGCTGGTACGGTTAAAGAGATCAAAATTGCTGCGGGCGACAAAGTCAGCACCGGTTCTCTGATTATGGTCTTTGAAGTGGCGGGCTCTGGCTCTGCGGCTCCTGCTGCCAAAGAAGAAACCAAAGCAGAAGAGAAACCTGCTGCTGCACCTGCGGCTTCTGGCAGCAAAGAAGTTAACGTACCGGACATCGGCGGTGACGAAGTTGAAGTCACCGAGATCATGGTTAAAGTGGGCGATAAAGTTGCAGAAGATCAGTCTCTGATCACCGTTGAAGGCGATAAAGCTTCAATGGAAGTGCCTGCGCCGTTTGCTGGCACCGTTAAAGAAATCAAAATTGCTGCGGGCGATAAAGTCAGCACCGGTTCTTTGATTTTCGTCTTCGAAGTAGAAGGCGCTGCACCTGCTGCGGCTCCAGCCAAGAAAGAAGAAACGGCGGCTCCTGCCAAACAGGAACAAAAAGCGGCGGCTCCGGCAGCTGTTGAAAGCAAAGGCGAATTCTCTGAGAACGATGCTTACGTTCACGCTACGCCTGTTATCCGTCGTCTCGCGCGCGAGTTTGGCGTTAACCTGTCTAAAGTGAAAGGCACCGGTCGTAAAGGCCGCATCCTGCGCGAAGACGTTCAGGCTTACGTAAAAGATGCAGTTAAACGTGCTGAAGCTGCACCTGCTGCCGCTGCGGCGGCGGGCGGTGGTTTGCCGGGTATGCTGCCTTGGCCGAAAGTTGACTTCAGCAAGTTTGGTGAAATCGAAGAAGTTGAACTGGGCCGTATCCAGAAAATTTCTGGTGCCAACCTGAGCCGTAACTGGGTGATGATCCCGCACGTTACGCAGTTCGACGAAGCCGATATCACTGAAGTTGAAGAGTTCCGTAAGCAGCAGAACGTTGAAGCCGAGAAGAAGAAACTCGACGTGAAAATCACGCCGCTGGTCTTCATCATGAAAGCCGTTGCCAAGGCGCTGGAAGAGTTCCCACGCTTTAACAGCTCTCTTTCTGCCGATGCGCAGACGCTGACGCTGAAAAAATATATTAACATCGGTGTGGCGGTTGATACGCCAAACGGCCTGGTGGTTCCGGTATTCCGTGACGTCAACAAGAAAGGTATTGTTGAATTGTCGCGTGAACTGACCGTTATCTCCAAGAAGGCACGTGATGGCAAACTGACTGCTTCCGATATGCAGGGCGGCTGTTTCACTATCTCTAGCCTGGGCGGCATCGGCGGTACGGCATTTACGCCTATCGTGAATGCGCCGGATGTGGCGATTCTGGGCGTGTCAAAATCGTCTATGAAGCCGGTCTGGAATGGCAAAGAGTTTGAACCGCGTTTGATGTTGCCGCTGTCTCTGTCCTTCGACCACCGGGTTATTGACGGTGCAGCTGGAGCACGTTTCGCTGCATACATCGGTACCGTAATGTCAGATATTCGTCGTCTGGTGATGTAATTGTTATAAGGCCGGCAAGTTGCCGGCCTTGTTTTTGACACGGGTCTTATTGCCTTTAGTTGGCGGGTAATAAGATTGTTGAGACTCAGGTCACCCGAACTTTGTTTGCAGAATTTTAACAATTCTGTAAACTTCTCGCGGTGTATGCGTCCCGGTGGATGAAGGGCGTTGCGTACTGCATTCATTCTTAATGAGTGCGTTTCAAAGAACGTCTGACCCGCCGGACAAACAATTAAGAGGTCATGATGAGTACAGAAATTAAAACTCAGGTCGTGGTACTTGGGGCTGGTCCTGCAGGCTATTCTGCCGCTTTCCGTTGCGCTGATTTAGGTCTTGAAACTATTCTGGTTGAGCGTTACGCCACTCTCGGTGGTGTTTGTCTTAACGTAGGTTGTATCCCTTCCAAAGCACTGCTGCACGTGGCGAAAGTGATTTCTGAAGCTAAAGCTTTGGAAGCACACGGCATTGTTTTCGGTGAGCCAAAAACCGACATCGACAAAGTTCGCGTTTGGAAAGAAAAAGTGATTAACCAGCTGACCGGCGGTCTAGCTGGCATGGCTAAAGGCCGTAAGGTCAAAGTTGTTAACGGCCTGGGCAAATTCACCGGGGCTAATACTTTGGTTGTTGAAGGCGAGAATGGTCCAACGACCATCACTTTCGATAACGCCATTATCGCTGCGGGCTCTCGTCCAATTAAACTGCCATTCATTCCTCATGATGACCCACGCGTTTGGGACTCAACGGATGCGCTGGAGCTGAAAACTGTTCCTGAGCGTCTGCTGGTGATGGGCGGCGGTATTATCGGTCTGGAAATGGGCACCGTGTATCACGCACTGGGTTCAAAAATCGACGTAGTCGAGATGTTTGACCAAGTGATCCCGGCGGCTGACAAAGACGTTGTTAAAGTCTTTACCAAGAAAATCAGCAAGCAGTTCAACCTGATGCTGGAAACCAAAGTGACTGCCGTTGAAGCAAAAGAAGACGGTATCTATGTCACGATGGAAGGCAAAAAAGCACCCGCTGAACCACAGCGTTATGACGCCGTGCTGGTGGCTATCGGCCGCGTACCTAACGGTAAGCTGCTGGAAGCCGGTGCTGCAGGTATTGACGTTGACGAGCGCGGATTTATCCACGTTGATAAGCAAATGCGTACCAACATTCCACACATCTTCGCTATCGGCGATATCGTGGGTCAGCCAATGCTGGCACACAAAGGTGTGCATGAAGGCCACGTCGCTGCTGAAGTTATCTCCGGCAAAAAACACTACTTTGATCCGAAGGTTATTCCTTCGATTGCCTACACTGAGCCAGAAGTTGCCTGGGTGGGTCTGACCGAGAAAGAAGCGAAAGAGAAAGGCATAAGCTACGAAACGGCGACCTTCCCTTGGGCTGCTTCCGGTCGCGCCATCGCTTCCGACTGTGCTGACGGTATGACCAAGCTTATCTTCGATAAAGAAACTCACCGCGTTATTGGTGGTGCTATCGTGGGTACCAACGGCGGCGAGCTGCTGGGTGAAATCGGTCTGGCTATCGAAATGGGTTGCGACGCTGAAGATATCGCGCTGACTATCCACGCTCACCCAACTCTGCATGAGTCTGTGGGTCTGGCAGCCGAAATCTACGAAGGCAGCATCACTGACTTGCCAAACCCTAAAGCCAAGAAAAAGTAATTTCTGGTTCTTAGGTTATAAAACGGCCCCTAAACAGGGGCCGTTTTTATTTGTGCTATGACAACAATTAAAAGGCCGCTCCGAGAAGCGGCCAGTAGCTTACCTGTTCTGGTTAATGACGTTAACGTTTAGATAAATATTGGAAATTGACCATCCGCCATTCAGTAAACTCAGCGCACTTCCCAGTAGAATGATAAGGAAAAAAATAGAAATCCTTTTCATTGCGCAATCCTTTTACCGGACCACAACCACCTCAACCTCATCGGGAAAATAGGGGTGAAACAAGTGCTCTGTGGCACCTGCATCGCAGCGTTGATGAGCTGCCTCCAGGCCCGATGACCGGTCGCTAAACCGGCGAAGCAGTCCAGACTAAAGAGTACGCTGCTACTGTTTTTTTATACAGCCATTTGTGGTTGTTTTTTTGAGCAGTGTGAGGCATAATTTATTTGCTCTGTGGCACTTGTATCGTATTTTATCGATATCAGTAATTCCAATCAGCTGCGCTAACAGTGGGCTGGAAGCAAAAAAACCGTCTTCGAGACGGTTTTTTTGTATCTGAATTTTAGGTTATTAAATCAAAGAACTTAAAGTGCCTTGTTATCTGGATGCGCAAACAGATTCTTCATATCATCTGACATCGCAAAATCCATATTCAGGTTTTAGGCGGAACCGGCTGCATGAACCAACGGCGGCGAGCTGCTGGGTGAAATCGGTCTGGCTATCGAAATGGGTTGCGACGCTGAAGATATCGCGCTGACTATCCACGCTCACCCAACTCTGCATGAGTCTGTGGGTCTGGCAGCCGAAATCTACGAAGGCAGCATCACTGACTTGCCAAACCCTAAAGCCAAGAAAAAGTAATTTCTGGTTCTTAGGTTATAAAACGGCTCCTAAACAGGGGCCGTTTTTATTTGTGCTATGACAACAATTAAAAGGCCGCTCGAGAAGCGGCCAGTAGCTTACCTGTTCTGGTTAATGACGTTAACGTTCAGATAAATATTGGAAATTGACCATCCGCCATTCAGTAAACTCAGCGCACTTCCCAGTACAATGATAAGGAAAAAAATAGAAATCCTTTTCATTGCGCAATCCTTTTACCGGACCAAAACCACCTCAACCTCATCGGGAAAATAGGGGTGAAACAAGTGCGTTGTAGCACCTGAATCGCAGCGTTAATGAGCTGCCTCCAGGCCCGATGACCGGTCGCTAAACCGGCGAAGCAGTCCAGACTAAAGAGTACGCTGCTACTGTTTTTTTATACAGCCATTTTTAGTTGTTTTTTTGTACACTTTGACGCATACTTTATTTGCTCTGTGGCACTTGTATCGTATTTTATCGATATCAGTAATTCCAATCAGCTGCGCTAACAGTGGGCTGGAAGCAAAAAAACCGTCTTCGAGACGGTTTTTTTGTATCTGAATTTTAGGTTATTAAATCAAAGAACTTAAAGTGCCTTGTTATCTGGATGCGCAAACAGATTCTTCATATCATCTGACATCGCAAAATCCATATTCAGGTTTTTAGGCGGAACCGGCTGCATGAACCAACGGGTAAACCACTTGGCCGCTTCACCTGACGTCTGTGCGCTGGCAATGGTGTCATCGACCAATTTCTCAAACTGCGGGTCGTCTTTACGCAGCATACAACCGTACGCTTCTCTGGACTGAGGTGTGCCCACAATTTCCCAATCTGACGGTTTGCGTGCCTTGGCACGATCGCCGGCCAACAGGGCATCATCCATCATAAATGCAGAAGCACGGCCTGTTTCCAGCGTGTGAAATGCGGATGCTCCTCCTTCCTGCGCACTGATAATGCGCATCTGCATCTTTTTATCGCTGTTCATTTTATTGAGCAGAATTTCTGATGTGGTACCGCCGGTGGTTGAAACTGTTTTGCCATTTAAATCTGAGAAATCATGGATCCCCGAACCCTTCTTTACCAGCAGCTTGGTGCCCACGATGAAAATAGTATTGGAGAAGGTGACCTGTTTTTGACGCTCAGGGTTATTTGTCGTTGAGCCACACTCAAAATCGTAAACATTGTTTTGCAGCAGCGGGATACGGTTCGGTGAAGTGATAGAGATAAATTTCACCGCAATATTCTGTTTATTCAATCGTTTTTTAATGGCATCGACGATTTTATTGGAATATTCCTGAGAATAGCCGAGCACTTTGTCACCGTCATCCTTATAGGAAAACGGAACGTTGGATTCGCGATAACCGACGGTAACCAGATTTTGATCGTCGATCTTTTTCAGCGTTCCGGTAAGCGTTTCTGCCTGTGCATAGCCGCAAAGGAGCGCCGAGCAGAGAAGGACTTTTTGTATGTTCTTGCGTGACATTTTCTTTCCTTGATTATCAAAAGGTAAAAATTGCATAGATATCATGTAAAAGCTATGCAAGTCACAGGCCAAATTGTTGGTTTTATGATCCAGTCGACATAGATACTCCCTTCACTTTTTCAAGAAAAACGGCGACAAAAACAGTGTCGGAAAAGCCATTATTAATTTATGGTTAATGCGGCATAGCGAAGGGGCATAGAAAGGCAGACGATCGCACTGTGCTCAACGATTCAGCAAATATTTTATGTTGCTTTTTTGTGAACGAATTAACAAGAGCGTTAAACCCTGCTATGCTGCGACAGCGCAACCGGGGACTGTCGTCGCTAAGCGTTCAGGATGTTTCGCTTCGCCTCATAAAAGACAACCCCGCCGTGATCCGGCTATCGACCACATTCAAACCCATTTTCAGGGCGCTGTAACCCTATAGGGTTTATGGCTGATTGATGTCGGAAACCAGGTTCAGCCTGGATATAATAAATGACAATGAGAGCGAGGAGAGAGTCGTGCTAGAAGAATACCGTAAGCACGTAGCCGAGCGTGCCGCAGAGGGAATTGTCCCTAAGCCACTCGATGCTTCACAAATGGCCGCACTGGTTGAATCCCTGAAGAACCCGTCTGAAGGTGAAGAAGAAACCCTGCTGGACCTGCTGATTAACCGTGTACCACCGGGCGTTGACGAAGCCGCTTATGTTAAAGCTGGCTTCCTGGCAGCCGTTGCTAAAGGCGAAACTACATCTCCGCTGGTCACTCCTGAGAAAGCCGTTGAACTGTTGGGCACCATGCAAGGTGGCTACAATATTCATCCGCTGATTGAAGCGTTAGACGTTGAAAAGCTGGCGCCGATTGCCGCTAAAGCACTGTCTCATACCCTGCTGATGTTCGATAACTTCTACGATGTAGAAGAAAAAGCGAAGGCCGGAAACAACTACGCTAAACAAATTCTTCAGTCATGGGCCGATGCCGAATGGTATCTTGCACGTCCTAAGCTGGCTGAAAAAATCACTGTTACTGTGTTCAAAGTGACAGGTGAAACCAACACTGACGATTTATCACCGGCTCCTGATGCCTGGTCGCGTCCTGATATCCCACTGCACGCATTGGCGATGCTGAAAATTGAACGTGAAGGTATCGTTCCCGATCAGCCTGGTTCTATCGGTCCAATCAAACAAATCGAAGAGCTGAACAAGAAAGGCTTCCCTTTGGCCTACGTCGGTGACGTGGTAGGTACCGGTTCTTCACGTAAGTCTGCCACCAACTCCGTGCTTTGGTACATGGGCGACGACATCCCATACGTGCCAAACAAGCGCGGTGGCGGTGTGGTTTTAGGCAGTAAAATTGCGCCAATCTTCTTTAACACAATGGAAGATGCCGGTGCTTTACCGATTGAAGTGGACGTTTCTGATCTAAATATGGGCGATGTTATCGACATTTACCCGTATAAAGGTGAAGTACGTAACCATGAAACCGACGCCGTTATTGCGACCTTTGCTCTCAAAACCGACGTTCTGCTCGACGAAGTGCGCGCCGGTGGCCGTATTCCATTGATCATCGGCCGTGGTTTAACCACCAAGGCGCGTGAATCACTGAAGCTACCCACCAGCGAAGTATTCCGTATCGCCAAGCCTGTTGCCAAAAGCACCAAAGGTTACTCTCTGGCACAGAAAATGGTCGGTCGCGCCTGTGGCGTTGAGGGTATTCGTCCTGACGAATACTGTGAACCAAAAATGACCTCTGTCGGTTCCCAGGACACCACCGGTCCAATGACCCGTGATGAACTGAAAGACCTGGCGTGTCTGGGCTTCTCAGCAGATCTCGTGATGCAGTCATTCTGTCATACCGCCGCTTATCCTAAGCCAGTTGACGTGACCACGCACCATACGCTGCCTGACTTCATCATGAACCGCGGCGGCGTTTCTCTGCGTCCGGGCGACGGCATCATTCACTCGTGGTTGAACCGTATGCTGCTGCCAGACACCGTAGGCACCGGCGGCGACTCCCACACCCGTTTCCCGATCGGTATTTCGTTCCCGGCAGGTTCTGGTCTGGTCGCTTTTGCTGCGGCGACCGGCGTTATGCCGTTGGATATGCCTGAATCAGTGCTGGTGCGCTTTAAAGGTAAAATGCAGCCGGGCATCACGCTGCGTGACTTGGTTCATGCCATTCCTTACTACGCGATTAAAGAAGGTCATCTGACCGTTGAGAAAAAGGGTAAGAAAAACCTGTTCTCCGGTCGTATTCTTGAAATCGAAGGTTTGCCAGAGCTGAAAGTTGAGCAGGCGTTTGAACTCGCGGATGCGTCTGCTGAGCGTTCTGCCGCAGGTTGTACTATTAAGCTGGATCAGGCGCCAATCAAAGAGTATCTGAGCTCTAACATCGTGCTGTTGAAGTGGATGATCTCCGAAGGTTACGGCGATCGTCGCACTATCGAGCGTCGTATTACCGGTATGGAAGAGTGGTTGGCTAACCCAACGCTGCTCGAAGCCGATGCGGATGCCGAATACGCTGCGATTATCGAAATCGACCTGAACGAAATCAAAGAGCCTATTCTGTGTGCCCCGAATGACCCAGACGACGCACGTCTGCTGTCGAGCGTTGCCAACAGCAAGATTGACGAAGTGTTTATCGGTTCTTGCATGACCAACATCGGTCACTTCCGCGCTGCCGGTAAGTTGCTCGACAGCCACAAAGGCGCGTTGCCAACTCGTCTGTGGGTTGCACCACCGACCAAAATGGATGCTGCACAGTTAACCGAAGAGGGCTATTACAGCGTCTTTGGTAAAAGCGGTGCGCGCGTCGAGATCCCTGGATGTTCACTGTGCATGGGTAACCAGGCGCGTGTGGCAGACGGGGCAACCGTGGTGTCAACATCAACCCGTAACTTCCCGAACCGTCTCGGTAATGGCGCCAACGTTTACTTGGCATCGGCTGAGCTGGCGGCTATCGCTTCCCTGCTGGGACGCTTGCCAACGCCGGAAGAGTATTTGGGTTACATGGCTGAAGTTGATAAGACCGCGGTTGATACCTAC
Source organism: Rouxiella silvae (assembly GCF_002093625.1). Lineage (GTDB taxonomy): Bacteria > Pseudomonadota > Gammaproteobacteria > Enterobacterales > Enterobacteriaceae > Rouxiella > Rouxiella silvae. The sequence goes on along the minus strand of NZ_MRWD01000021.1, from coordinate 31,762 downwards.
CGTTATCTGAACTTCGACAAGCTGTCGGAATATACCGATAAAGCTGACGGTGTGATCTTCCAAACCGCGCTTTAAATCGCTATATTGCGGCACAGAACAGTAAGGAGGCTTCGGCCTCCTTTTTCTTTTGTATTTTAGGCACCGTTTTCCGTGCCTGTTTATACTTCACGTCGTTAACGCCAATCGGGAGATAAGACGATGGACTATGATTTCATGCGTGATATCACCGGACAAGTAAAGGCCCGTTTCTCAATGGGGCATGAAGTGATCGGCCACTGGCTGAACGAAGAGATTAAAGGTGATTTAAGCCTGCTCGACAAAATTGAGGCCGCCGCCGCCGGGCTAAAGGGCAGCGAACGCACCTGGCAACTTGAGGGCCATGAATATACGCTGTGGTTCGATGGTGAAGAAGTGATGGTAAGAGCCAATCAGCTGGATCTGGAAAGTGACGGCATGGAAGACGGCATGAACTACTACGATGAAGAGAGCCTGTCGTTTTGCGGGGTTGAAGACTTCCTGTTGGTATTGGAAAAGTACCGCGCTTTTATCATTACCTATCGCTAGTTCTCCCTCGCGTTATTTCCCGAAAAAAATAAAAAATGGCCTAAACATCAATAAGATGGTCGGCCATTCAATTCTAAAGGTGCGGGATATTTCTTCCGTAATAAATTTCCTGCATCTCTTTATACAACAGACTGGTAATTTCTTTATGGTCTGCTGCGCTCAGTTCGTCAGGTTTGGCATTAAACAGGTAATGTTTAAGATCGAAGTCTTTAAGCATCATTTTGGTATGGAAAATATTCTCCTGATAAACATTCACGTCCAGCATGTGATACAGCGATTTTATATTTTCAGACATGAAATTTTGAATCGAATTGATTGAGTGATCGATGTAATGCTTAACGCCATTCACGTCACGAGTAAAACCGCGCACGCGATAATCAATGGTAACGATGTCAGATTCCAACTGATGAATAAGATAGTTCAACGCCTTCAGTGGCGAAATTACCCCGCAGGTTGACACTTCTATGTCGGCACGGAAGGTGCAAAGCCCGCCCTCGGGATGGCTTTCTGGATAGGTATGAACGCAGATGTGGCTCTTGTCGAGGTGTGCCACCACCGACTTGGGTAACGGACCAGGGTGCTCTGACGTGTCAACATCCTTGGGGTCAACCGGTTCTTCACTGACCAGAATCGTGACGCTGGCACCCTGAGGTTCATAATCCTGTCGTGCCACGTTGAGGATATTCGCACCGATAATCGAACAGGCCTCGGTGAGAATTTCCGTCAGGCGGTTGGCGCTATACTCTTTGTCAATGTAGGCGATATAGCCGTCGCGGTCGTCTGCGGTCTTGGCATAACAAATATCGTAGATACAAAAACTCAGGCTTTTAGTCAGGTTATTGAAACCATGCAGTTTCAGCTTTTGCAATTTAGTTCACCCCTTTACGGATGCAGGTTCAGCGAGCGGCTGACAGGGCATTCAGTAAATATTGCGGCAGGGCAAAGCTGCCATGATGGACTGCCGGATTGTAATAACGACTGGTTATACCCGAGGCAACAAAGCGTGCCTGTAGCGTCGCGTTATCAATGTGGCGATAGTCCAGATTGTTAGTGGCCCAGGCAAAGGTCATGATGCCGCCATAGTAGGTCGGCACGGCAGCCTGATAGAAGCTGACGTCTTTAAAATAGTGGCGCAGTTTATGATGGCTGTTGACCGCTTCGTCCTGCTGCAGGAAACAGACGCCGTTCTGAGCAACGAAAATACCGCCGGGATTTAGGCAGCGCGCGCATCCCTCATAAAAGGCCGAGGTAAACAGGCTTTCGCCGGGTCCAATGGGGTCAGTGCAGTCGGAGATGATGACGTCGTAGGTTTCAGTGGTCTGATTGACGAAATTTACACCGTCATCAATCACTAGATTAAAACGGGCATCCTCGTAGGAACCGGCACTGTGGTTAGGCAGATACTGACGGCAGAATTCAACCACGCCTGCATCAATCTCAACCATAGTGATGTGCTCAACCTGGGTGTGACGGCAAACTTCACGCAGCATACCGCCATCACCACCGCCGATAATCAGCACTTTTTTTGCGTTGCCGTGCGCCAGAAGCGGCACGTGCGTCATCATTTCGTGATAGATAAACTCGTCACGTTCGGTAGTTTGTACCACGCCGTCGAGCGCCATTACCCGGCCCAGCGCGGCATTTTCGAAAATCACCAAATCCTGATGCTCGGTTTTGTCGCGATACAGCTCTTTTTCAACAGTGAAATACTGGCCGAAACTGTCGTGCAGCGTTTCATGCCAAATTTCTTTCTGGGTGACTTTCTGAGACATAATCTCGCACTTCTCCTGAGTGATCACAGCCATGAAAAATGGGCGCGCTATGATAGCGAACTCGAGCGAGGCTTGCACCGCCGAATTTCTGCCATTAAAAGTGTTGTTAGCCGGATTTTTATTTCAATTGGACAGTACGGCAATGAGATTTTAGCTCACCCCGGGGAATTTGGGGTGAGGAGGGGATATTTAGTTACTGTAGGCTAAAAGACCGAGCGAATCGCGCGCCAATGACTTGCATTTGACGGCTTTCGCCACGTCTATTCCACTGAGATCGCGGTAGCTGTCTTCGCCCATTGACTGCATGTTATAGGCCGCGTAATTGCTTAGATCCCAATGATTTTGCTGAGCGAAATAGATAATAGCGCGTTTAATTTGCGTGTTCGGTAACTGCTCATAGCCACAATTATTTTTCAAATAAACAAAGACGGCGGTTAAATCCGCTAAATCTTCCGCTTCGGGTTCGCTCAATGCCTGGCTGGCAGAGGAGAATCCAAGTAAGGTCAGCAATAGCAGACTCAGGGTGGTTTTTTTCATGCTCTGCCTTGTTTTTGCGGGTAAATTTATTTTTGCCTGAAAGCGGAGTTTGGCGAGTAAACGTGTCATAGCCACAATATAAGTATTCGTCATAGTAATGATTAAGCCCGTAATTTATCAAAATGACGTTACCATATTTGCCACACCGCACATAAATTTCTTTTACATCAGTTTTTTTCATATCTTATATCGGCTTGACCTTAACCTTGGGTTAAGGTTTAGGCTAAGCAATATCTCTCTTCTCTGACTAAGCATAAGGACCGACTATGTATCGTCGCGATTTCATCAAACTGGCTGCCATGTACGGCGCAATGACGGCCCTTCCGACCTGGAGCCGGCAAGCCTTTGCGGCGAGTCGTCCTGCGCTGCCGGTGCCTGAAATTCTTCAGCCAGATGTCAGAGGAACCTATCGCCTGAATTTGCAGCAGGGAAAAAGTGCATTCTTACCGGGGGTAACGACGACTACCTGGGGAGTGAACGGCAATGTACTGGGGCCCGTGCTGCGCCTGCGTCGTGGAAAGCCTGTCGGGGTTATCGTTAAGAATAATTTGCCTGAAGCTAGCACCGTTCACTGGCACGGGCTTGAGATACCGGGCGAAGCCGACGGTGGTCCGCAGGCAATGATTGCTCCGGGAGCAAGCCGCGAGGTGCACTTCACGATTGATCAGCGTGCAGCAACCTGCTGGTTTCACCCGCATCCCCATCAGACCAGCGGTTATCAAGTGGCTATGGGGCTGGCAGGAATGGTGCTGATAGAAGATGAAGAGGGCGATAAACTGCAAATACCTTCGCGCTGGGGCGTGGACGATATCCCGATTATTCTGCAGGACAAGCGCCTTAACGATGCGGGTCAGATTGACTACCAGCTCGACGTGATGACCGCTGCGGTTGGCTGGTTTGGCCAGCATATGTTAACCAACGGCGTGATTTATCCGCAGCACGGTGTTTCTCGCGGCTGGTTGCGGCTGCGCTTGCTCAACGGCTGCAATGCTCGCTCGCTTCGTTTGGCCACCAGCGATCGGCGTCCACTGTATGTGATCGCCAGCGATGGGGGTTTTCTGCCCGAGCCGGTTAAACTCAGTGAGCTGCCTATGCTGATGGGTGAACGCTTTGAAGTGATGGTCGACTGCTCCGACGGCAAAGCGTTTGACTTGGTGACATTGCCGGTACAGCAAATGGGCATGACACTTGCGCCTTTCGACCAGCCGGTACAAGTGTTAAAAATTCAGCCTACCTCTACGCAGTCCGGCGGCGTGCTGCCTGACGCTCTGATTGCGCTCCCTGCGCTCCCTTCACTTGAAGGACTGCCAACCCGTTGGCTCCAATTGATGATGGACCCGCAGCTCGACCAGCTGGGTATGCAGGCGCTGATGAACCGCTACGGTCACGGCGCGATGGCAGGCATGAGCATGGGTAACGGCAGTAAAGAGACGATGGCGTCAATGCCCAGCATGTCAGACAGTCACGGTGATATGTCTTCGATGGACCACGGCAGCATGAAGGCCATGCCCGGTATGTCGATGCCGCAGGGCGCAGCGCATTTTGACTTTATGAACGGTAATAAAATCAACGGCAAAGCCTATGACATGAACAATCCGGCGTTTGATGTCAAACGCGGGCAGTACGAGCGTTGGACTATTTCGGGAGAGGGCGACATGATGCTGCACCCTTTCCATATCCACGGTACCCAGTTCCGCATCCTTACCGAAAACGGCCAGCCGGTCGCTAAACATCGTCAGGGCTGGAAAGACACCGTGCGGGTTGAAGGCGGACGCAGCGAAGTGTTGGTACGCTTTGACCATCTCGCCGACAAGCAGCATGCCTACATGGCGCACTGCCATCTTTTAGAGCATGAGGACACGGGCATGATGCTTTCCTTCACCGTCGCCTAGGTTCTACCTGTTGCGCAACGTTCTTTGATATACTCCCTGCGCGATAAAGACTGCCATCAATCCTCAAGGTGGCAGTACTCATTTCTTTTTTTAGGTGGTCAGGTTTTATATGAAACACACTGTAGACGTAATGATTTCCGAGCAGGAAGTAAAAACCCGTATTGCCGAGTTGGGCCGCGAAATCACTGAGCACTATCGCGACAGCGGCAGTGAGATGGTTTTGGTGGGGCTGTTGCGCGGATCCTTTATGTTTATGGCCGACCTTTGCCGCGCCATTGACGTTCCGCATGAGGTTGATTTCATGACCGCTTCAAGCTACGGCAACGGCATGTCCACGACGCGTGATGTGAAGATTCTCAAAGATCTCGATGAAGACATTCGCGGTAAAGACGTGCTGATCGTCGAAGATATTATCGACTCAGGCAATACGCTGAGCAAAGTTCGCGAGATTTTCCAGCTGCGTGGGCCAAAGTCACTGGCTATCTGTACGCTGCTCGATAAACCGCAGCGCCGTGAGGTTGATGTTACCGTTGAGTACGTTGGCTTCACCATTCCTGACGAGTTTGTGGTGGGTTACGGTATCGACTATGCGCAGCGCTATCGCCATCTGCCGTATGTCGGCAAAGTCACACTGCTGGAATAATAATCTGCCTGCCTGTGTTTTGAGTTAGGCAAGGCACATAGTGGAACGTTTTAACGCCTTAGACGTTGTAAAATCTGAGGCGTTATTGTTATGCGGTGAAAGCCGAGGGTTGCTGCTTATTTCGGTTGTTCAATCAGCGTAGCGACGCCACGGTGATAGCGCTGCTCGAGCACCTCACGACTGGTCGAGGTCACGTCGAGGTCACGTAAACGTCCGTCCTGAAGCCCGTAAACCCAGCCGTGCAGAGTGATGTTTTGCCCGCGTTTCCACGCGCTGCGCATCACAGTTGAGTGACCCAGGTTGTACACCTGTTCCATCACGTTGAGTTCACAAAGCTTATTCAAACGGTCGTCTGGCTCAAGTTCGCTTAGCGCGTTGCCGTGTTTAAAATAGATATCACGGATGTGCAGCAGCCAGTTGTCGATTAATCCCAATTCAGGGTTTTCAATCGCCGCCTTCACGCCGCCGCAGCCGTGGTGGCCACAGATAATGACGTGTTCGACTTCAAGCACGTCAATAGCGTATTGCACGACGGACAGGCAGTTGAGGTCGGTATGAATCACCAGGTTAGCCACGTTGCGGTGAACGAACAGTTCGCCAGGCTCTAATCCGGTCAGACGTTCTGCGGGAACGCGACTGTCGGAACAGCCAATCCAAAGGAAGCGTGGTTTTTGAGCAAGAGAGAGGCGTTCGAAGAAGCCAGGATCTTCCTCTTCCATAATTTTTGACCAAGCGGCGTTGTTGCTGATCAGTGTTTCGATATCATTCATGAAAGTTATTAGCCTGTAAGAAAGCGTCTACGTTGGGGTAATATAGGTCAACTCTAATGAATTTCACAAGAGTTCTACTCAGCCTATACCATTCTTGAAAAAACAATACATTGAAAAACAAGGTAAGACTTCACTTATGACATACGCTTTAGAACTGGAGAAGTTAACCAAAACCTACGCAGGCGGTGTACAGGCTTTACGCGGAATTGATTTGCGTGTTGAAGCCGGCGATTTCTATGCCTTGCTGGGTCCTAACGGAGCCGGAAAATCCACCACGATAGGCATTATCAGTTCGCTGGTGAACAAGTCAGCCGGTAAGGTTCGGGTATTTGGTTACGACATTGACAAGGATATTGTTAACGCCAAGCGGCAGTTAGGATTGGTTCCTCAGGAATTCAACTTTAACCCGTTTGAAACCGTAATGCAGGTGGTGGTGAATCAGGCGGGTTACTACGGCGTGAAGCGTTCAGATGCCATCTCGCGCGCTGAAAAGTATCTGACACAGCTTGACCTGTGGGGCAAGCGCAACGAGCGTTCCCGTATGCTTTCGGGCGGCATGAAGCGCCGTTTGATGATTGCCCGTGCATTGATGCATGAGCCAAAATTGTTGATTCTAGATGAGCCAACTGCGGGCGTAGACATCGAACTGCGTCGCTCGATGTGGGGCTTTTTGAAAGAGCTCAACGTGCAGGGCACCACGATTATTTTGACCACTCACTATCTGGAAGAAGCAGAAATGCTGTGCCGCAATATCGGCATTATTCAGGACGGTCAGTTGGTGGAAAACACCTCGATGAAGTCGCTGCTCTCCAAGCTGAAATCAGAAACCTTTGTGCTGGACTTGGCGCCAAAGAGTGCTATTCCGCAGCTTGAAGGCTACCATAGCAGCCTGCTCGACACCTCAACCCTTGAAGTGGAAGTCATGCGCGAGCAGGGTCTTAATTCTCTGTTCAGCCAATTGAGCAAGCAGGGCGTACAAGTGCTGAGTATGCGTAACAAAGCCAACCGTTTAGAAGAGCTGTTTGTCACCCTGGTAAATGGCAGTGAGGGTAAAAAATAATGTCGCAACTCTATTGGGTGGCACTTAAAAGTATTTGGATGAAAGAGATTAACCGGTTTGGACGCATCTGGGTGCAAACCCTGGTCCCACCGGTTATCACCATGTCTCTTTATTTCGTCATTTTCGGCAATTTGATTGGTTCACGCATCGGCGACATGCACGGCTTCAGCTATATGCAGTTCATCGTGCCGGGCCTTATCATGATGTCGGTTATTACTAACTCATACGCCAACGTTGCCTCTTCGTTTTTCAGCGCCAAGTTCCAGCGTAACATTGAAGAGCTGCTGGTCGCGCCGGTTCCAACCCACGTGGTGATCGCCGGTTACGTTGGCGGCGGCGTGGCGCGCGGTATTTGCGTCGGTATTTTGGTGACCGTTATCTCGATGTTTTTTGTCCACCTAACCATTCACTCGTGGTGGGTCATTGCGCTGACACTGTTGCTGACGGCAATTCTATTCTCGCTGGGCGGACTGCTTAACGCTGTATTTGCCACCACCTTTGATGATATCAGCCTGATCCCGACCTTCGTGCTCACGCCGCTGACTTATCTGGGCGGGGTATTTTACTCGCTGACTTTGCTGCCGCCGTTCTGGCAGGCGGTGTCGAAGCTGAATCCTATCGTTTATATGATAAGCGGCTTCCGCTACGGTTTTCTGGGTATTTCAGACGTACCGTTGGTGTTTACCCTGGGTGTACTGGTCGCATTTATCGTGGCCTTCTATCTGCTGGCGTGGTATCTCATCGAACGCGGGCGCGGACTGAGAACCTAAGCATCATTATTGCCAATAAAAACGGGAGCCATCAGGCTCCCGTTTTTTATGACGCTTTGACACTTTTTCAGTGCAGGTCAGGCGACCTGAACCGGCACCGCTTTTGCCGTGCGCTTCAACTGATTTTTGCCTTCAAAATAGGCTACGTTAGGCTTGTGTTGACGCGCTTGTGCATCGGACATTTGCACGTATGAGCAAATGATCAGTAAATCGTCGACGCTGGCGCAGTGCGCCGCCGCACCGTTTACCGAGATAATGCGTGAGCCACGTTCTGCGGCAATCGCGTAGGTTGAAAAACGCTTGCCGTTGGTCACGTTGTAAATATCGATAGCTTCATATTCCAGGATCCCGGAGGCATCAAGAAAATCCTGATCGATGGCGCAAGAACCTTCGTAATGTAAATCAGCATGGGTCACATGGACACGATGAAGTTTACCTTGCAGCATTGTGCGTACCATAACTTACCTCTCCCCTCAGGGAAATATTGAATAAATTAAACCGTTAAATCCACTTCCTGATTATCGATCAACCGCGCTTTACCTAACCATGCAGCCATCAAAATCACTGCCGAGGTGCTGTCGACGGATAAATCATGCAGGTTTTTCGCATCACGGATGAAAAGCTCATCAGGCTGGAAACCGGCTTCGTGCAACTGCTGCGCACAGCCGGCCAGCAGCTCTTCAACGTGCCGCTCACCCTGCGTCAGACGGATGGCAAGCTGATTCATAATTTTCGCCAGCTGTGGCGCTATTTTTCGCTCGTCGTTAGTTAAATAACCGTTGCGAGAGCTCAGAGCCAGACCGTCTTTTGCACGCACGGTAGGTACGCCGACTATTTCTAGGTCGTATCCCATATCTTCTACCATTGCGCGAATTAGCGCCAACTGTTGATAGTCTTTCTGACCAAAACAGGCGACGTCAGGCTGCACTAGGTTGAACAGCTTACTTACAATCGTGGATACGCCGCGAAAATGCCCCGGACGACTCGCCCCTTCGAGGATAGTCGACAGATCAGGAACGTCGACCTGCGTCTGCGCCGCCAGCCCTTTAGGGTAAATCTCGGCAGGAGTGGGGGCAAACACCAGATCCACGCCGCGCTTGTTCAGCTTTTCACAGTCTTCCTGCAACGTACGGGGATATCGTTCTAAATCGTCCGCGCGTTCAAACTGCATTGGGTTGACGAAGATGCTGACGACCACAATATCTGCTCGCGCTTTCGCTTCGTCAACCAGCGTCATGTGTCCCTGATGTAAATTTCCCATCGTCGGCACCAGCGCAATGCGTTTGTTATTCTGCTTAAAAAAACGAATTTCCCGGCGCAGCAGGGGGATAGTTTCAATGATTAACACAATTATGCCTCTCGCTAGACTGCAAGGTGTTTACTGAAAGCTGTGTTCAATGCCGGGATAAATACCCTGCGCCACTTCTTCAACGTATAAGCGCACAGCATCACGAATATCCCCGGCTTCAGCCAGGAAGTCTTTGGCAAACTTGGGAATATGCCCACCAGTAATGCCGAAGGCATCATGCATCACCAGAATTTGGCCGTCGGTTGCGCTACCGGCGCCAATGCCGATCACCGGGATCGTCAGTGCTTCGGTTACGCGACGCGCCAATGCAACCGGCACGCACTCGAGCACCAGAAGCTGCATGCCGGCTTTTTCCAGCGCCAGTGCATCTTCCAGTAGCTTATTTGCGGCGACTTCACCGCGACCCTGAACTTTATAGCCGCCGAAGATATTAACCGACTGAGGCGTTAAGCCCAAATGACCGCATACCGGCACGGCGCGCTCGGTCAGCATGGCGACCGTTTCGCACAGCCAACTGCCGCCTTCGAGCTTGACCATATTGGCCCCGGCGCGCATCAGTTGGGCAGCGCTGTCGAAAGTTTGCTCTGGCGTGGAGTAGCTCATAAACGGCAGATCAGACAGCAGGAGGGCTTTAGGCGCACCACGGCGAACGCAGCGAGTGTGGTAAACAATGTCCTCAAGGGTGACCGGCAGCGTCGAGTCCTGTCCTTGAACGACCATGCCCAGCGAATCGCCGATAAGCATTACGGGAATACCCTGCTCCGCAAAGAGTTGGGCAAAGCTGGCGTCATAGGCAGTTATGGTCGCAAATTTATGCTTTTCCTGCTTCCACTGGCGCAATTGGCTCATGGTTGTTGCTTTCATCGTAATTTCTCAGCCTTATAAACTGTCGAATAATCTGACGGCTATTCTACTGGAAGGAGTCTCAATCAAATAGCCCGTTTAAGGAAGATGCGAGTTATCGCACATCTTAAGAACTGCTTAAGCAGGCTTGGGTATACTGATTAAAGGATGCCTCTGCAAGCCTTAAAAAGGAGAATGAGCGAAAGATGCGGATTCTATTGATCGAAGACGACAAAATGATTGGCGACGGGATCAAAGTCGGCCTTACACGACTGGGATTCACTCTAGACTGGTTTACCGACGGCGTTATCGGTAAGAATGCGCTCGACAGTGCGCCTTACGATGCGGTGGTGCTAGACCTCAGCCTGCCTGGCCTCGACGGCATGTTACTGCTGCGCCAGTGGCGTCTGGAAGGGCGTGATACTCCGGTGCTCATCCTAACCGCCAGAGATGCGCTGGAAGAAAGAGTGGGGGGATTGCAGGCCGGTGCCGATGATTATCTGTGCAAACCTTTCGCACTGGCCGAGGTTGCGGCCAGATTAGAGGCGCTGATTCGCCGTCGTCACGGACAGGTCACGCCTAAAATTCAGCACGGTGGCATTGAGTTTTGCCCAGCAGGCCGCAGCGTCAGTCTTCATGGCGAAACGATAGTGCTGACCCCGCGTGAAGTGGCGGTAATGGAGTTGTTTCTGCGCAATAAAAACCGCGTGTTACCGCGTCAATTGATTCAGGAAAAGCTCTACAGTTGGGATGAGGAGGTCAGTAGCAATGCGGTAGAGGTGCATATCCACCATCTTCGCCGCAAGCTGGGCAACGGATGTATCCGCACCGTTCACGGCGTTGGCTACGTGCTTGGTGATGAGAAATGATGTTTTTAAGCAGGCTGCGCCAGCGTTTTAAGAACAAAAGCCTGCGTTTGCGGTTGATTTTACTTTTTTCTGCGCTGGCGATTATCACCTGGACCGTGGCCAGCAGCATTGCCTGGCAGCAGACCCGCCACAAGATTAATGAAGTTTTTGATACTCAGCAGATGCTGTTTGCCAAACGGCTCGCTACGGCGGGTCTTGGCGATATGCTGCTGGATACGAAGACGCAGAATATGCCCGAGACCAAGGCCATGGTCGATAAGCATCATCGCGGTCATACCGACGATGACGCGCTGACTTTTGCCATTTTTGACCGTCAGGGGCACATGCTGCTGAACGACGGCGAGCACGGTAAAGCCGTTCGTTTTAATCCGGATGCGCACGGTTTTATCGATACTGAACTTAAGGATGATGACAACAGTTGGCGCATGCTGTGGCTGACTTCGACCGATGGTCATTACCGCATTGCTGTTGGGCAGGAATACGATTACCGCAGTGATATGGCGTGGGACATGGTCAGCGGTCAGCTGGTTCCGTGGCTGGCGTCGCTGCCGCTGCTGATGCTGGCGATGATAGTCATGCTTAGCCTGGAACTGCGTCCTCTGCGGCGCGTGGCCAAAGAGCTGCAGAACCGCGCGGCAGATGATGCACAGCCCCTGTCTACCGAGCGAGTGCCGGGTGAAATCATGCCACTTGTGCAGTCACTTAATGCACTGTTTGCCCGTACTCAGGACATGCTGGTGCGCGAGCGCCGTTTTACCTCTGATGCGGCACATGAGTTACGTAGCCCTTTGGCGGCCCTGCGGGTGCAGACGGAAGTGGTGCAGCTGGCCGGCGATGACGCACAGGTAAGAGACAACGCCGTGCAGAATCTGACGACCAGCATTGACCGAGCAACGCGCTTGGTCGATCAGTTGCTTACCCTTTCACGCCTTGAGTCCTTCACTACGCTTGACGCCTCGCACGACGAGACGGGGCCGGTTGACTGGCTCGCGCTGGTTACGCAAACGCTCATAGAGCTTGACACCGCCGCTCATCGTAAACGTATTGAGTTGATATTGGAAAATAACGGCACGCCGCCGCCTATACGGGGGCAGGCGCTGTTGTTGTCACTCATGCTGCGCAATCTGCTTGATAACGCCATTCGCTATTCGCCCAGCGACAGTGAAATTCGCGTAACGATAAGCCGCTCGGGGCTGACGTTCGTAGACAGTGGGCCAGGCATGAATGCTGAACAATTAGAGAGGCTTGGCGAGCGATTCTACCGCTTGCCAGGTCAGGAGCAGAGTGGCAGTGGATTGGGTATTTCAATTATATTGCGCATCGCGCAACTGCACGGCATAAGCGTAAGCTACACCAATAATCTGCATGCTGGGTTAAGGGTTTTCCTGAATGTTTGCTAAGATAGACAGCATGTATTATCAAATAAATTTAATTTAACCTACTGGTTTAAAAGAGTTTATTTTCAATCATGGATTGGTGCTGCTTATGGTTACACGACGTGACTTGCTTACTTATACCTCATTCTCAATGGCGCTGGCTGCCTTAGGTTTTACCCCAGAAGTGTTTGCCGCTCAGCGATTAAAACTCGGGTCTGAAAGCCCTTTTTCTTATGATGCGTTGGTGCAACGGGCAAAAGAAAGTGCCGCAAAACCCTATCACGCGCCCGCTCAGGTTGCTGAAAGCGCACTCGCCAATATAAATTACGACGTATACCGAAAAATCATCTACAACCCTGATTATGCACTCTTTAATACGGGAGTGAGCCGTTTCCCCGTCACCTTTTTTAGCGTGAATAGCTTGCATCGTACGCCGGTGAAAATGTCAGTCGTTGAAAATAATCACACCCGCGAGATTATTCAAAGTATCGATTATTTTACGTTCCCCGATAATGCCCACGGCGTTTCCCCAGATTTGAAAGGTAATGTTTTTAGCGGTTTTCGTATTTTAGAAAATCAGCAGCTACTCAAAAAACACTCTGAGAAAGACTGGGTATCATTCATCGGCGCCTCTTATTTTCGTGCCGTAGGTGAGCAGGGACAGTTTGGACTGTCGGCGCGCGGTATTGCGATTAACACCGTGCTGGGCGACACCCAAGAAGAGTTCCCCGAATTCACGCACTTCTGGTTCGAGACACCGCAAGAGGATAGCAATCAACTGGTGGTCTACGCGCTACTCGACGGCCCAAGTATTTGCGGCGCCTATCGATTTGTATTGCAACGCACCAAAGGTGTGGTGATGGACGTTGATTGTTCGCTGTTTTTACGCCAAGACGTTGGCCGGTTGGGTATTGCCCCGCAGACTTCGATGTTCTGGTTTTCGAAAATGGCGAAAGGATCGGCTTCCGACTGGCGGCCAGAAGTGCATGACTCCGACGGTTTGGCAATGTGGACCGGCAAGGGAGAGCATATTTGGCGGCCGCTGAACAATCCGCTTCAGGTGAGAGTCTCGGCTTTTAACGACAACAACCCACGCGGTTTTGGTCTGCTGCAAAAAGATCGCGACTTCAAGAGTTATCTAGGGTCCGTCGGCTATGAGCGACGTCCAGACTTATGGATAGAACCGAAAGGTGAGTGGGGCGAAGGCGCTGTGCAGCTGGTTGAAATCCCGACCGATGACGAAATTTACGACAACATTGTCGCGATGTGGGTACCAAAGCAGGAGGCGAAAGCCGGAAGCGAACATCAATTTAGCTATCGGCTGCACTGGTTGGCCGATGAGCCTTACCCGTCAACGTTGGCCCGGTGTGGGTCAACGCGGCTGGGTCGAGGCGGTAACCCTGGGGCTTATCCTGATCCCGACGCGCGTAAATTTATCGTCGAATACCGAGGTGAGGTTTTAGATGTACTGCCTGCCGACGCTAAGCCCGAGGCCGTTATCTGGGCATCACGCGGCACGATTGAAGGTGTTAAGGTCGAAAAGGCACCGGGTGGTCAAGGCAACTGGCGCGCCGTATTTGACCTACACGTTGAGGGCAAAGAGCCGGTAGAGCTTAGGCTCTTTCTTAAAGAGGGCGATAAAACGCTGTCAGAGACTTGGATGTACCAATATCTGCCCTTCCGTTCTTCACCGAGGCCGTTGCAGGGGATTTAGCACTCGATTACCAGCGCGTAAGCCCGTTTAGCGGCACGCGCTTTAGCAGCTCCAGCAGCGTCTCGCCGTCGGGGAAGACGATATCAGGGGCGATTTCAGCCAGCGGATAAAGCATGAACTCGCGGTTCTTGATGTCGTAATGCGGCACCGTGAGGCGCTCGCTGGCAATAATTTCATCGCCATAAAGCAGCATGTCGAGGTCCAGCGTGCGTGGTCCCCAACGTTCTGCTTTGCGCACCCGACCCTGATTCTGTTCGATAGACTGCGTTCCGTCGAGCAGCTCGTGTGCTGGCAGGTGCGTATCAAGTGCGACTACGGCATTGAGGAAGTCTGGCTGGTTCTGTGGACCAAGGGGTTTACTGCGATAGAACGAAGAGGTTTGCACCAAACGGGTACGGGGTAAATGCGCCAGAGCCTCCAGCGCACAGTTTACCTGGTCCACCGGCTTGGCAAGATTACTGCCAAGCGCAATGTAAACCCGAATCATTGACTATTGCCCGCACGCGGAGCGCGCTTGCGAGGACGACGCGTGCGGTTACGACGCGGGGCTGCATCATCCCCCAGCGTGCCAAGCATGTTTTTTTGCGAAGCGGGGGTTGCTTCCTGGAACTCGCTCCACCACTGCGTCAGGCTTTGCAGCTCACGATGTTGCTCAACCTCGGCGCGCAGCGCCAGCAGGTCAAAGGCGGCGCGGAATTTCGGATGTTCCATCAGCTTGTGCGCACGTTTACCCTGACGACGGGAGAGGCGCAACTGTAGCGCCCAGATATCACGCACCAGCGTAGTAATACGTTTCGGGATGGCCAGCGAACGGCACTGTTCGTCCAGCACGTCGTTCATCGCCAGCGAGAATGCGTCGTAATAGGTCAAGCCGCCTTCTTGCGCCAGCTTCTGAGCATGCTCAATGACCGGATACCACAGCATAGCGGCGAACAGAAACGCCGGATTAACCCGCATGTCATTGTGCAATCGATGGTCGGTGTTTTTCAGCACCTGATCCAGTATGCGCTCCATCGGACTGTCGCCACGCTCGGTAAACTGACGAGCGATCAGTGGGAACAGCGGTTGGAACAGCTGATATTCACGCAACAGCTGGGCGGTTCTAAAACCATAGCCGGCCTGCAGCAGTTTAAGCGACTCTTCAAACAGACGCGCCGGGGGAATTTCATGCAGCAGAGCCGCCAGGCGTGGAATAGGCTCGGCGGTTTCTGGACTGATGGTCATCTCCAGCTTAGCGGCAAAACGCACGGCGCGCAGCATGCGAACGGGGTCTTCGCGATAACGTGTCTCAGGATCGCCAATCAGGCGGATAACGCCGTCCTGCAAGTCCTTAAGGCCGCCGGTGTAGTCACGCAGCGTGAAATCTGAAATTCCGTAGTACATGCTGTTGATGGTGAAATCACGACGTTGAGCATCTTCTTCAATCGAACCAAAGATGTTGTCGCGCAGCAGCATGCCATTTTGCGCCTGCTGAGAGAGATTTTTGTCCTCTGTTTCCTCAAGCTGCTCGTGGTGTCCACGGAAGGTGGCGACCTCAATGATTTCCGGTCCAAACATGACGTGGGCCAGGCGAAAACGACGTCCCACTAAACGACAGTTTCGAAACAGTTTACGCACCTGTTCCGGCGTAGCGTTGGTCGTAATATCAAAGTCTTTCGGCTTTTTGTCTAGCAGCAGGTCACGGACACCGCCGCCAACCAGGTAAGCTTCATAGCCGGATTTATTCAAGCGATAGAGCACCTTCAGCGCATTGTCACTGATGTCTCTGCGCGAAATATTGTGACGCTCACGCGGGATAATCGTCATGGTATCGGACGACGCGTCGCTGTGTTTGCTCACAGATTTTTGCTGTGCTGGTTGAGTGCGCGGCGACTGGCGAGGTGCGCTGCGTCTTTCACGTGGCTCAGGCGCACGCGCCTTCACGTGTTCAACTTCAGAAGAAGTGACGGGATCGCGGTGGCCTTTATCCTCGTGAACAGGTGTCTCCTCACGAATGATTTTATCTTCACGAACTAGCACCTTACGGCAAAAATTGGCTACTCGGGTAAAAATGGTACACCTCGATAGTGACGGATAAAAATGGCGCAACTTAAAAACAGCGGCTAATCATAGCTCACACTGGCTTTGCGTGGAACTTTTTCCAACGACCAATGCGTTACGGCCCAGCGTAATAATAAAGGCAAAGTTAAATCCTGCCAGCTTTCTGGTAAAGATTGTCCCAAAAAAATCAGGGTTTGCACAATTATTGGTCGCGGATCGCCGGTGGGCAACGCAGGAGCATGGTTTTGCTTCGATAATTTGTCGCCGTTGGCGTTGCAGGCCAAAGGTAAGTGAACGTAACTGGGCGGCGGTAATCCTAAATGCTGATACAGCGACAGTTGACGAACCGTTGGGGCAATCAGGTCAGCGCCGCGCACGATGTGGTTCACCCCCTGAAAATGGTCGTCGATGACCACCGCCAGGTTATAGGCAAACAGTCCGTCGCGACGACGAACAATAAAATCTTCTTCGGCAAGGCCAATATCAGCGATAAATTCGCCTTGCAGCTCATCGTGAAAACGCGCCACAGGCAACGTTTGGTGCAAACGTATGGCCGCATTCTCTGGCCCGTGCCCAGCACAGCGACAGTGCCCGTCGTACGTGCCGCCCAGCAGTGAAATGCGCTGACGCGTGCAGGTGCAGTAATAACTTTTACCCTGCCGATGCAGCCAGTCCAACGTTTCGCGATAGGCCTCATGACGTCGAGACTGCCACACCACCTCGCCGTCCCACTCCAGTCCGTATTGCTCGAGCGAAGCCAATATTCGGTCTGCGCTGCCTGCCACTTCTCGTGGAGGGTCGAGGTCATCAATGCGCACGAGCCATTTCCCGCCGAGTGAATGGGCGTGCAAATAGCTACCGAGTGCGGCAATCAGAGAACCAAAGTGGAGATCACCCGAGGGTGAAGGAGCAAAACGACCAATATAGGGAGAGGTAGACATAGCGGGGACTTCTTTTTCAGGAGAGCGCGGTGGGCATCATAATCGTAATGCCGCACCGCGTGAGATCCCGTAACTTAGCCAGCCATCTGCTTTTCGCGGATTTCTGCCAGAGTTTTACAGTCGATGCAAAGATCGGCGGTAGGACGAGCTTCAAGACGGCGGATACCAATCTCTACGCCACAGGATTCACAGTAACCGAAATCCTCGTCTTCCACTTTTTTCAACGTTTTCTCAATTTTTTTAATCAGCTTACGTTCGCGATCGCGGTTACGCAGTTCAAGGCTGAACTCTTCTTCCTGAGTGGCACGGTCTGCCGGATCAGGGAAGTTGGCTGCTTCTTCCTGCATGTGCGTAACGGTACGGTCAACTTCATCCCTAAGCTGATTGCGCCAGGCTTCAAGAATTTTTTTGAAGTGGTCCAGCTGGGCGCCGTTCATGTACTCTTCGCCTGGCTTCTCTTGATACGGCTCCACCCCAGCGATGGCGAGAATGCTCAGGGACGAGGTTTTACGGGTTTTCCCTTCTTGCATGATGCTTCTCCTACATAACGCACTATCGATCCCCAACGTGGGGAAAAAATCAGGCCGCTATAAATACCAGAAGGCGGGGAGGTTGGCAATTATTCCTCACAGCCACTTGACAAGCATGTGATGGAAAGCGTATCCGCACCCGACGGTTTTAGCTGCTGACGACTTCAATTCAGTAAATCTACAATCATTGTTTAGAGACGAGGTGCAGCGGTTTAGCGAGGTGAATTCCCTCTGCCGAAAGAGCGGCACCATAACAGATTACTTCAACTCCATTTTGCTGCACCTGCGCCAATAATTCTGCGTAGCGGGGATCAATATGGTGTGCCGGAGCCACAGTTTCAATGCCTGAATGCAATACAGCGAAAAATAATACCGTTCGCTGACCCTGTTCTGCCATCGCCTGCAACTCACGTAAATGCTTTTGGCCGCGCAGCGTCACCGCATCTGGAAAGTATCCACAGCCGTGTTGCAACAAGGTGACAGATTTCACTTCAATATAGCAGTTAGGTCGGTTATCCGCCTGTAATAGCAGGTCTATCCGGCTATTTTCAGCACCGTATCGCACTTCTGCCGTCAGTTTACTGTAACCGGATAATTCGGGAATACGATCGTTTTCAATCGCCTCTCGTACCACCTGATTGGCGCGCAACGTGTTCACGCAGATCCAGTGTCCGCTCTGCGTTTCAGATAATTCCCAACTGTTGGCATACTTCCTTTTCAGATTGTCCGAGGTCGAATACCACACAGTATCGCCCGGCGTTGCGCAGCCGGTCATGGCACCGGTATTGGCGCAGTGCAGGGTTAATTCACGGCCATCGGCCGTTATCACGTCGGCGAGAAAACGTTTGTAACGTTTGATAAGCGTTGCCGGTTGAAGTGGGGGGAAGAATTGCATCAAATCGACTCTCTGATTAACCAGGTAATGGCGGCGCGGCGAGTAATGGCCAGCTTTGCAGGCATTGATAGCGCGTGCGTCCCTGATGAAAGCGGGACTCGTAAAGCGAAAAATCGGTCGCATCGAGCTGCCACTGCGGCGTTGCCGCCGGTAAGGCTACGGGACGCGTTGCGCCGCGCAGCAAGGACACGTGCGGATGAAACGGCAAGGTCGACTGATGGCAGCCGTTGCGCGCCGCGTGTGAGCGCAGCAGTGAGGCTAGCTGCAGCAGTGCGAGCGGTGCGCGGCGGGTTCCTAGCCAAACAACGCCGGGCCTCGGCCAATGACCCAGGTCGTCGAGCCGCAGGCTGAAGGCGGGGGACTGAATTCGCGTGGCAATTTCGCGCAGTACGCCCGCCTTTTGGTCACTGACATCGCCCAGAAACGCCAGCGTTAGGTGCAGGTTTGCGGCGGCAACTGGACGTCCGTCTTCCGGTTCAAAATTGTCCGCGCGCCACCGTATGACCTGCTTTTGCAGCGCCGTTGGCAGAGAAAGGGCAAAGAACAGGCGGCGTGATTCAGGCATTAAATTTCCTTTGAGGTAACAACGCTGGACGCGGCCACATACCGCCAGCGAGCCTGAATGCTACAATTCATCCCGCCCGGCGACAATTTTTTCTATTACAATGCCGAGCCTTAATCTTGAATTTATCATGGAGAGTCCGTGTCCTTACTGCCCGTGGGTGCCGTACTGAACCAAATTATTGCAGCGCTGCAACAGGCGCCGCAGGTGTTGTTGCATGCACCCACCGGCGCGGGGAAATCCACCTGGTTACCGTTGCAAATCCTCAAGTCGGGCATTTTCCCCGGCAAAATTTTGCTGCTTGAACCGCGCAGGCTGGCGGCCAAAAGTGTGGCTCACCGGTTGGCTCAGCAGTTGGGCGAACAGCCAGGTCATACTGTTGGCTATCGCATGCGGGCTGAGTCCAAAATCAGCGCCGAGACGCGTCTTGAGGTGGTGACCGAAGGTATTTTGACCCGTATGGTGCAGCAAGACCCGGAGCTGGCCGATTATTCGCTGGTGATCCTCGACGAGTTTCACGAACGCAGTTTACAGGCCGACCTGGCGCTTGCGCTGCTGCTCGACGTACAGCAGGGGCTGCGGGAAGATTTGCGTCTGCTTATTATGTCGGCCACGCTTGATAACGCTAGACTTTCACCCTTATTGCCCGATGCGCCGGTGATTATTTCGCAGGGACGCAGTTTTCCGGTCGAGCGTGATTATCTGCCGCTGGCCAGCCACGAACGCCTTGATGAAGGCGTTGCGCGCATCGTAAGCCGATTGATGGCAGAAAACAGCGGCTCGATGCTGCTGTTTTTACCCGGCGTAGCGGAGATAACGCGTACGCAAAATCTGCTTACCGGCAGGTTGGGCAACGAGGTTGATCTCTGTCCGCTGTATGGCGCGCTTTCGCTCGAACAGCAGCAAAAAGCCATTCAGCCTTCGCCCGCTGGCCGCCGTAAAGTGGTGCTGGCGACTAACATTGCCGAAACCAGTCTTACGATTGAGGGCATTCGACTGGTCGTCGACAGCGGGCTGGAGCGCAGCGCGCAGTTTGATTTGCGCACCGGATTGACGCGACTGATTACGCAGCGCATCAGTCAGGCGGCGATGACCCAGCGTGCAGGGCGTGCAGGACGACTTGAAGAAGGTCAGTGCTGGCATTTGTTCAGTAAAGAACAGGCCGAGCGCGCGACACTGCAAAGCGAAGCCGAAATCTTACATAGCGATTTGAGCGGTTTATGGCTAGAGCTTTTGCAGTGGGGATGCTTTGATGCTTCGCAACTGATCTGGCTGGACGCGCCGCCCGCAGTGGCGCTTGACGCTGCCCGGCGACTGCTTGCGTCACTTGGCGCCGTCGATGCTCAGGGCAAACTGACCGCGCTGGGACGCAGTATGTCGCAGTTGGGCTGTGAACCCCGTCTGGCGGCGATGCTGGTGCAGGCCGAACGCCAGAGCAGTGACGCGCTGGCCACCGCGGCCCTGCTGGTGGCAATAATAGAAGAACCCCCGCGCGGCGGACAGCCGGATATCGATTATTGGCTGAGTCGCCCACAGCCTCACTGGCAGCGTCGTGCGCGCCAACTGTTTCAACGTCTGTCACGCAGCAGCGGTCAGGTTGACGTTTCGCTGGCACCTTGGCTACTGGCAGAGGCGTTTAGCGACAGAATTGCCGAGCGCCGCGGCCTTGATGGCCGGTATTTGCTGGCTAACGGACTCGGCGCTTCGCTGTCACAGGATGACGCGCTGAGCCGCGCGGCCTGGCTGGTTGCGCCACAGTTGCTACAGGGCAATAACAGCCCTGACGCCCGTATCCTGCTGGCGATCACTTTGGATGCTACCCAGCTTGCGACGCGCCTGCCCCACGCCGTAAAAGAGCAAACAGCCGTGGAGTGGGATGAAGAAAAAGGCACGCTCCGCGCCTGGCGTCGCTGGCAGGTGGGGCGGCTGGTGCTAAAAGCGCAGCCGTTATCCAAGCCCGCCGATGAAGATTTGCAGCAGGCGTTACTTGAGTGGGTCCGCGCTCAGGGACTGCAGGCTCTCAGCTGGTCGCCGCAGGCCGAACAGCTACGAGTGCGTTTAGGCTGTGCTGAAAAATGGCTCCCTGAACGGGAATGGCCAGCCGTGGATGAGCAGAGCCTGCTTGATTCGCTTGAACAATGGTTGTTGCCGTCATTAAACGGCGTGCGTAGCCTGCGGGCGTTGCAGCAGATTGATCTGAACGACGCGCTGCTGCGCCTGATGAATTGGAGCCAGCGCCAGAGTCTTGACGCGAATTTACCTACTCATTATACCGTTCCGACTGGCAGCCGGCTGGCAATCCGCTATCATAGCGACCAACCCCCGGCGCTCTCGGTGCGTTTACAGGAGATGTTTGGCGAGCAGCGCAGTCCGATGCTTGCCGAGGGGCGCGTGGCGGTGGTGCTGGAGTTGCTGTCACCGGCGCATCGTCCATTGCAGATAACCAGCGATTTGGCCGCCTTCTGGCAGGGCTCCTATCGCGAGGTTCAAAAAGAGATGAAAGGCCGCTACCCTAAGCATCCGTGGCCTGATAATCCCGCCGAGGCCGTGCCGACGCGCAGGACTAAAAAATATTCGTAGTTCGCGTATGCAGCAAATTTTCAGACCTTTCTTCTATACGAGGAGAAAGGCGGAGCACAGAGTAAGCGCCAGTTTGACACAGCCCTTATTTTAAAGCGTTTATTTCAAATAACTGCCGTTTTTTATGATTGTAAAAGATAGCATCCGGCATTTTTTTATAAGCCGGGTCTGATGGAGATTAAGTATGTCTGGCGATGATCGCGAGCCGATTGGCCGAAAAGGCAAACCGTCACCCCCCAAGCCGAAACGTGGGCGTCCAGATCGTCGCAGTCGCGACGACGATGAAGACTCGCGCTATGTCTATCAGGGCAATGATGAGCAGGAAGATGATGACGATAGTCGCAAAGCAGCACCTCAGGAGTCGCGCATGACCCGTAAGACCGCCAAGTCGGGCAAGGGAGCCACCAGCAAAAAACCGCGTAAAAAACGCCGCTGGCTTGGGCTATTAATTAAGCTGTTTATCATTTTTGTCGTGCTGATGGCAGCCTACGGCGTCTATCTCGACTCCGAGATCCGCGGACGTATCGACGGTAAAGTCTGGCAGTTGCCGGCCGCCGTGTATGGCCGCATGGTCACGCTGGAGCCGGGTTCGCCGTATACCCAAAAAGAGATGATCAATCTGCTTGAAGGCACGCAGTATCGTCAGGTAACGCGCATTACGCGCCCGGGCGAATTCAGCGTGAAAGCCGGCAATATCGACCTGCTGCGTCGTCCTTTCGACTTCCCTGACGGCAAAGAGGGGCAGATCAACGCCCGCCTAATTTTCAAAGGCAATGAGCTTTCAGAAATCAAAAACATGGATAACAATCGCGATTTCGGGATTTTCCGCCTCGATCCGCGTTTGATAACCATGTTGCAGTCGCCCAACGGCGAACAGCGCCTGTTTGTGCCGCGCGCCGGCTTCCCGGACCTGCTGGTGCAGACGCTGATTGCTACCGAAGACCGTCATTTCTATGAGCACGACGGCATCAGTCCTTATTCAATTGGCCGTGCTTTCCTTGCCAACGTTACCGCCGGACACGCGGTGCAGGGCGGCAGTACGCTGACTCAGCAACTGGTTAAAAACCTGTTCCTGACCAATCAGCGCACCCTGTGGCGTAAAGCGCGTGAAGCGTACATGGCAATTCTGATGGATGGCCGTTACAGCAAAGACCGCATCCTTGAGCTTTACCTGAACGAAGTGTATTTGGGACAGAGTGGTTCGGATCAGATACGCGGCTTCCCGCTGGCCAGCCTTTACTACTTCGGCCGTCCGGTTGACGAGCTGAGTCTTGACCAGCAGGCGCTGTTGGTCGGCATGGTTAAAGGTGCGTCGCTGTACAACCCGTGGCGTAACCCGAAGCTGGCGCTCGAACGTCGTAACCTCGTACTGCGCCTCTTGCAGCAGCAGGGCATTATCGACCAGGAGCTGTATGACATGCTCAGTGCGCGTCCTCTGGGTGTGCAGCCTAAAGGTGGGGTAATTTCTCCGCAGCCTGCCTTTATGCAGATGGTTCGTCAGGAGCTGCAGCAAAAACTGGGTGATAAAATCACCTCGATGTCTGGCGTGAAAATCTTCACCACCTTGGACCCTATCGCTCAGGACGGTGCAGAAAAAGCAGTGGAAGAGGGTATTCCTCTCTTGCGTAAGAAAAGCGGCTTCAACGATATTGAAACGGCGATGGTGATTGTTGACCGTTACACCGGTGAAGTGCGTGCGATGGTGGGCGGGGCAGAAACGCAGTTTGCCGGCTTTAACCGCGCAATGCAGGCTCGTCGTCAGGTGGGTTCACTGGCTAAGCCAGCGACTTACATGACCGCGCTGAGTGACCCGAATAAATATCGTTTGAACACTGTACTGGCCGACCAGCCGTTGTCGATCAAGCTGTCAAACGGACAAACCTGGTCACCGCATAACGATGATAATCAGTTCCGCGGTCAGGTCCTGCTGGTTGATGCGTTGGCTCGCTCGATGAACGTACCAACGGTTAATCTCGGTATGGCCGTCGGCCTTGATAACATTACCAAAACGCTGATTAATCTGGGCATTCCTAAAGAGTCATTAAATCAGACGCCATCTATGCTGCTGGGGGCTATTGCCCTCACGCCGATGGAAGTGGCGCAGGAGTACCAGACTATCGCCAGTGGCGGTAACAAAGCGCCGCTGTCGGCAGTGCGCTCGGTGATTGGTGAAGACGGCACGGTGCTTTATCAGAGCTATCCGCAGGCAGAACGCGTTGTTCCGTCAGAAGCCGCCTATCTGACGCTCTACGCGATGCAGCAGGTTGTTTCTGAAGGCACCTCACGCGCCCTGGCAGTGAAGTACCCTAAACTGCATCTGGCAGCGAAAACCGGAACTTCCAACGAACTGCGCGACAGCTGGTTTGCGGGCATCGACGGTAACCAGGTGGCGATCACTTGGGTGGGGCGTGATAACAATGCGCCTTCTAAACTGTGGGGCTCAACCGGTGCGCTGGCGCTTTATAGCCGCTATCTGAGCAACATTACCCCAATGCCGCTTGATCTGCAGGTGCCCGACGACGTTAGCATGATGAATATCGACGACAGCGGTAACTTCATCTGCAACAACGGAGGAGGATTACTGACCGGCGGTGGCCTGCGCACTATTCCTGTGTGGACCGACGATGCGCAGAAGCTGTGCCAAGCTGCACAGGCGGCTGCCTATCAACAGCAGCAACAGCAGCAGCAACTTTTCCAACAGCAGCATCCTCAGCAGCAGCAGCCGCAACAACAGGGCCAGCCGCAGCAACAGCAGCCTCAGGATGAGAAAAAAGACAGTAATGGTGTAGCAGGATGGATAAAAGACATGTTCGGCTCAAAATAGACCTGACACGGCTATTTTAGGCTTTTTCCACTCTGGCAAATGCCCAATAAACAAAGCGCGATTGATATCGCGCTTTTTTTTTATTTTTTTCCTTCTCCGCACAGCCCTTTATTCATCAGCTTTCTACCGGTTAATTGACCATAAACAATGCAAGGTTACCTAGATGGCGCTCAGTTAGCGTAAAAGGTAAATGCTCTTGCAGTTTCCTGACACTTACGCATATTATGCGATCGTTATAATAATAATTATCGTTTTCATTCCTATTTCAATGTCTCCCGGGATTAACCAATGGCCGATATGCGCACTCCGTCTGTGAATAACTGCTCAGCACCTTTCATCCGTAACAAGATTGCATTAACCGTTGCCGCCGCGCTAACCGGCTTTGTTTTTCAAGCCGTTGCGGCTGAAACGACAGCGAGTGCGCCAAAAAACGATACCATCACCGTCATCGGCGACAGCGCATCCAACGTTGCGCCTGAATCTGCCTGGGGTCCGGCGCCGACGATAGTTGCTAAACACAGCGCCACCGGCACAAAAACCGACACGCCGATTGTGAAAACGCCGCAGTCAATTTCTGTTGTCACGCGTGAAGAGATGGATACGCGCCAACCCACCACGGTAAAAGAGGCGTTGAACTATGCGCCGGGCGTGTTCGCCAGCAGAGGCAGCTCCAGTACTTATGATGCCGTGGCAATTCGTGGATTTACCTCGGTAAACACCAATCAGTATCTCGACGGCATCAAATTGCAGGGCGACAACTACTCTGAAGTGTCGATGGACCCGTATTTCCTGGAACGCGTTGAGCTGCTGCGCGGCCCATCTTCCGTTTTATACGGCAAAAGCAATCCGGGTGGCGTGATTACTATGGTCAGCAAGCGTCCGACCATTGAGCCATTACGTGAAATACAGTTCAAAATGGGGTCAGACAGCCTCTATCAAACCGGTTTCGACTTTAGCGATGCCATTGACGATGATGGCGTGTATTCCTATCGCTTAACCGGCGTAGCCCACAGCCAAAACACTCAGCAGGTGATGGCGAAAGAGAAACGTTACGCGATTGCCCCGTCTTTCAGCTGGCGTCCTGATGATAAAACCAACTTCACTTTCCTGAGTAATTTCCAGGATGACCCTGACTCTGGCTTCTACGGCTGGTTGCCGCGTCAGGGAACGGTAGTGCCTTTCTACGATGCCAATGGAAAACCGCACAAACTTTCGACCGATTTCAACGATGGAGACGGCAACAGTCGACTGTCGCGGGATCAGAAAATGGTGGGCTACAGCTTCGATCACCAGTTCAACGATACTTGGACCGTACGCCAAAACCTGCGTTATACCAAAATTGACAGCAAATATACCGGCATCTATGACACCGGATACGTGGCACCGGCGCAAATTAGCCGGGGTTATGTGGTCTCTTCCGAGAAGCTGAACAACTTCGATGTTGATACGCAGGCGCAGGCCAAATTCTCGACCGCCGCGGTCGATCACACCCTGTTGATGGGTGTCGATTATATGCGAATGAGTAACAGTATTGATGCCGATTATGGTTCTGCCAACAACCTCAGCCTGACCAATCCTGACTACAACAATTCAGATGCGAAGGGCGGCTTCCTGTACAACGTGTTAAATCGTCAGGAGCAGACGGGCCTATACGTGCAGGATCAGGCCGAGTGGAATCATTGGATCCTGACCACCGGTGCGCGATATGACATTGCAAAAACCTCAACGCTGACCCGCAGCAGCAATACGACGGCAGCCATTAAAGATCACCATATTACCTGGCGCGGCGGTCTCAACTACCTGTTTGATAATGGTATTTCACCGTACTTTAGCTACAGCGAGTCGTTTGAGCCCACGCCTGGCGCATCGGCAACCTTTCAGCCGTTTAAGCCGTCGATTGGCAAGCAGTATGAAGCCGGTCTGAAATATATTCCTGATGATCGCCCCATTAGCCTGACGGCGGCGGTGTATCAGCTCACCAAAGACAACAATCTGACGGTTGACCCGGCTAACATCAATTTCAGCGTTCAGTCTGGCGTCATCCGCTCGCGCGGCGTGGAGTTGGAGGCAAAAGCCGCCGTTAATGCCAATATTAACGTCATCGCTTCCTATACTTTTACCGATGCGAAATATACGCACGACACCAACTATCAGGGGCAGCGCCCAGTGGAAGTGCCGCGCAACATGGCCTCACTGTGGGCCGATTATACCTTCCACGAGTCGGCGCTTAGCGGCCTGACAGTAGGCTCCGGCGTGCGCTACGTAGGGGCGACGTCCAGCTTCTACACCACCGGTGAAGACAATAACAAGCCGTTCAACGTGGCGAGCTATGCCCTTGTTGATGCGTTGGTTAAATACGATCTGGCACGTGTTGGACTGCCGGGCTCTTCCGTCGGCGTCAATATTAACAACCTGTTTAACCGCGAGTACGTTGCCAGCTGCTATCGCGATTATGCCTGCTACTGGGGCACCGATCGTCAGATAGTTGCGACGGCCACCTTCCGCTTCTAATCGGTTATTCCTTGCTAAAATAGCCGGTCACAGTGCCACACTGAAACCGGCTAACTTAACGATAGGCCATTATGAAAACTGCCCATGTAGCACAGCAGCAGATGCTTGAAGACAGCATTTATCGTTTGGATCAGGTGAGTTTTACCGTGCCCGGGCGCACGCTATTAGCCCCTCTTTCGCTCACCTTCCCACAGGGAAAAGTGTGTGGATTGATTGGCCATAACGGATCGGGTAAATCCACGCTGCTTAAAATGCTCGGCCGCCATCAGCCAGCCTCGTCGGGTAAAGTGCTGCTTAACGAAAAACCGGTCGAACAGTGGGAAAGCAAAGCTTTTGCGCGTCAGGTTGCTTATCTCCCCCAGCAGTTGCCAGCGGCAGAAGGCATGACGGTTCACGAACTGGTGGCGATTGGTCGTTATCCTTGGCACGGCGCGCTGGGGCGTTTTCGACTGCATGATCGTGAAAAAGTAGAAGAAGCCATTGAGTTGGTGGGCCTTCAGCCCTTTGCCCAACGTCTGGTCGATAGCCTTTCCGGCGGCGAGCGTCAGCGCGCGTGGCTGGCGATGATGGTGGCACAAGACAGTCGCTGTCTTTTGCTAGACGAACCGACTTCCGCACTGGATATTGCCCATCAGGTTGACGTGCTGGCGCTTATCCAGCGGTTGAGTCATCACAAAGGGTTGACGGTTATTGCCGTGCTGCATGACATCAATATGGCCGCCCGCTACTGCGACCGTCTGGTGGCGTTACGCGCGGGAGAAATGATTGCCGAGGGCAATCCTGAGCAGATGATGCAGGGTGATGTTCTCGAGAAAGTCTACGGCATTCCAATGGGCATTTTGCCTCACCCAGCGGGTGGGGCACCGGTAAGCTTTGTATACTAATGCGTAATTTTCCCGATTTTACCCGCCGTCGCCTGCTGCAGGCGATGGCGATGGTGCCGCTGTTTTCAGCTTTCCCCGTATTGAGTTCTCAGCTTGCGGCCAAAAATGCGGCTATTGACCTGACTCGCATTATTGCCTTGGAATGGTTGCCTGCCGAGTTGCTTATCGCACTGGGCGTCATGCCTATGGGCGTTGCGGATATTCGCAATTATAATTTGTGGGTTGAAGAGCCCAGGCTGGCTCCTTCGGTGATTGAAGTCGGCCAGCGCACTGCGCCGAATCTTGAATTGATGCAGCAGATGAACCCGTCACTTATTCTTATCTCTCAAGGCTATGGCCCGAAAGCCAGCCAGCTTGAGTCCATTAGCCCGGTGCTGTCCGTAACTGCCAACGACGGCAGTGGTCAACCGTTGCAGCAGGCGATTCGATCGCTTCACAAGCTGGCAGAATATCTTGGCCTACAAACACGAGCCGCTCAACATTTACAACAATATCAGCAAGTTTTGGCGCAAACGCGCGATAGCGTTAAGTCCGTCGCGGACCAGCCGGTGTTGTTGTTTTCTTTCCTCGATAAGCGACACGTGCTGGTATTTGGTGAAGGCAGCCTGTTGCAGGAAGTGCTGACCGACGTCGGACTCACCAACGCCTGGAACGGCGAGAAAAACTTTTGGGGAAGTGCAACGGTAGGCATTGAACGGCTGGCGTCCATCAAACACGCCCGTGCACTCTGTTTCAATCACGGCAGTGAAGCACTGATGGCCGAAGTTTCCAAAACACCGCTGTGGCAGTCGCTGCCGTTTGTGCGTGAGGATCAGCTCAGTGTGGTGCCTGCCGTCTGGTTTTATGGCGCGACGTTTTGCGCCATGCGTTTTTGTCATATTTTATCGACCACGCTTGGGAAGCCTGTATGAATCGCCGTTCAGTCAGCCAGACGCTGGCCCTGCTTATTTCTCTTGCGGTTATCTGTATTCTGCTCAATCTGTATAACCTGCAACATCAACTTCCCCTGGCTCTGTGGCGTGAAGCGCTTTGGCAGCCCAATATCGACGACGTGCGCCAGATGCTGTTTCACTACAGCCTGTTGCCACGTTCGGCCGTGGCGCTGCTGGCCGGTGCGGGTCTTGGGCTAGTCGGGCTACTGTTTCAGCAGGTTTTACGCAATCCTCTCGCCGAACCTTCTACGCTCGGCGTCTCCGCTGGCGCGCAACTCGGCTTGACGGTCGCGACGCTGTGGAGCCTACCGGGCGGACAGATTACCCAGCAGTTTGCGGCCATGATTGGCGCGGTGGTGGTCGGGCTGGTGGTATTTGGGGTTGCCTGGGGCAAGAGAATGTCACCGGTCACGCTGATCCTCGCCGGTTTAGTGTTGGGGCTTTATTGCGGTGCTGTGAGCAGTTTGCTTGGACTGTTTAACTATCAGCAATTGCAAAGCCTGTATATTTGGAGTACCGGCTCTTTAAATCAGCAGGACTGGCACACCGCCCGTTTTCTGTTGCCGAGAGTGGGGGTTGTCTGGCTGTTAGCGTTTATGCTGCAGCGCCCGATGACGCTGCTCGGGCTGGACGACGGCGTTGCCAAGAATCTTGGCCTGGGGCTTTCGGTCGCACGCTTTGCCGTGTTGGCGCTGGCGATAGTGATGAGTGCACAGTTGGTGAATGCAGTGGGAATAATCGGCTTTATCGGGCTGTTTGCGCCGCTACTGGCCAAAATCCTCGGCGCACGGCGATTGAAATCACGGCTGATCTTGGCCCCCATTATCGGCGCACTGCTGCTGTGGTTCACCGATCAAATTGTTCTGTGGCTAGCACAAGTCTGGTTGGAGGTCTCTACGGGGGCGGCCACCGCGCTGGTGGGGGCACCGATTTTACTGTGGTTGCTGCCGCGTCTGCGAAATAGCGCGGTGCCGCCACCGATGAATATTGGCGACCACGTGCCTAATGAGCGCCATCATCTGCTGCATTGGATGAGTTTAGCGGGCGTGCTGCTGCTGGCGGGAATGGCGCTCGCGCTGTGTTTTGGCCGCGACGCGCACGGCTGGCAGTGGTCGCTGGGGCATCAGCTTGATTCACTGTTGCCGTGGCGCACGCCGAGAGTTTTTGCCGCACTGGCAGCGGGCGTGATGCTGGCCTCTGCGGGGGTGATTATTCAAAAGCTTACCGGTAACCCGATGGCGAGTCCCGAAGTCTTGGGCATCAGCTCCGGTGCCGCTTTTGGCGTGGTCATTATGCTGTTTCTGGTGCCTGGCGATGCCTTTGCCTGGCTGTTACCGGCGGGGAGCCTAGGCGCAGCAATCACGTTGGTGGTGATTATGCTGGTGTCCGGCGTCCGTCGTTTTTCCCCGGAGCGCATGCTGCTGGCCGGAATAGCGCTGAGTACTGCCTTTAATACGATATTGACACTGCTGCTAGCCAGTGGTGATCCGCGCATGGGTGGTTTGCTGACCTGGATATCTGGCTCGACCTATTCAGTGACGGCGGAGCAGGCATGGCGCACCGGCATTATTACCTTGGTACTGCTGGCGTTGGTGCCTTTCTGCCGCCGCTGGGTAAATATTTTACCGCTGGGCAGTGTTACCGGGCGTTCAGTTGGGCTGGCGCTGGCCCCCAGTCGTTTGACTCTGCTGGCCTTAGCGGCAATCATGACGGCTCTGGCCACGCTAACCGTGGGGCCGCTAAGTTTTATTGGACTGATGGCGCCGCACATGGCGCGGATGCTGGGTTTCCGTCGGGCAATTGCGCAGTGGATGATTGCCAGTCTGTTGGGCGGTCTGTTGATGGTGCTGGCCGACTGGCTGGGGCGAATGATTATCTTTCCGAATCAAATTCCGGCGGGGCTGTTGGCGACCTTTATCGGCGCACCTTACTTTATCTATCTGCTACGTAAACAGGCGTCGTAAATCAGTAATTACTCAGCGCGTAATCAGGAAATTATCAGGATTACGCGCTGTTAGGCCGCCTGATTATTGATAAAGCCGCGGTGATGAAACGGTCAACATTACTTAAATATCCACTGCTGGTTTGGCGCACCGCGGGCGGTCATTACCGCGACTGCCTCATCGCTTCCGGCTTTATAGGCGAGGGTAAGGACTTGATCCCAGTTGCCATGAACATAAATAAAACCGTCCTCTTCCTGCCATCTGTTGACCCCGTCACGTCCGGCACCAAACATTCTTACTCCTACGGCAGGCTCAGTAATGCCCTCGAGGCTGTATCTTTGCCCCTCGTCAACCTGCAGTACCCAACGGGTTCTAATGTCTTCAATGATATTGAAAAGCCTCTTTTTCGGCTTGCCCCACGGGTCATTGGAACCATCGGAATACCAGAGTTCGATATCCTCATTTTGAGGTTCAGACCGCAGACCAAAAACTCTGTCGTTAGTGTGTGAGTAGGTGATAGCGCCTTTTTCACCCGTCAATCGGTCATAGGCATCCTGACTGCCATAAGATTGGCCGCCGTAAAAACTTGCCAGGCAGTGACCGGTATCTCTATTGATAATGCGGAACTTACCTTCTGGAAATCCATTCGGCATAATATTCTC
This sequence comes from Rouxiella silvae, assembly GCF_002093625.1. Taxonomy (GTDB): domain Bacteria; phylum Pseudomonadota; class Gammaproteobacteria; order Enterobacterales; family Enterobacteriaceae; genus Rouxiella; species Rouxiella silvae. Next base: position 339 of record NZ_MRWD01000021.1, on the reverse strand, counting down.
CTTGCCCTTATTGATAAGAAAATTTTAAGTATCTAGTTAAGGTTAGCTATTTTTCAAAAGAGGAAAGGGTGATCTCATAAAAAAATCAGGTTATTTAGATCTGAAATCATAGGGTTATTTGTAAAAACTCAGATTTAGCATGGTCTGTTGATACGGTTTATCCTAAAAATTAAAACGTGAATTTAATTTAATATTTTTAATGATCCGGCGTCAAAGGCCCTCACCAGCAAGTATCTCGTTTTAGCCAATTGATCCATATCAAGCAAAGTGTCACTTAACTGTGAGCAAAGACTCTGTTTTCGATATAGCTTGTCGACTTTATTTCTTAAGGACTTAGTA
>NZ_MRWD01000020.1 GCF_002093625.1 Rouxiella silvae | reverse complement strand
CGTAGCTCAGTTGGTTAGAGCACATCACTCATAATGATGGGGTCACAGGTTCGAATCCCGTCGTAGCCACCATTTTAGTCTACTTGGTGATGAGCAACGCGTTTGCAGTACGGCAGTAAAACAGTAAACACCATTGGGGTGTCGCCAAGCGGTAAGGCTCTGGTTTCTGATACCAGCATACCCAGGTTCGAATCCTGGCACCCCAGCCAAATTTAGAAAAGCTCGCTTCGGCGGGCTTTTTGCTTTTTAACGTTTCGTCATTAATGAATCGTTAGCCAATAAAAAGGCAGTGAAGCCACTGCCCTTATTCATTCAACTCCCCTGCCTTAACAAGTCGGCCCTACAGCCCCAGTGCATACTCCAGCGCCTTCGATTTTAATTTGCCAGCGCGCTGCGCCGCCATCAGTGCCAGGTTACGTAACAGGCGAACCGGCGGCAAGCTGTTGCTAAACGCGGTATAAAACAGGTCCATGCCGCTTTGCATCATCAAGTTATCAACCCGGCGGCGGCGCTGATAGCGCTGCAGTACGCGCTCACTCCACCAGGCTTCACCCTTTTCATTAGCCACTGACACTACGTCGAGCAGCGCTTCTACGTCACGATAGCCCAGATTCACCCCCTGCCCGGCCAGCGGATTAATGGTGTGAGCCGCATCGCCCACCAGAACCAGCCCCGATGACACATAGCGCTGGGCGTGGCGACGCACCAATGGGAAAGACCCCGATGACAGTGCCTTAATCGCCCCCAGACGAGCTGGGAAGGCCGCGGTAACCTCTTGGGTCAGTTGGTGCATGTTTAGCGACTGCAGGTGGCGGATACGTTGCGGACTGTCATACCACACCAGCGAGGCGTGATTTCCCCACAGTGGCAGGAAAGCGCGCGGCCCTGAAGGGAAAAACTGTTGCCAGGTCACGTCCAAATCCTGTGACTGTGTCTCAACGTTAATCAACATGCAATTCTGGCGGTACTGCCAACCGTCGATGCCGATGCCTGCCTGCTGACGCACCAGAGAGTTTGCACCGTCGGCGGCCACCACAAGACGTGCATTAAGCTGCTCTCCGCTCACCAACTCCAGCGACCAACTCTCATCGACATTCTGATGCAGTTTTTTGAGCTTGTCGGGGCAAAATAGCGTCAGATTCTCAAACTGCTGCATTTGCTGCCATAACGCGAGCTGCAGAACGCGATTTTCCAGCATAAAACCCAGCTCGGATAAACCCAGAGAGTGCGCATCAAACAGCACCTCGGATCCAGGCTGTTCCCACGTTTCAAGACGGCGATAGGGCGTAGAACGCATGTGTTCAACCTGCGACCAAGCACCGAGCCTCTGCAACAGGCGAACCGAGGCACAACCGATGGCAGAGATCCGCAGATCAATCGGGTCGGCATTATCGAATGGCTGCGGTGCCTTATCTTCAATAACGGCCACACGTAGCCCCTGCTGAGCAAATCCCACTGCCGTTGCTGCGCCGACCATCCCGCCGCCGACCACGATGACTTCAAAGGGGTTCTGTACCGTATTATTTTCGAGGCTCATATTTTCGACCGTGTCCATCTCGCTCTTCGTTGTTTTTTGTTAAATGTGGATTTATACAAAACGCGCATTTCGCGAAGTGTACCGGATTTTTCACCCGTTATCAGGGCGCAACCTGATTTAGCGCACTAGCCACTCAGTTAATGTGGGATTACACTGTCTCCCCTAAGCTACACCGCCCGGTCCCCCACATACTCATGCACCGGCTGTAATGCAGAGTCTATTCGCCACCACGACGTTAACTAAAAGATTGACCAATAGGCTCCTGAGCTGCATCCCCAAATTTAATTATAGGGATGTTTTGTTTAACGCTTTTTAAGTAATGGCATGCCGATGAAGAAAAAACTGCATATAAAAACCTGGGGCTGTCAGATGAATGAGTATGACTCATCTAAAATGGCAGACTTACTTAACAGCACGCACGGTTTTGAACTGACAGATAATGCCGAAGAGGCTGATGTGCTGCTGCTCAACACTTGTTCCATCCGGGAGAAGGCCCAAGAGAAGGTATTTCACCAGTTGGGTCGCTGGAAAATACTCAAAAAAGCCAATCCTGACTTGATCATCGGCGTTGGTGGCTGCGTGGCCTCGCAGGAAGGTAAACTGATCCGCCAGCGCGCCCACTACGTTGACATCGTTTTTGGACCACAAACGCTGCACCGACTGCCGGAAATGATCAATCACGTGCGCGGCAGTAAAAGCCCCATCGTTGACATCAGTTTTCCTGAAATCGAAAAATTCGACCGTTTGCCGGAGCCGCGCGCCGATGGCCCCACCGCGTTTGTGTCAATCATGGAAGGCTGTAACAAATACTGCAGCTTCTGCGTCGTGCCCTATACGCGTGGAGAAGAAGTCAGCCGCCCAAGCGATGACGTGCTGTTTGAAGTCGCTCAGCTTGCCGCTCAGGGCGTGCGTGAAGTCAATCTGCTGGGCCAGAACGTTAACGCCTATCGCGGCCCCGGCTTTGACGGCGAGATTTGCAGCTTTGCCGAACTGCTGCGTTTAGTGGCCAGCATTGACGGTATCGACCGGATTCGCTTCACCACCAGCCACCCGATTGAGTTCACCGACGACATCATCGAAGTTTACAAAGATACCCCGGAGCTGGTGAGTTTCCTCCATCTGCCTGTGCAGTGCGGCTCAGACCGCGTGTTGACCATGATGAAACGTGCGCATACGGTTCTGGAATATAAATCGACTCTGCGAAAAATTCTTAAGGCGCGTCCCGGTATCACCTTCAGCTCCGACTTTATTGTCGGTTTTCCGGGCGAAACCGATGAGGACCACCAGCAGACCATGAAACTGATAAGCGATGTCAACATGGACGTCAGCTACAGCTTCATCTATTCCGCCCGCCCTGGCACACCGGCGGCAGACTTGGTGGACGATGTCAGTGACGAGGAGAAAAAGCAGCGTCTTTACCAACTGCAAGAAAGAATTACCCAGCAGGCGATGCGTATCAGCCGCGCCATGATTGGCACCGTGCAGCGCGTTCTGGTTGAAGGGACTTCGCGCAAAGACATTATGGAACTGACCGGCCGCACCGAAAATAACCGCGTGGTGAATTTCGAAGGTATGCCGGACATGATTGGCAAATTCGTAGATTTAGAAATCGTTGACGTGATGACCAACTCCCTGCGCGGAATTGTGGTGCGCACCGAAGAGCAAATGGCGCTGCGCATGCATGAATCACCGCAGGCAATCATCGCCCGCACTCGCAAAGAAAATGAGACCGGCGTTAGCATCTATCAGCCCTAATTTTTACCCTTTAGTGCATAAGGGCGCTGATGCGCCCTTTATTTTTACGAGATAGGCCGCATATTCTTTAGTACAGCACGTGCGGCACTGGGAATATTTTGCCAAGCGCATGTATTATTACTTTATAGAGCAGAAGTCAGAGAGAAACCGTCGAGATACACCTTCAACAGGTCCAGAGCGGCCCAGAGGAATAGTTTGAACGTTGTAACACAAGAGATTTTGCTGGAGCCGGAAGACAATCAGCGCTTGCTGAGTCTGTGCGGCCCGTTTGATGACAACATCAAACAACTGGAACGTCGGTTGGGCATCGAGATCAATCGTCGTGATAACGCCTTTAAACTGGTGGGTAAGAACCTGGTAGTAGAAGCCGCGGCAGACATTCTGCGCGACCTGTACGTCGACACCGCCCCTTTGCGCGGCGAAACGCAGGACATTAATCCCGAAAAGATTCATCTAGCGATTAAAGAGAGCCGCGTGCTGGAGCAAACCGCCGAGAGCGTGCCCGATTACGGCAAAGCGGTGATTATCAAGACCAAGCGCGGCATGATTAAACCGCGCACGCCGAATCAGGCGCAGTATATCGCCAACATTCTGGACCACGACATTACCTTTGGTATTGGCCCTGCCGGTACGGGTAAAACCTACCTGGCGGTTGCGGCAGCAGTCGATGCGCTGGAGCGCCAGGAAGTGCGTCGCATTATGCTGACCCGCCCCGCGGTCGAGGCCGGTGAGAAACTCGGTTTCCTCCCCGGTGACCTGAGCCAGAAAGTCGACCCTTATCTGCGTCCGCTGTATGACGCACTGTTTGAAATGCTCGGCTTCGAAAAAGTCGAGAAGCTGATAGAGCGTAACGTGATTGAAGTTGCGCCGCTGGCCTACATGCGCGGTCGTACCCTTAACGATGCATTTATCATTTTGGACGAAAGCCAGAATACCTCAATTGAACAGATGAAAATGTTCCTGACGCGTATCGGCTTTAATTCCAAGGCAGTGATTACTGGCGACGTGACGCAAATCGACCTGCCCCGTCACCAAAAGTCGGGCCTGCGGCACGCAATTGAAGTACTCTCTGGCGTTGAAGAACTGAGCTTCAATTTCTTCCACAGTGAAGACGTTGTTCGTCATCCGGTCGTTGCGCGTATCGTTGTTGCCTATGAGGCCTGGGAAGAAGAAGACCAGAAACGCCGCGACGAGGTAGCCAAACAGCGCAAGCATGAATCACAGCAGTATACTGCCCAACCCACCCCGGAACAGAGCAATACATGAGTCATCAGGTAATTTTAGATTTACAGATTGCTAGCGAGAGCAGTGAAGGCTTGCCGGCCGAAAGCGACTTCCAGCAGTGGCTGGAAGCCGTTCTTCCGCAATTTCAGGAAGAGTCGGAAGTGACTATTCGCATCGTTGACGAAGCGGAAAGCCAAGAGTTGAACATGACTTATCGCGGAAAAGACAAGTCCACTAACGTACTTTCTTTTCCGTTTGAAGCCCCTCCAGGCATGGAGCTACCTCTGCTCGGTGATTTGGTTATCTGTCGGCAGGTGGTTGAGCTCGAAGCCGGTGAGCAAAACAAGGCGCTAAATGCGCATTGGGCCCATATGGTTGTCCACGGTAGCCTGCATCTGCTAGGGTATGACCATATCATTGATGAAGAAGCGGAAGAGATGGAAGCCATCGAGATTGAAATCATGCAATCACTTGGTCATCCGGACCCTTATCTTTTGCTTGATGAATAGTCTATTCGACGTGCGCTCCTGCTCGACGAACGTGACTAAATGAGTTAAAAACTCAGTAGTTTATCTCGACCCTTGTCATTGACGCTGCCGCAATGCCGTAACGTCAATGGCTATCTTTTCCTTACTATGAGAATACCACCCCAACGCCATGAGCGATGACCACCCACAAAATAGCGACAGCCCCAGTCCCAAGAAGGGCTTCTTTTCCCTTATTCTTAGCCAGTTATTTCACGGTGAACCAAAAAACCGTGGCGACTTGGTTGAGCTGATCCGTGATTCCGAACAAAACGATCTGATCGACCCCGATACCCGTGACATGCTGGAAGGCGTGATGGATATCGCCGAGCAGCGCGTGCGCGATATCATGATCCCTCGTTCACAAATGATCACCCTGAAACGCAATCAACCGATCGAAGAGTGCCTCGACGTCATTATCGAATCGGCTCACTCGCGTTTTCCGATCATCAGCGAGGATAAGGACCATATTGAAGGCATTTTAATGGCAAAAGATTTACTGCCATTTATGCGCACGGAGTCTGAGCCGTTCAGCATTGATAAAGTGTTGAGAACCGCTGTGGTAGTGCCTGAAAGCAAGCGCGTTGACCGCATGCTGAAAGAGTTCCGCTCTCAGCGCTATCATATGGCGATTGTGGTTGACGAATTTGGTGGTGTTTCCGGTCTGGTTACCATTGAAGACATTCTCGAGCTGATTGTGGGTGAAATCGAAGACGAATACGATGACGAGGAAGACCTCGACATCCGCCAGCTCAGCCGTCACACCTATACCGTTCGCGCACTTGCGCCTATCGAAGATTTCAACGAAGTGTTTAACACCAGCTTCAGCGATGACGAAGTCGATACCATCGGCGGTTTGGTTATGCAGTCATTTGGGCACCTCCCGGCCCGTGGCGAAACTATCGACATCGACGGTTACTCATTCAAAGTTGCCATGGCCGATAGCCGCCGTATCATTCAGGTTCACGTAAAAATCCCGGACGACGCGCCGCAACCGAAACTGGAAGAATAATTTATTCATGGCAACAAGATTTTTATATCCAATAGATTGGGTATCACAGGAAGGCGGCAAAGGAACGCATCCTCGGGAGCTTACCCAGTTAAGTGACTGGGGTAAGAGAGTGGAGCCAACGCATCTGTGGTGTGAAATATGATGGGTATGTATCAACGTCAGCGGGTGAGAGGCCTGCTGGCGATACTGTTTGGTGCCTGCGGCACACTCTCCTTCTCCCCCTATGATTTTTGGCCTGCGGCGATTGTTTCGCTGTTTGGCCTACTGCTGGTCACGCTTGACCGTCGTCCTGGCCAGTCTGCGCTGCTTGGATTCTGCTGGGGACTGGGACTGTTTGGCAGCGGTGTTAACTGGGTTTACGTCAGTATCGCGACCTTTGGCGGCATGCCGGAAGCCGTAAACCTGTTTTTGGTGGCGCTGCTTGCGGTCTATCTGTCACTTTATACCCTGCTCTTTGCCGGCTTACTGGCCAAGCTGTGGCCAAAAACCACCTGGTGGCGACTGGCGCTGGCGGCGCCCGCCCTGTGGCAAGTCACCGAGTTTTTACGCGGTTGGGTGCTTACCGGCTTCCCGTGGTTGCAGTTCGGTTATAGCCAGATCAACGGTCCGCTAAAAGGTCTGGCACCGCTTGGTGGCGTTGAAACCATTACTTTTGTGATGATGTCTCTCAGCGGTCTGCTGGTTTATGCGCTGCATCAGCGCAAGGCAGTACCGGCGGTCATTGCGGCTGCTATGCTACTGCTGCCTTGGCCGCTGCAAAAAATTCACTGGTTTACGCCTCAGACTGACAAAACTGTCGACATTGCGATGGTGCAGGGAAACATTCCACAGTCGATGAAGTGGGACCCTAAAGCGCTTATCTCAACGCTGCAGGCCTACCTTGACGAAACGCGTCCCTATCTCGGCAAGGCAAAAATTATAATCTGGCCTGAGTCGGCTATTCCAGATATAGAGTCGGATCAGCAGCAGTTCCTGACCATGATGGATGACCTGACACGCTCGCACAACAGCCAACTGATAACCGGCATTGTTGATTATATGCGCACGCCAGCCGGTGCTAAAACGTACAACAGCGTCATTGCACTGGGCGGCCCCGAGCAGTATCGCTATCCGGATCCAAATCGTTACACCAAATATCACCTGGTGCCTTTCGGTGAGTTTGTGCCAATGGAAGATCTGCTGCGCCCACTTGCGCCCTTCTTTGATTTGCCGATGTCCTCTTTCAGCCGCGGTAATTATATTCAGCCGCCGCTGCACGTTGCAGGGCTGAACTTCACCACTGCAATTTGCTACGAAATTGTCGAAGGTGAACAGGTTCGAGAGAACTTCCGCCCCGAGACCAATTTACTGCTCACCGTATCGAACGACGCCTGGTTTGGTCACTCAATCGGTCCGTGGCAGCACTTCCAGATGGCGCGTATGCGGGCCGTTGAACTGGGCCGCCCGCTGTTGCGCAGTACCAACAATGGCGTCACTGGCGCAATTGACGCCGAAGGTAACGTGATTGCAGTAATACCGCAGTTCACCCGCCAAGTATTGGACGTTAAAATTACCCCAACACAGGGCATCACGCCGTATGCAAGACTGGGCGTATGGCCGTTGTGGGTTCTTACCCTGTTGTTTGCCATTGCCGCCTTTGCATTGGGACGCCGCAAGAACTAATCGACCCAAGCTTCACAATCTACTCCTCAAGGGCACTTAGCGGTGCCCTTGCCTTTTTTAAGTGCGGCATCACCTATTGCCAAAATTAAGCCTGCTGTTTTCCCGCCTTTTTCGGTTTTTTATTCACTTTGCTTAACGTCACTGGCTGACGATAAATTCGGCTTATGCATCCAGCTGGCATGCATCTTGCTTCATCTTGTTGAAAGATATCTTATTTATAAACGTATATTAGCTCGCTGCATCGTTTTGACACATTTTGATGAATAAACGGTCACCATTACAGTGCAACAGCCGCTGGTTGCTTGGATTTGGTGCGCGCTTAGTCTCAAAAAAGAAACATAATGATTTCACATTGTTCACATTACGCTATCTTCTCATTGCAGAGATCGCTGTGAACTAAGCGGCGAGCGGGTTTACGAAAGATTTATTACCGGATTCATATTTGATCCTTTACGGAGGATCCATCACTAAGCAAAGGAGTTGGACCATGCAAATGCGCAAACTGGTGTTGTCGGTACTGCTGGCAAGTGTCGCCGCAAGTAGCCTAGCCCATGCCGAAGAACTGACTGGTACGCTGAAAAAAATTAAAGATAATGGCGTGATCGTTGTCGGCCACCGCGAATCTTCCGTGCCATTCTCTTATTACAACAATGAGCAAAAAGTGGTGGGTTACTCACAGGATTTTTCAAACGCCATCGTTGATGCCGTCAAGAAAAAGCTGAACGCACCTAATCTGCAGGTAAAAATGCTGCCGATTACTTCACAGAACCGTATCCCGCTGCTGCAAAACGGCACTTACGATTTTGAGTGTGGTTCAACCACTAACAATCTTGAGCGTCAGCAACAGGCCGCTTTCTCAGATACCATCTTCGTGATCGGTACTCGCCTGCTGGTTAAGAAAGGCTCGCCGATTAAAGATTTCGAAGACCTGAAAGGCAAAACCGTGGTTGTCACTTCAGGAACGACGTCTGAAGTTCTGCTGCACAAGCTGAACGACGACAAAAAACTGGACATGAAAATCATCAGCACCAAAGACCACGGTGACTCATTCCGCACGCTGGAAACCGGTCGCGCCGCGGCCTTTATGATGGATGATGCCCTGCTGGCCGGCGAACGTGCTAAAGCCAAAAAACCTGATGACTGGGTCATTTTGGGTACGCCACAGTCGAAGGAAGCCTACGGCTGTATGCTGCGTAAAGACGATCCTGAGTTCAAGAAATTGGTTGATGACACCATCTCTACTGCCGAAACCTCAGGCGAAGCGACCAAATGGTTCGAAACCTGGTTCAAAAAACCTATTCCTCCAAAAAATCTGAACATGAACTTTGAACTGTCCGACGACATGAAAGCTTTGTTCAAAGCGCCTAATGACAAAGCGCTGTAACTCAACACTGAAGTATCCCCTGTGCCATCGGCTCTGCGGCTAGGCAAAGGGGAAGTGATGATGTCCTAGAGTACAGACAGGGACAGGAACCTGCGAAACAGCAGGGAGAATGCGGGGTGGTCGTTCCCCACCCCGCAATTCTTTTAAAAAGTGAAACACTCATCTGTAACGTCATCACTCGGCAAGGCAACACCATAATCGGAGTTTTTTATGTCTTCAGGCTGGAATTGGGGCATTTTTCTCGAACAGGCCCCGTTCGGTAATACCACGTATCTCGGCTGGATCTGGTCTGGTTTTCAGGTCACGATTGCACTTTCACTCTGCGCCTGGGTAATTGCATTTTTCATAGGCTCAGTGTTCGGTATTTTACGCACGGTGCCGAACCGTTTTCTCTCCACTCTTGGCACCTGTTACGTTGAGCTTTTCCGTAACGTACCGCTGATTGTGCAGTTCTTTATCTGGTATTTAGTGGTACCTGAGCTGCTGCCCGAAAATATCGGCATGTGGTTTAAACAGGATTTGGATCCAAACGTTCAATTCTTTGTCTCTTCCATGGTTTGCCTCGGCTTGTTCACCGCTGCCCGCGTTTGCGAGCAGGTGCGCGCCGCGATTCAATCTCTGCCAAGCGGCCAGCAGGCTGCCGGTTTGGCCATGGGTCTGACCCTGCCGCAAACCTATCGCTACGTGCTGCTGCCCAACGCCTATCGCGTCATTGTGCCGCCGTTGACTTCAGAGATGCTTAACCTGGTAAAAAACTCGGCGATTGCCTCCACCATCGGCTTGGTCGACATGGCGGCACAGGCGGGCAAACTGCTCGACTATTCCGCCCATGCCTACGAGTCTTTTGCCGCCATCACGCTGGCTTACGTCCTCATCAACGCGGTCATTATGCTTATCATGCAACAGGTTGAACGCAAGATTCGCCTGCCGGGCACAATGGGGAGCAAATAATTTATGTATCAATTTGACTGGAGTTCAGTAGTCCCCAGCCTGCCCTACCTGCTTAACGGCATGGTGATTACTCTCGAAATTACCGCTATTGCTATCGTCTTTGGCATCCTGTGGGGAACGCTGCTGGCGGTAATGCGCCTGTCGAGCTTCAAGCCTATCAGCTGGTTTGCGCGCATTTACGTTAACCTGTTCCGCGCCGTGCCGCTGGTTATGGTCCTGCTGTGGTTTTATCTGGTGGTGCCAAGTTTCCTGCAAAAGGTGCTCGGGCTGTCGCCAAAAACCGATATTCGTCTGATCTCCGCGATGGTGGCCTTTGCGCTGTTCGAAGCGGCTTATTATTCCGAGATCATCCGCGCCGGTATTCAAAGTATTGCCCGCGGACAGTCTTCCGCCGCGCTGGCACTCGGTATGACCCACTGGCAGTCGATGCAGCTGATTATTTTGCCTCAGGCGTTTCGCGCCATGGTGCCGCTGCTGCTGACTCAGGCCATCGTATTATTCCAGGATACTTCGCTGGTGTACGTGTTGAGCCTGGCGGACTTCTTCCGCACGGCAACCAATATCGGCGAGCGTGACGGAACGCAGGTCGAAATGATCCTGTTTGCCGGATTTGTTTACTTTGTTATCAGCATCTCTGCCTCTTTGCTGGTGAGCTATTTGAAGAAAAGGACCCTTTCATGATTTCGCTGAAAAATGTCTCCAAGTGGTACGGTCACTTCCAGGTGCTGACCGATTGCAGTACTGAAGTTAAGAAAGGTGAAGTGGTGGTGGTCTGCGGTCCTTCTGGTTCAGGCAAATCAACGCTTATCAAAACCGTTAACGGGCTGGAGCCTATCCAGAAAGGCGAGATTCTGGTGAACGGTACGCCGGTTAATGATAAAAAAACCAACCTTGCCCAACTGCGTGCAAAAGTCGGCATGGTGTTCCAGCATTTTGAGCTGTTCCCCCACCTGTCGATCGTTGAAAACCTGACCCTGGCGCAGGTTAAAGTGTTGAAGCGTGATAAAGCCGCGGCCAGAGAAAAAGGCCTTAAGCTGCTCGAACGCGTCGGCCTTTCTGCGCATGCCAACAAATTCCCCGGCCAGCTTTCAGGCGGACAACAGCAGCGCGTGGCCATCGCCCGTGCGCTGTGCATGGATCCTATCGCCATGCTGTTTGATGAGCCGACCTCGGCGCTTGACCCGGAAATGATCAACGAAGTGCTCGACGTTATGGTCGAACTGGCGAACGAAGGCATGACCATGATGGTGGTGACTCACGAGATGGGCTTTGCCCGCAAAGTGGCAAACCGCGTTATCTTTATGGATGAAGGAAAAATTGTTGAGGATCGTAATAAAGACGACTTCTTTAATAATCCAGAATCCGACCGTGCACGCGACTTCTTAGCCAAAATTTTACATTAATAGTCAATCTTCAACGTCGTTGGAGCTACAGCCATCGCCGCTGTAGCTCCAGTAACGAAGGAGTTTAGGGTTCAAACGCTCGGCGGGTAAACTCGTCGTTACCACACTCGGGACATTTGGTTAGAATTTCCGGGGTATAAACCGACAGCTGAAAATGACACTTCTCGCAGATTAAATCCCCGAGTCCGACCACCTCACCGCTGTGGTACACGCCGTGATGGTTTACGTCTTTAAACACCTCTTTCCATTCCAGCTGCGTTTTATCAGTAATGTCGGCCAGCTCACGCCACAGACTTTCTTTTATCACTCGCATAAATACGCTGTCTTCGTCGCCACTGTTCGTTTCGGGCGGCTTTACTGCTGCTCGGTGTGCCGGCGCATACTCGCCGTAGATGCGGGCAAACTCCTGCAAGTCACGTCTTGCGGACAGCGTCAGGCGGTCAATCTCGGTTGGTGAAAGATGGCCTTCGCTTTTCAGGGTTTCCCGTGCGTCATGCACTAACAGGTCAATATCGCGTTCACCGCCGCGCAGGCGCTCCGTCAATGACGCCATTAATTGGCGATAGTCCTGCTGTTCATTATTCATAATTTCTCCTTTCGTGCGGTTTTCACACCTAAAACAACGCTTTCACTTTGAAGCTCTTCACTTTATTTTAGTCACTAATCCCTGAATGCGGCGGACGCAGACCACAGTTTCCGCTTTGTCCGAAAAATAATCCTCAGCAGATCAGGATAAAAAGCCTCTGGCATGGCGCTGGGTGTTGTTGCCCTTGCCGCTTATCAGCTATGCTATGCGGATCTGTTTGAAACTTTTGTTATTAACGCATCATTTGATATTTGATTAACGAAATAGGGCTACGGATGTAGCTGTTTTTCACTCACAGGACCATCGGCCGCCATGCAAGAGCAATACCGTCCAGAAGATATAGAGTCACAGGTTCAACTTCACTGGCAAGAGAAGCAAACCTTCAAAGTTACCGAACAGCCTGGAAAAGAGAAGTATTACTGCCTCTCCATGTTGCCTTATCCATCAGGCCGTCTGCACATGGGTCACGTTCGTAACTACACCATTGGTGACGTGATTTCCCGCTATCAGCGCATGCTCGGTAAAAACGTTCTACAGCCTATCGGCTGGGACGCATTTGGTTTGCCAGCTGAAGGTGCGGCTGTTAAAAACAACACCGCGCCGGCTCCGTGGACTTACGAAAACATCGAATATATGAAGAACCAGCTTAAACTGCTGGGCTTCGGCTATGACTGGGACCGCGAACTTGCGACCTGTCAGCCTGAGTACTATCGCTGGGAGCAATGGTTCTTTACCAAGCTGTACGAAAAAGGCTTAGTTTATAAGAAAACCTCAGCCGTTAACTGGTGCCCGCACGACCTGACCGTTCTCGCGAATGAGCAGGTTATCGATGGCTGCTGCTGGCGTTGTGATACCAAGGTGGAACGTAAAGAGATCCCACAGTGGTTTATTAAAATCACCGCCTATGCCGACCAGTTGCTGAACGACCTGGATACGCTTGAGAGCTGGCCTGAACAGGTCAAGACTATGCAGCGTAACTGGATTGGCCGTTCAGAAGGCGTCGAGATAACCTTCGACGTTCAAAATAGTGAAGAAAAACTGACCGTTTACACCACGCGTCCAGACACCTTTATGGGTGCAACCTACGCGGCGGTTGCGGCGGGTCACCCTCTGTCACTCCAGGCGGCCGCCTCACAGCCTGCGCTGGCCGATTTTATCGACGAATGCCGTAATACCAAGGTTGCCGAAGCAGAAATGGCGACCATGGAGAAAAAAGGCATGCCGACAGGCCTGTTCGCCGTGCATCCGCTGACCGGTAAAAACATTCCAATCTGGGTCGCCAACTTTGTTCTGATGGAATACGGTACGGGCGCAGTGATGGCCGTTCCTGGCCATGACGCCCGTGACTGGGAGTTTGCGACCAAATACGACCTGCCTATCGACGCGGTTATCCTTAACGCCGATGGCAGCGTGCCTGACGTTAAAACGGCCGTAATGACCGAAAAAGGCGTGCTGTGTAATTCAGGCGAGTTCGACGGTCTTGACCACGAGCAGGGCTTTAACGCTATTGCCGACAGGCTGGTTAGCCTGGGCGTGGGTGAGCGTAAAGTTAACTACCGCCTGCGCGACTGGGGTGTATCACGCCAGCGTTACTGGGGTGCGCCAATCCCGATGATCACGCTGGAAGACGGTACTGTTATTCCTACGCCAGAAGATCAACTGCCGGTTATCCTGCCGGAAGACGTGGTAATGGACGGTATCACCAGCCCTATCAAAGCCGATCCCGAGTGGGCCAAGACCACCGTTAACGGCATGCCAGGACTGCGCGAAACCGACACCTTCGACACCTTTATGGAGTCGTCTTGGTACTACGCACGCTACACCTGCCCAGACTACGACAAGGGCATGCTCGACCCGGCTGCGGCCAACTACTGGCTGCCAGTAGACCAATACGTTGGCGGTATTGAACACGCCATCATGCACTTGATGTACTTCCGCTTCTTCCACAAACTGATGCGTGATGCGGGTCTGGTTACCTCAGACGAACCGGCAAAACGTCTACTGTGTCAGGGCATGGTGTTGGCAGATGCCTTCTACTATCTCAATGACGGTGGCGCACGCGTCTGGGTTTCTCCCGTCGATGCTACGCTTGAGCGTGACGAGAAAGGCCGTATCGTTAAAGCTACCGATCCAGAAGGTCGCGAGCTGGTGTACGCGGGCATGAGCAAAATGTCCAAGTCCAAAAATAACGGTATCGACCCGCAGGTGATGGTTCAGAAATATGGCGCCGACACTGTGCGTCTGTTCATGATGTTTGCCTCACCGGCAGAAATGACGCTGGAATGGCAGGAATCAGGCGTTGAAGGTGCTAACCGCTTCCTGAAACGTGTCTGGAAACTGGCCTTTGAACATTCGCAAAAAGGTGCTACTGCTGCACTGGACGTGGCGACACTGACCACCGAACAGAAAGACCTGCGTCGCGACCTGCACAAAACCATCGCTAAAGTGACCGACGATGTCGGCCGCCGTCAGACCTTCAATACCGCCATTGCGGCTATTATGGAACTGATGAACAAGATGGGCCGTGCACCTCAGGACACCGAGCAGGATCGCGCTCTTGTGCAGGAAGCCCTGCTGGCCGTCGTTCGCATGCTTTATCCGTTCACACCGCACGTGTGCTTTAGCCTGTGGCAAACGCTGGGTGGCGAAGGTGACGTGGATACTGCGCCTTGGCCGGTAGCGGACGAAAAAGCGATGGTTGAAGACTCTAAGCTGGTAGTCGTACAGGTAAATGGTAAAGTACGTGCCAAGATAACCGTTGCAGCAGACGCGACGGAAGAGCAGGTTCGCGAATTAGCGGCACAAGAGTATCTGGTCGCAAAATATCTGGATGGGGTTACAGTGCGCAAGGTAATCTACGTGCCAGGCAAACTGCTTAACCTGGTAGTGGGTTAAGTCAAGGAGGCTTTTTTTGCGAGAAAAACTTTTGGAACACAATTATTTCGGGCGTCATCGTTTTTTGATGCTGTTGCTGAGCGCTGTCGTGCTGGTGACCTCGGGCTGCGGCTTCCACTTGCGCGGCACGACTAACGTTCCTGAAGAGCTGAAAACCATCACGCTCTTTAGCTACGACCCGTACGGTCCGCTAACGCGTGAAATTCGCGATCAGCTTAAACTGAGCGATGTTACCGTTGTTGAACCTACGGTTTCCGCCAAGAAAAGCCTGCCCGAGCTGCGTATAATTGGCGCAACAGCGGGTCAGTCAACTGCCTCTATCTTCCAGGACGGCAAGGCTGCCGAGTACCAGAAAGAGATGACGGTCAGGGCGCAGGTGCTGATGCCGGGTAAAGATATTTATCCGATTAGCGTGACTGTGTTCCGCTCTTTCTTCGATAACCCACTGGCAGCGTTAGCTAAAGACGCCGAGCAGGATATTATCGACAAAGAGATGCGTGAACAGGCCGCACAGCAACTTATTCGTAAACTCCTGACGGTTCACGCCTCAGAGCTGACGAAAAAAGATGAAGTGAACGGCACGCCTGAAATCATCAGCGTTGGAAAAGCCCCTGCGGCCAGTACCGTCACGAAATGATCCGTATTTATCCTGAACAACTTGCCGCGCAGCTCCGAGAGGGGCTGCGCGCTTGTTATTTATTATGTGGTAACGACCCGCTTTTGCTCCAAGAAAGCCAGGACGCTGTGCGTCAGGCCGCCAATGCCGCCGAGTTTAGCGAACACTTCAGTTTTATTCTTGATGCCCACACCGAGTGGGACACAATATTCAGCAGCTGTCAGGCGCTCAGCCTTTTTGCCACACGCCAAACCCTGACGCTGCATTTTCCAGAAAATGGCCCTTCTGCACCGATGGCCGAACAGCTCAAAACGCTGGTCAGCCTTCTGCATGATGATATTTTACTTATCCTGCGTGCGGGCAAGCTAACCAAAGCGCAGGAAAACAGCGCCTGGTTTAAGGCCGTCAGCGAGCGCACAGTATTTGTTACCTGTCAGACGCCAGAACAGGCACAGCTGCCGCGCTGGGTCGCCAAACGCGCCAAAGCACTGTCGCTCGAGCTCGATGACCCTGCTAATCAGTTGCTCTGTTATTGCTATGAGGGGAATCTGCTGGCGCTGGCCCAGTCGCTCGAAAGGCTCGCCCTACTCTATCCCGACGGCAAACTGACACTGCCGCGCGTTGAAGAAGCGGTAAACGATGCCGCGCACTTTACGCCGTATCACTGGATTGATGCGCTTCTTGCGGGCAAAAGCAAAAGATCGTGGCATATTCTGCGCCAACTGCAACAGGAAGACAGCGAGCCGGTCATCTTGCTACGCACCCTGCAGCGGGAGTTGATGATGCTGGTTAACCTGCGCCGTAAAATGGACAACCAGCCGCTACGCAACCTGTTCGATCAGTACAAAGTGTGGCAGAACCGCCGCACGCTGGTGACCCAAGCACTACAGCGCTTATCCCTTCGGCAGCTTAATCAGGCGGTGCAGTTGCTGACACAAATGGAAATTCGCCTCAAACAGGACTATGGTCAATCGGTATGGCCCGAACTGGAAAGCCTTTCCATGCTGCTGTGTGGAAAACCGCTTCCCCCGAGCTTTATTGATTCAGGAACGTTGTAATGACCTTAGGTAATACTGGTGAAAATGAACTGATGGCGCTGTTCGGCGGCACCTTTGACCCGATTCATTACGGTCATTTGCGTCCGGTTGAACAGTTGGCCTGTGAGATCCAGCTCGAAAAAGTGATTCTGCTGCCCAATAATGTGCCGCCTCATCGCCCTCAGCCTGAGGCAAGTTCAGCTCAGCGCCTAAAAATGGCACAGCTGGCCGTTGAGGGTAACCCATTGTTTTCAGTGGATTCACGTGAACTTCAACGCGATACACCTTCCTACACCATCGAGACTCTTGAAACGTTACGTAAAGAACGTGGCACTGAACAGCCTTTGGCGTTTATCATTGGCCAAGATTCATTACTAACGCTTTACAAATGGTACCGCTGGGAATCACTGCTCGACGTCTGTCATCTGGTGGTTTTAGCCCGTCCGGGATATGCCCGCGAGCTTGACACTCCCGCGTTGCAGCGTTGGTACGATGCGCACATAACAGAAGATGCCGGTCAGCTCAGGCAACGTCCTCAAGGCTGTATTTATCAAGCCAATACTCCGCTGCTGGATATTTCTGCGACAGAAATACGCCAGCGTCGACATGAGGGCCGCGATTGCTCAGATTTACTTCCCTTCTCGGTTGAGCGCTATATCGAATCACAGGGGCTGTATCGCGAACACTTTACGTCGTGAATAAATAACGCGTATAAGCAACGCGTGTTATACTCCGCCGCTTAATTTTCGGTTCCAGAACTACTCAATCCCCAGGGGGAATCTTTGCAAGGTAAAGCGCTCCAAGAATTCGTCATCGACAAAATTGATGACCTCAAAGCACAAGACATTATCTCTATTAATGTTGCTGGCAAATCAAGCATCACTGACTGCATGGTTATCTGTACTGGTACATCAAGCCGCCACGTTGTTTCCATCGCTGGCCATTTGGTTGAAGAAGCCAAAGCCGCCGGTCTTGATGCTCACGGTATCAAAGGTATTAACGAGGCTGACTGGGTTGTCGTTGACCTGGGTGAGGTGATCGTTCACGTCATGCAGGAAGAGAGCCGTTTGCTGTACGAACTTGAGAAGCTTTGGGGTTAATTTGTGAAGCTGCAACTCGTCGCCGTGGGCACAAAAATGCCCGATTGGGTGCAGACTGGCTTCACGGATTATCTTCGCCGTTTCCCAAAAGACATGCCGTTTGAATTGATTGAAGTGCCCGCTGGTAAACGTGGGAAGAACGCGGATATCAAACGTATTCTTGAAAAAGAAGGCGAACAGATGCTGTCGGTGATTGGAAAAGGCAATCGTATCGTTACGCTGGATATTCCGGGAACCCCCTGGGAGACACCGCAGTTGGCCCAACAGCTCGAGCGCTGGAAGCAAGATGGCAGAGATGTCAGTTTGCTTATTGGCGGTCCTGAAGGGCTGGCTCCAGCATGTAAAGAGGCCGCGGTTCAGAGCTGGTCGCTCTCTCCGCTGACGCTGCCACACCCGCTGGTCCGGGTTCTGGTGGCTGAAAGCCTTTATCGTGCCTGGAGTATCACCACTAATCATCCGTACCACCGCGAGTAATCGGTTGGTCAATATCAGCAGCACAGTGAATTAAGTAGTGGGATGAAAATAGATCGTAACCCTTTTCGCGACTATACGGCTGAATCAGCCCTGTTTGTGCGCCGTGCACTGGTGGCGCTTTTTGGCATTCTGCTACTTAGCAGCATATTGGTTTACAATCTCTACACTATCCAGGTGGTGCGTTTTCAGGATTTTCAGACCCGATCGAATGATAACCGCATCAAACTGGTTCCTATTGCCCCAAGCCGTGGGATTATTTACGACCGCAACGGCACCCCGCTGGCGCTAAACCGCACCATTTATCAGTTGGAAATGATGCCGGAGAAGGTCGACGACGTAAAAGCAACGTTGGCCGCGCTAACGCCGATTGCCGAACTCACGCCTGAAGATATTGATAACTTCTATAAAGAACGCAAACGCGCGCGACGTTTTACCTCTATCCCGGTAAAAGTTGGGCTGACCGAGGTCCAGGTCGCGCGCTTTGCGGTCAATCAGTTCAACTTTCCCGGCGTAGAAGTCAAAGGCTATCAGCGTCGCTACTATCCCTACGGTTCAGCGCTGACACACGTGATAGGTTATGTTTCAAAAATTAACGATCGCGACGTTGAAAGGCTCGACAAAGACGGTATTCTTGCTAACTACGCCGCCACCCACGATATCGGCAAGCTCGGCATAGAGCGCTACTACGAGAATACGCTGCACGGTAAAACCGGCTATGCCGAGGTTGAAGTTAACAACCGAGGCAGAGTGATTCGCCAATTACACGAAGAACCTCCGCAGGCGGGTAAAGACATCACGTTAACCCTCGACCTGCCGCTACAGGTCTATATTGAAGAGTTGCTCAGCGGCAGCCGCGCCGCGGTAGTGGTGACCGACCCGCGAGACGGCAGCATTCGCGCGCTGGTTTCAAATCCAAGTTATGATCCAAACCTGTTTGTAGACGGAATTTCGAGTAAGGCATACAACACCTTACTTAACGACCCTGACCGACCGCTTATCAACCGTGCGACGCAGGGCGTGTATCCTCCGGCCTCGACGGTTAAGCCGTATATTGCCGTGTCTTCACTGACGGCGGGCGTTATCAACAAAAACACCTCGCTGTTTGACCCAGGTTGGTGGCAGCTTCCGGGATCTGACAAGCGCTACCGCGACTGGAAACACTGGGGTCACGGCAGATTAAATGTCACCAAGGCTCTCGAAGAGTCCGCCGATACCTTCTTCTATCAGGTGGCGTACGACATGGGTATCGATCGCTTATCTGACTGGATGAGCAAGTTTGGCTTTGGCCAATATACCGGCATCGACCTGTCGGAAGAGCGCAACGGCAACATGCCAACGCGTGACTGGAAGTTTAAACGCTTTAAAAAGCCGTGGTATCAGGGTGACACCATTCCAGTGGGCATCGGCCAGGGTTACTGGACGGCTACCCCGATTCAGAATATGAAAGCACTGACCACACTGATTAACGACGGCAATGTGAAAACGCCGCACCTGTTGCTCAGCACGCAGCAAGGCCTGACTAAAGTCCCTTATCAGCAGCAGGAAGTGACACAGATTGGCGACGTGCACTCAGGATATTGGGAACTGGCCAAAGACGGCATGTTTGGTGTGGCAAACCGTTCAAACGGAACGGCGCGTAAATACTTCATGGATGCGCCCTACAAAGCGGCGGCGAAATCCGGTACGGCGCAGGTTTATGGCCTAAAAGCCAACGAAACCTATAACGCACATAAAATCGCAGAGCATCTGCGTGACCACAAGCTGATGAACGCTTTTGCCCCTTACGACAACCCTACCGTGGCAGTAAACGTGGTGTTGGAGAACGGGGGTATTGGTCCGGCAGTGGGCACCATAACAAGGCAGATACTCGACCATATACTCTTGGGCGATAATACGACTAAATTACCGGACGAAGCACCTGCTCCGCCCGGCATCGAAGGTGATTAACGTAGAATGACTGAAAGCCAACAAAAAGGGTCGCTGTGGCAGAAAATGCACATCGACATCACGCTCCTGCTTATCGTGCTGGCTTTGCTGGTTTACAGCGCTTTCGTTATCTGGAGCGCCAGCGGGCAGGATATCGGCATGATGGAGCGCAAACTGGGTCAGATAGCTGGCGGTCTGGTAATCATGCTAGTGATGGCGCAGATCCCGCCGCGCGTTTATGAAAGCTGGGCGCCCTATCTGTATATATTCTGTGTATTTCTGCTGGTGCTGGTTGACGCCTTCGGCCAGGTCAGTAAAGGCGCACAGCGCTGGCTAGACCTTGGCATAATCCGCTTCCAACCCTCGGAGTTAGCTAAAATTGCCGTTCCATTGATGGTGGCGCGCTTTATCAACCGCGATATTTGCCCACCGTCGCTGAAAAACACCGCGATTGCCTTAATCCTCATCTTCTTGCCTACGCTGCTGGTCGCCGCACAGCCTGACCTCGGCACCTCGATTTTGATCGCCGCTTCGGGCATTTTCGTGCTGTTCCTGTCGGGTATGAGCTGGAAGCTTATCGCCTGCGCCGCCATACTGGTGGCGGCATTTATTCCAATACTCTGGTTCTTCCTGATGCATGACTATCAGCGCGATCGCGTGATGATGCTGCTTAATCCGGAAAGCGACCCACTTGGTGCGGGTTATCACATTATTCAGTCAAAAATTGCCATCGGCTCCGGCGGCTTCTCGGGCAAAGGCTGGTTGCACGGCACCCAGTCACAGCTAGAGTTTCTGCCAGAACGTCATACCGACTTTATCTTCGCCGTATTGGCCGAAGAGCTAGGTCTGGTTGGCGTATTGGTGCTATTGGGTCTTTACTTATGCCTGATTACCCGTGGCTTGGTGATTGCCGCCAAAGCCCAAACCACCTTCGGACGCGTCATGTCAGGAGGGTTAATGTTGATATTCTTTGTTTATGTCTTTGTTAACATAGGCATGGTGAGTGGTATAGTGCCGGTAGTGGGGGTACCTTTGCCTCTGGTCAGTTATGGTGGTTCAGCGTTAATTGTGCTGATGGCTGGGTTTGGTATCGTCATGTCGATACATACTCATCGAAAAATGTTATCAAAAAATTTATAGAGGTGAGCAATGCGTAAGCAGTGGATTGGGGCGATCATCGCCGGGCTGTTATTGAGTGCCTGTAGTTCTCCAGACAATCAACCGCAGCAGGCTGCTCCAGAGCCTGCCTATAACGGGCCGGTAGTCGAGATTGGCGGCGCCGATCCTGTGTATGAACCCTTGAACGCCAATGCTAATAACGACTACAAAGCGAATGGCAACAGCTACAAGATAATTAAAGATGCTTCACGCTTCACGCAGACCGGCACCGCCACCTGGTACGGCAGTGAAACGGGCAGCAATGTGACCGCCAGCGGTGAAGAGTTTGACTCCTCAGCGATGACCGCCGCTCACCCTACTCTGCCTATTCCAAGCTATGTGCGCGTCACTAACTTGGCGAATGGCCGCATGCTGGTTGTGCGCATTAACGATCGCGGTCCGTTCACCTCAGACAAAATTATCGATCTGTCAAAATCGGCGTTCGACAGACTGAACCTGACCAACAGCACCCGCGTTAAACTCGATATTATTAATGTCGCGCCGGACGGCACCCTCTCGGGCCCAGGTACGGTAGGCACCACGGTTGCGAAGCAGACTTATGCTCTGCCTTCACGTCCAACCCTTGGCGCAAGCGATATTGGCACGCCGGTTCTGGCCGCACCGCCCGCTGTTGGTGCTGCTGTAAAACCTGTCGATAACAGCACATTGAACACTCAGGGCGATGATGCCAACGGCGACGGCAGCGCAGCGGGGACTTCGGCCTCCACTGGCAGCGGTTTCCTGCAGGCGCCTAAACCTTTGCCTTCGGGCGTGCTTGAAAGCAGCACCCCAGCACCGGTCAGCGCACAAGACGACGCCCCAATGTCCAGCAGCAATAGCTCACACACCGCTATCGCCGCAGCAGCACCGGTCGTTGCTGCGCCAGTCGTTGCGCGTCCTGCTACACGCCAGTCTGCCCCAGTTACCGGCGGTGGCTTTATGGTGCAGGTCGGCGCGTTGGCGAATGCACAAAATGCCGAACTGTGGCAAAAAAGCCTGAGCAAACGATTTGCCGTGCCGGGCAAAGTACAACCTAACGGCAGTAATTATCGCGTACAGTTGGGGCCATTTAGCAGCCGTCAGCAGGCCGCTCAGCTGCAACAGCGTCTGTCGAGTGAAGCGCAGCAGCAGTCGTTCGTGGTATCAGCCTCAGCGATGTAACCAAGGCAACGAATTAAGAACCCCCTAAAATCCTAGGCAATAGCGACAAGAACGACCAAAAGCCCGCAAAGTCATAGGTGCTATAGCAAGGCAGCCAGTAAGTTAATTCGATATGCTTACACCAGTAAGCCATTCGGATTAACTTACGCAGCCAAGGAAGTTGAAGTTCGTCGCGGGTAACAGCTTGTAAAATTCAGTAAATGCTCGCAAGCCACCGTATTCGCAGATGTCTGACTGTGTCTGTTCTGATATAGTGTGGCACGTTTTTTAATTTACCTTTACGGATGTTGTTGTCTCAATCATGAAACTTGCTACTCCTTCTCGTTTAGTCAAGGGCATTGCACTTGGCACAGTCATTTCTCTAAGTTCAGCGTCTGCCGCCTTCGCCGACGATGTAAACCTTAAGACTATGATCCCTGGCGTTCCGCAAATCGATGCCGAAGCCTACGTTCTGATTGATTACAACTCTGGCAAAGTCCTTGCCGAAATGAACGCCGACGCGCGCCGCGATCCTGCCAGCTTGACAAAAATGATGACCAGCTATGTCATTGGTCAGTCGATTAAATCAGGAAAAATTACGCCGTCCGACATCGTTACCGTGGGTAAAGACGCGTGGGCAACCGGTAATCCGGTGTTCAAAGGCTCCTCGCTGATGTTCCTTAAGCCTGGCGATCGCGTGCCTGTTTCCGAACTGAACCGCGGCATTATTCTGCAATCAGGCAACGATGCCTGCGTGGCTATGGCTGACTACGTCGCCGGCAGTCAGGACGCATTCGTTGGCCTGATGAATAACTACGTGAATGCCCTAGGCCTGAAAAATACCCATTTTGGCACCGTACATGGCCTTGATGCAGCAGGTCAATACAGCTCGGCACGCGACATGGCGCTGATTGGTCAAGCACTGATCCGCGACGTACCGGAAGAGTATGCGACCTACAAAGAGAAAGAGTTCACCTTCAACAACATCCGCCAGATGAACCGTAACGGCCTGCTGTGGGACTCAAGCCTTCAGGTTGACGGCATCAAAACCGGCCACACTGAATCAGCCGGTTATAACTTGGTTGCCTCGGCGACTGAAGGCCAGATGCGTTTGATCTCCGCAGTGATGGGTGGCCATACCTATAAAGGTCGTGAAGTTGAAAGTAAAAAACTGCTGACCTGGGGCTTCCGCTTCTTTGAAACCGTTGCGCCGCTGAAAGCGGGCAAAGAATTTGCTTCAGAACCGGTGTGGTTCGGCGACAGCAACAGCGTACAGCTTGGCGTTGATAAAGATGCCTACCTGACGATTCCACGCGGCCGCATGAAAGATTTGAAAGCCAGCTACGTGTTGAACAATACTGAACTCCATGCACCACTGCAGAAAAATCAGGTAGTTGGCACCATTAACTTCCAACTGGACGGCAAGACCATCGACCAACGTCCTCTTGTTGTTTTAAACGAAGTTAAAGAAGGCGGTTTCGTTAGCCGCATCGTGGATTATATTAAACTGATGCTCCATCATTGGTTTGGCTAAAAGCTCGCGAGAGGGGTTGAAAATGTGCACTTTGACCCCGCATGATTAGTATATAATTCTACTCCCGCTCCGGCGGGAGTTATAATTTATAGAACCTAAGCAAATTAGCAGTAACAACACTACGCGGGAGTGCACATGAAAACCAAACTTAACGAACTACTCGAATTCCCCTGCTCATTCACTTACAAAGTGATGGGTCTGGCGCAGCCCGAGTTGGTTGACCAGGTTGTGGAAGTCGTGCAGCGTCACGCGCCTGGCGATTACAACCCGCAGGTAAAACCAAGCAGCAAGGGCAACTACCATTCAGTTTCTATTACCATCACAGCAACGCATATCGATCAGGTCGAAACCCTGTACGCAGAGCTAGGTAATATCGAAATTGTGCGTATGGTCCTGTAAAAACAGTAAATATCAGCGTAACGCCCTTGGTGTGTTACGCTGATTTCATTTTATTGCTCTATTCTCAGAAAGACGATAATCGCCGTGCAACGAGAAAAACTGCAAGACCGCATCACCCTGCGCCAGCTTGGCCTGCAACCTTACGAACCCGTCTCGCGTGCCATGCACGTCTTCACCGATTTGCGCACTGCTGAAACCCAAGATGAAATCTGGCTGGTACAGCACCCGAAAGTTTTTACTCAGGGTCAGGCCGGCAAGGCTGAACACGTGCTGTTTCCCGGTGATATTCCGGTGATTCAAAGCGATCGCGGCGGTCAGGTGACTTACCACGGACCGGGTCAGCAGGTGATGTATGTGATGGTTGATATCAAGCGCAGAAAAATGGGCGTACGTCAGCTTGTCACCGCTATTGAACAAACTGTTGTCGATACGCTGGCATTTTTTAACATCGAAGCTTACCCGAGAGCCGATGCGCCAGGTGTTTACGTTGACGGTAAAAAAATATGCTCCCTCGGCCTGCGTATACGCCGAGGCTGTTCACTCCACGGATTGGCGCTGAATATTGATATGGATTTAGAACCGTTCCAGCGTATCAATCCGTGCGGTTATGCCGGATTGCAAATGACTCAGGCCAGCCTCGAAAAACCGGGGATTACGGTGGATCAAGTGATGCCTGCTTTGGTTAGAGCATTTAACAAACAGCTTGACTATCAACAAGTTGACTACCTTCCTTGGCAGCTTGAAGATTATCCTCAATGCGCTACAGACACATTGCCCGCAAAATAAAAACATTTACATCTTTTTAACAAAGCAAGTTGTCGTTACTTTAAGCGATGCCGCTTCAATGATATAATTTCTGCATATTTTCTATTATTTTTTAATGAAGCAGCTAGTTCATTGAATGTCTTGAAAAATCTCGCCCGCGAGAGACAATACTGGAACCTGCAAGATTATGAGTAAACCGATTCAAATGGAACGCGGCGTCAAGTATCGCGATGCTGATAAGATGGCGTTAATCCCGGTGAAAACTGTGGTCACAGACCGGCAGGAAATGCTTCGCAAGCCAGCCTGGATGAAAATCAAACTTCCTGCTGACTCCAGTCGTATTCAGGGCATTAAAGCCGCATTGCGCAAAAATGGCCTGCACTCGGTTTGTGAAGAAGCCGCATGCCCTAACCTTTCAGAATGTTTCAACCACGGTACGGCTACCTTTATGATCCTTGGTGCCATCTGTACCCGTCGTTGTCCGTTCTGCGACGTTGCTCACGGCCGTCCGGTCGCACCAGACACCAATGAGCCGCTTAAGCTAGCCCAGACAATCGCCGATATGGGTCTGCGCTATGTAGTTATCACTTCGGTTGACCGCGATGACCTGCGCGACGGCGGCGCTCAGCACTTTGCTGACTGCATTACCGCTATTCGCGAGAAAAACCCGACCATTAAGATTGAAACGCTGGTTCCCGACTTCCGTGGCCGTATGGATCGCGCTCTTGAGATCCTTAATGCCGCTCCGCCAGACGTGTTTAACCACAATCTGGAAAACGTGCCGCGCGTTTATCGTCAGGTTCGTCCGGGTGCAAACTATGAGTGGTCGTTGAAACTGCTTGAGCGTTTTAAAGAAGCGCACCCTGAGATCCCAACCAAATCGGGTCTGATGGTAGGCCTGGGCGAAACCAACGAAGAGATTATTGAAGTGATGCGCGATCTGCGTCGTCACGGCGTAACGATGTTGACGCTGGGCCAATATTTGCAGCCGAGCCGCCACCATTTACCGGTGCAGCGCTACGTCAGCCCCGAAGAGTTTGAACAAATGAAAGAAGAAGCGCTGGCGATGGGCTTCACCCACGCTGCTTGCGGTCCTTTCGTTCGCTCGTCTTACCATGCTGATCTGCAGGCCAAGGGTATCGAGGTTAAGTAATTCGGTCCTATTTCTGGCTGATCAGACAGAAAAAAAGCTGCTTATATAAGCAGCTTTTTTTATACCAACATCACCGTGGCCACAGCCGAAGGGTGAGATCAGTCCTTATGCTCAACGCGCTGTTCAGCCTGTGCATCAGCTTTAGCGACCGGAGCCGGATCGTCATTCATGGCTTTTTTGAAGCCACGCAACGCTGCGCCAAGGTCACCACCGAGGGAGCGAAGTTTGCTGGTACCGAAAAGCAGCACAATCAGCACGCCGACAACTAACAGTTTAGTAATACTCAAACCTTCCATAAATACCTTCTTTACACTGATTGCTGAATTTAACAGCTGGAGAATAAAATTGTCGCGCAGGCGACCTGAATTCCATCCCTGTACGTATTGTAACCATTAACTCATTATGAGCCTGCATGGTCGTACGTTAAAGCATTTCTTTGTTATATTATTTTTCTTACAAAGCGCCATAGGGCATGAAAAGTGCCGAGATTATACGCCCGCTCCCCCAATGGAAACAAACCTTGCGTGCTACCTTTAACTAAAACTCAACAGCTTTACAACAAAAAAGGTGGAGGGTCGAGATCAAAATTGCAGCTCAACTCCCCCGCACTTCCTGTTTTCAACTGCTTAGATAAAGCGGCTTAGAAACGCCTGGAAACGCGGATGCTGCGGATTTACCAGCACCTCTTCCGGCGGTCCCTGCTCGATAACGTGGCCCCCATCCATAAATACCACCCGGTCGGCGGCTTCTCGCGCAAAACCAATTTCATGCGTCACAACAATCATGGTCAATCCCTGCTCCGCCAAGCTGCGCATAGTCGCCAACACTTCGCCCACCAGCTCCGGGTCAAGCGCCGAGGTGGGTTCATCAAACAGCATCAGTTTGGGTTTAATCGCCAAAGCACGGGCGATCGCCACACGTTGCTGCTGTCCGCCGGATAGATGGCGAGGATATGCATCGGCCTTATCGCTCAGTCCGACTTTTTCCAGCAGTTGACGCGCATAGGCCTCGGCTTCGTGGCGGTTTTGCTTATGCACGCCAATCGGCGCTTCTACAATATTTTGCAACACAGTCATATGCGGATAGAGGTTGAACTGCTGAAAGACCATACCGATATCACGGCGTTGGCGGGCGATACCACGCTCGGAAAGCTTGCGCAGCTGGTCACCGTGCAGCTCATAACCTATTTGCTCGCCGCCGACCATAATGGTCCCGCGATCGATATCTTCCAAATGGTTGATACAGCGCAGAAAGGTCGATTTTCCCGAACCAGAAGGGCCTAGAATGACCACCACTTCACTCGGCTTAACATCCAGGTCGATGCCTTTCAATACTTCATTGTCGCCGTAACTTTTATGCACGTTACGCGCGGTCACAAGCAGGGCTTGCCCATCGGACAGCGTCGAGCTCATAGCTCCCCCTTCTGAGCCAGATTAGGCTGCTCGGCCACCACTTTACCCGCTGCGGCTGCAGGACGGCGCTTGGCAGCCACAGTGCGGCGTGTGCCTTTAGAATAAAAACGCTCGATGAATGACTGCCCAACGTTAAGCACGGAGGTGATCAGCAGATACCAAATCACCGCCACCATCAGCATCGGCACCACTTCAAAGGTGCGGTTGTAAATGGTTTGCACCGAATACAGCAGGTCACCCATCGCGATAACGCTGACCAGCGAGGTTGCTTTAATCATGCTAATCAACTGGTTACCGGTGGGCGGAATGATTGAGCGCATAGCCTGTGGAATAATGATGCGGCGCAGCGCACGGCCTCGGCTCATACCAAATGCCTGGGCTGTTTCCGCCTGTCCGTTATCAACCGACAGCAGTCCGGCGCGAATAATTTCGGCCATGTATGCCGCTTCATTCAGCGCCAAACCAGCAATCGCCGCCGTCAATGGCGTAATCAGGTCATTGGTGTTCCAGCTGGCAAACGTCGGCCCAACAAACGGCAGTCCCAATGCAACGTGCGGGAACAGCGTAGACATGTTGTACCAGAACAACAGCTGCACCAACAGCGGCGTGCCGCGGAAAAACCACACATACAGGCCTGAAAGACGACGCAGCAGCAGGCTTTGTGACAAGCGCCCCACCGCCAGAAGCAGGCCCAGCAGCGTACCCAGCACCATCGACACCACAGTAAGACCCAACGTGACGCCTAGACCTTTTATCACCGATGCTTCGGTAAACCACTGTGCCACAACGTGCCACTCGAAGTTCGGATTAAGGGCTACGCTGATAATCACATCAGCGGCAAGAATCAGGACCACTATCCAGGCGACCCAACGACCGTAGTTTCTCGGCGCATGAGCAAACTCAACGTTACGTCGTGGGTCCGGGGTCGTTTTATCGGTCATTTAGTGGGTTTTCCCAAATTGATGCCCGGCGCCTGAAGCATGTTGCCTTCAAGGCCCCATTTTTTCATGATCGCCGCATAGGTTCCGTTGGTGAACAGCTCCTGATAGGCCGCCAACACCACTTTGCCGATCTCGGAATCTTTTGGCACCACGGTTCCCTGGAAGATGTCGTTGAAGCCGTTTGATTTGCCCGCGCCCGCCAACGTGAGTTGGCCATTTGATTCTTTGATAAAGTAAGACAGTGGCGCCTGAGAAGAGAAGAAAGCATCGGAACGCTTGGAGCGCACGGCCAAAATCGAGGTTGGCTGGTCGGTAAATGATTGAACAGTAATCGCCTCTTTGCCTGCTTTCACACAGTCTTCCGACTGCTGCTTAATAACTTTTTCGGCAGAACCCGCCGCCATGACAGCGATGCGCAGGCCGCAGGTGTCGGCCAATGACTGAATATTTTTCGGATTACCATTTGGCACGGCAAAGGCCACGTATTCTTTAACGAAATCGACAAAATCGTTTTTAGCCTGACGCTCAGGATAGTCACCGATTGGGCCGATGCCCATCTGATAACGGCCAGAGGAGATACCGGTTAAAATTCCCGACAGCCCGCTCACTGAAGCATGCTCAATTTTCACGCCCAGCAGTTGCCCCATGGAGTGCGCAAGGTCAGCGCTCGCACCGTCTAGTGAATTCGTGCCGGTAACGATTTCGTACGGAGGAAAAGATCCGTTATTTACCGAGGTCAGTACGCCTGATTTTTGAATTTCAGCGGGTAATTTGGCGTGCAAAGCCGGGTCCATTTTAACGTCAGGAATAGCAACAGTTTCAGCTGCAAAGGTATTTATTGAAAGTAACGCAGTAGTCAGAACAGCGGCACGTCGAAATTGTTTTGCCATCATCTCAAAATCCTCTGTATGGAATAGGTGTTGTGAATGTTGTGAATTTCTTATTTTTAGCACCTTCCGTGGTGCGATTCTCCTGGACGCCTTAGATTTTTTACCGTGATTTCCGGCGCTGAAAAAACGGATTTGGTACCGCGCTCCCTGGTGTTGGTTCGCGCTTTTACTGCCTACCTGCCGATAACGTTAGGTTGACGCAATCAGGCAGGTGTTTTACTGGGGTCAAACCTCTTTCAGCTGTGGAGTACCAAAACAGCGATT
This sequence comes from Rouxiella silvae, assembly GCF_002093625.1. GTDB lineage: Bacteria > Pseudomonadota > Gammaproteobacteria > Enterobacterales > Enterobacteriaceae > Rouxiella > Rouxiella silvae. The sequence continues at coordinate 51,379 of NZ_MRWD01000020.1, read as the reverse complement.
CTCGAGTACTGGCAATGCTTTGCGGGCATAGGCCAAGCGTTCACGGTCAAGCTCGGCAAACACTAGCGCCGGAGCTTCGGCAGCACGGGCAATCGCCACGCCGAGTGGGTCAACCACCATGCTGTTACCAATATTGCGCTCACCACATTCGCCGACTGCAACGATATAGCTGGTGTTTTCCAGCGCGCGGGCGGTAACCAGCACCTCCCAATGCATCTCTTTCAGCGGCCCTTTGACCCAGGCAGCCGGCAGAACCAGCACTTCTGCACCGTCTAATACCAAGCGACGGGCCAGTTCTGGGAAGCGCACGTCATAACAGGTCATCAGGCCTACTTTGTAGCCTGCCACCTCAACCAGTGGTGGAACTTCCGTTCCTGCAGTGACGTTTTTAGACTCTTTATTGGCAAAGGCATCATAGAGATGCAGCTTGCGGTATTGAGAAATAATTTCGCCATTACGGATAGAAATCAACACGTTCCACGCACGACCGTCCGGTGCTGGCGTGTGAATACTCATCATGGTGGTCAACTGATTGCCCTTGCTGGCGGCGAGCAGCTTGGAAACAAACGGGCCGTCCAGCGGCTGCGCGGCCTTTAAAACCAGGTCGGGATCGGTAATATCTCGCGCTAAAATACCCTCAGGCAACACCAGCAGGTCGGCACCCGCAGCCAGCGATTTCGCCATCAGCGTCAGGCATGTTTCAACGTTGGTTTCCCACTCGCGTGAAACGGCAAATTGACCCATTGCAACTTTCATTTCTATTCCTCACGCCCTGATTAGACGTAAAAGGTGATGCAGTGAAGTAACATTCACTCGCGCTTAATTATTCGCCGTTATTTGGCGTAAGCGGGGAATAAGTCGGCAGACGTCAGGCGCACTGCGGTAATGTTTTGAACATAAAGCTCATTGGCAAAGTCGTCGATCATTTTCTTGTTATGCTCGAAACCGTTGTCGTTCCAGCTCACCGGCAAATCCACCACGGTGCGACGAATGTCGTCCAGTAGCCAAGGCGTGGTATCTGCATACTTCACGCGCTTGTCCATCCACACGTGATAAGACTTATCAATAATTTCACTCAACGCGTCGGCCAGCCAAGGATGCTCGGCGGCAACGTCGGTCTTGATAGCCAAAATATGCATGCCCGGCACATAGCCAACGCGATTAAAATACTCAAGCTCGGACTGACGAAAATCAGGCTGCAACTGGCGGAAGCCCGATCCTGGTTTAAAGAATCCTTCAGGCATAAATGGCGTAAATACGGCGTCCAACCAGCCTTCTTTCAACAGTTCCATCATTGGCCGCTCACCTGGGCAAGCCTCAATGCGCCCCTCTCGACCAAAGCCGTTCAGGCGGTCGACAATCGGATGCGCCTCAGTCAGACGACCGGCATACCAATAAGCGTCTTCTATACCCACACCATCAACACCCAGCACGGTACGCGTCCAAGTATTACCCGAATCTTGCCAGCCGGTTAACCCAATGCGTTTACCCGCCAGCTCTGAAATTTTAGTCAACGGGCTGTCTTCACGAGTAATAATGCAGCGCTGACGAAAACCGCGCATCAGGAAATGCGGCACGGCTAGCACGTCATCTTCACCCTTGGCGCGGCCTTGAGCATAGCGGCTAAAAGAGATTTCAGCGGCGTCATACTGCTCAGTCGTTGCCAGGTCTCCAACCAAGGTACCCACGCGGTCAATTTCGAGATTAAATCCCTCAGGCTTGATATCGCCGAGTGCCAACGGCGTAAAATAATCCCAGTCGCGAACCGCCAGCCTGATAGTTATTGCCACGTTTTTCCCCTTAATGTCTGCAAAATTGTTTTTTACAAAAGAGCACACAAACCCTGCATGCCCGAGCGGAGAGTGATCACATTCATCATGATGTGATTAATATATCGCCTCCGTTGACTAAGTTTGATACTAATAGCATAAATTAATATGTACAATAGAATCTTTGTTACTGAACAAAAGGTGATTTGATGGGTGTAAGTGTGAATGATAAAGCGCTGGATGCTGAATGGTTTGCCGGTCATTTGCAGGACCGATCGATGCGTGGCATTGCAATTGAAACCGCGGCAATGATCCGCTCGGGCGTGATTGAAATTGGCACCCATCTACCGGCAGTTCGCGAATTGGCACAGGCGCTTGGTGTGAGCCCTGCCACGGTATCGGCCGCCTGGGGTCAGCTAAGACGCCAGAAAGTTATTGCCGGTCGAGGCCGCAATGGGGTCTGGGTCTGCGGAGATACTCTTTCCCCCCGCCCTGCAAGATTCGAGAAAATTGGTAATTTTGGCGACCATATTATCGCCGATATGACCTTGGCTGCGCCCGATCCGCAGCTGCTGCCCCGACTCAACCAGGCTTTGTTAAGCAGCGTTGAAACAGAAAACCTCAACAGCTATCAGCGTGAAGCTATTTCGTCAGTGTTAGTCGATGCAGTAAAACCAAGCTGGCCCTATGCCGCAGACGCATTTATGGCCGCCGACGGCGGGTTCGATGCCATGAATCTCACACTGCAAACGCTTATCATGCAAGGTTCGGTAGTGGCGATTGAAGACCCCACAGCCACGCGCTTGCTCGATATGCTCGACAACATTGGCGCTCAGGTGATTGCGGTAAAATGTGACGAGTTTGGGCCAACGCCAGAATCACTACAGGCCGCACTGGTGAAAAATCCTGCGGCGTTTATTTATCAGCCCCGCACTCATTCCCACACTGGCCATATTATTAGTCGTCAGCGTTTAGCGGACATGGCGGAGATTTTACAGAACAGCCAGGCGCTGATTATTGAAGACGACGGCATCGGGGAACTTGCCCGTACCGAACCGCTAAGCATGGGCACCTTTTTGCCTAAACGCACGGTGCATGTACGCTCGTATTCTAAAGCCTACGGCCCAGACCTGCGCATGGCCGTTATCTCAAGCTCAAACGACTTAATCAAACAAATCAAATCGTTCCGCAATTTTGGTGCCGGATGGTCTAGCCGAATTTTGCAGCACACGCTGGCATGGTTGATTAACGATCCCATTACTCAAGAAGAAATTGTGGAGGCGAAAAGGGTTTATGCGCAGCGCCGACAGGCGCTCATTGATGCACTGGCGGTGCGCGGTATTCATCTGCCGCCACGTGAAGGGCTGTCAATTTTAATCCCGGTGCCCTCAGAACAGTTTGCGCTGGTGACGCTGGCGGCGCGCGGCATCGCCGTTTTACCCGGTGAACGCAGTCGCATTGGACCCGGACAATTTATTCGCGCCAGCACCAGCATGATGAAGTTGGATCAGGTTGAAATTATCGCCGATGCCATCCTGCTGGCGATGGGATAGCCGTTTTCAGCGCAGGCGCTTGATCAGATATTTGGGCGATTCTTCATAATTGGCACGCGCATAAAACTGATGGGCGCGCACTCGGCGTGAATGGCTGTGAACCTCCATACGGTCGCAGCCTCGTTCAGCCGCCACACTCTCTGCCCTCTCGATCAGACGTTGGCCAATACCCGCGCCGCGATGCTCGCCGCTGACGCACAGATAACTGATGCGACAAAAATCGCCCTCAAGCGGCAGCTGTGGAATAAAATGCAGCGAAATAAAACCGCAAACCTGTCGGTTAATTTCCGAAACCCACAGCACGCTGTCGGGGTTGCCCCGCATGCGGCTAATCTGGCTTTCGATAAACTCGACGCCTGCCGGATAATCCAAATCGGCCAACAGTGCCACGATAGCCTCAGCATCGCCAGCTTGTGCATCACGAATTAACATATAAAATCCTTACCGCTTGGGCCGTTGCCCACGAGTTTGACTACAAATTGACGATTTATTTCGGTAAACTTGTCTGGCTTCAGGCTTGTCTATTAACGAAAACCAAAGCTGTTGGAGATGACATTCCTCCCAAACCGCCTTCACCGGCTGATGATGTCTACGAAATCTCATTGAGAGGTTCGTAGCATGACGCCGGAACCTTTCTTAACATTGACTCTTTTTTTGAAAGGCATTTATGTTTAACACTTTCCTGGCAGTTCTCATCGGCGGTGGCGTGGGCAGCGTTGTGCGCTGGTATATCAGCCTAAAACTTAATCCGTCCTCTTCCGTTGTGCCACTGGGCACGCTGGCCGTCAACCTTGCCGGTGCGTTTATTATCGGCCTGGTGATTGCGATGTTTAACCGTATGACCCAGTGGGATCCCGTGTGGAAAATGCTGCTCACCACCGGCTTTTGCGGCGGTATGACCACCTTTTCAACATTCTCGCTCGAGGTGGTGTATATGCTGCAGGACGGCCGTTTTGGTGCCGCACTGCTCAATATCGCCCTCAACCTTTTTGGCTCGCTGGCGTTGACCATATTGGGCTTTATGCTCGTAAGCTGGTACACCGCTCATTAACGTTTAACCCGCCGAATTATTGACGATTTAATGTTTTCTTAACTTTCGGCGGGGATAATACCCTCAATTTATTACAGCATGATTTATTGCGCTTCGCTGTCCAGATAATATGAGGCTTACCATGTTTTCACTTCCAAAAACCGCCAGCGAAATAGCCGTCACCGCTCTGTGCCTGGTCGTAATATTGAGCTTCCTACACAGCTATTTGCGATAGTTTTACCCTCCAGCCGTTTAAAAAGAGCCTTGGTCAAGAGATAAAGGCTCTTTTTGCAACATTTATAATACAATTATTTATTTTCCCCTCCAGTTTCCCTATAATTGAGAACGAACGTTCACAACTCTCATCATCCGGCACTGTGTGATTTAACCTGTTGATTTGAGTAAAGAACATGTTATCCACTTGTCAGGTGCCTTTATGCATCCCGCACATCAAACAAAAGACCAACGCGTTTGCGCCCGCAGGGACCAGATTGTCGACGCCTCACGACTTTGTTTTCGTAAGCACGGATTCCACGGCGCAGGCATGGCTGAAATTGCCAAAATGTCACAGCTTAGCGTGGGCCAAATCTACCGTTATTTCGTAAACAAAGACGCCATCATTGAAGAAATTGTGCGACGCATCGTCTTCAAAAAGATCCAGATAATGACCGGCGGCGCGCATAACTTGAAACAAATGGCCAGTAATCTGGCTCACCGGGTTATAGGGGCTCAAAACGTCGATCACAGCCAGATTCAATGCCCCGAACTCAGCCCAGAACAAAATGAAATCGACCACGCGTTGATGCTTGAAGTCACGGCTGAGGCAACGCGCAATCCAGTCGTCGCCAAAATACTGCGTGATGCCGAGTCAAAATTATTTAACGAAGCCAAGGCGATGTTGACGCCCTATTATCCCAACATGCCCGAAGAAGAACTTAAAGCGCGTCTCGAGATGTTGGCTGTGCTGTGTGAAGGAACGGCTTTTCGCCGCCTAGCGCATAAGCATGCCGACTCGGAAATATTAAAAACCGTTTACAATCAGGTTTTTACAAAAGTCTTTAGCGATTATTCGCCTCTCCACACTGCGGAAAATTAATGAGCGATCATTTAGTTAAAAAACGCCTCGGCTATGCCTTGGTTTTAGGTTCACTGGCAGCACTTGGACCTCTTTGCACCGACCTTTATCTTCCCGCATTGCCGAGTCTTGCAAACGAACTGAATACTAATACCGCCACCAGCCAGCTAAGTCTGACGGCGGGCCTGCTGGGCTTAGGCGCAGGGCAACTTATCTTTGGTCCGTTGAGTGATCGTTTCGGTCGAATGCGGCCGCTGTTGCTTTCGCTGATGCTGCTGCTAGGGGCTTCGGTCTGGTGTGCAATGGCGCCCAATATCGACCAGTTAATCATAGCCCGTTTGCTGCAGGGCATAGCCGGTGCTGGCGGTGCTGTACTGTCTCGCGCAGTCGCCCGCGACCTTTACAGCGGCCACGACCTGACCAAGTTCTTCGCATTGCTGATGCTGGTAAACGGACTGGCGCCTATTATTGCGCCAGTACTCGGCGGAGGATTGCTAACCTTCCTGAGTTGGCGCGGAATTTTTGGCGCATTGGCTACGATTTCTATTCTGCTGTTTATCTTCTCGGCCACCAAACTGCACGAAACACTGCCGGTAGAGCGGCGCTCGCAGGGCGGCGCAGGTGCAATGATCAAATCGCTCGGCATGCTACTGCGCGAACGCCAGTTTATGGGCCTTTGCCTGACACAGGGCTTTATCATGGCCGGCATGTTTGCCTATATCGGCGCTTCACCATTTGTATTGCAGCAGATTTATCACCTCAGCCCTGTCACCTTCAGCCTATGCTTTGCCATTAACGGGATGGGACTGGTGCTTGCTGCGCAGGTGTCTACTCGTCTGGCGGCCGTGTGGGGTGAGCTGATGATGGTAAAAATTGGCCTGATCATTGCCGCCGTTGCGTCCGTCATTCTGGTGATTGCCGGTGCGCTTCAGGCGCCGCTGGTTACGCTGCTGGTGCCGCTGTTCTTTTCCATTATAAATATCGGAATTATCGGCCCGAACGCGGGTTCGCTGGCGATGCAGAGTCAGGGACGTAATGCCGGCAGTGCTTCGGCGCTGCTTGGCGTGAGTATGTTCGCGCTCGGTGCCACCAGCGTGCCGCTGACCGGCATTGGCGGTACGTCGGCACTGTCGATGGCGCTGACCCTCTGCGGCTGCTTCGCCATCGCCATTCTCATTTTCGTGTTGGTGGCGCACCCTACTTTTGCTAAAAAAACTGCCGCTGCTTAATCGCAACTTTTAAGCGAAATGCTGAATAACAGACAAAAAAAAACCCGCATCGGCGGGTTTTTCAGAATTCGGCTAAAGTTAGATAGCGATAACGTTAGCAGCCGACGGGCCTTTGGCACCATTGGTGATTTCGAACTCTACACGTTGTCCTTCAGCAAGAGTTTTGAAACCATTGCTTGAAATAGCAGAGAAATGAACGAAAACATCTTTGCTGCCATCTTCAGGGGTAATGAAACCAAAACCTTTTGATTCATTGAACCACTTAACGCTACCTTTAATCTTAGACATCAAACTTACCTTAACGTGAATGTAAGACACAAAACGTGTGTCAATAACAGTACAGCAACAGATTCAGGTTTTGTCCACAATTCCGATTGCAATAAGCGATAAAGCTCTCACTCTTCGCTTTTCGACAAACGTTCATTCTGCGAAAAGGGGCTTTTTTGGAGCCCCTAGTACCTAAACTTAGAAGAATGAATCGTCGTCGTCGTCGTTACCACCGCCAAAGAAGCTGTCATCCGAGTTATCCAGGAAGCCTGAATAAGTGTTGTCATTGTCGTTTCCGACGTTGTTATCGTTGCTAAAATTACTGTTGTTGTCGTTAAACGCCGGATTATCCCAGCTGTTGTTACCGCTCAAAAGTGGGTCAGTGGCTGAATCAAAGTTATTATTGGTCACTGGATTATCTTCAACGATGTTAACGATTTCGGAAGGCTGGCTGTGGTGGAACATGCCGGTCAGCATGTCGGCCAACATCACGCCGCCCGCTACGCCGGCGGCAGTTTTAAGCGCACCGCCAATAAATCCAGAGCCGATTGGCGCAGAGGCTGCCGGTGCGGCCTGCTGATAAGCGGGCTGAGCAGGCGCAGCATTATTGCCCCACGCGTTATTTTGAGTGCCCGGAATGGGGCCAGTGCCTGATGAAGACGGGGTGTTCTGTGGCTGACTGCTGCCACCGCCAAACAGACCGGCCAGGAAACCTGTACTCTGCGGTTTGCTGTTTTGCGCCTGACTTTGCAGTTGAGCAACCTGCTGTTGCAGCTCCTGAACTTGCGCATTCATACGCTTAAGCGCGGCTTCTTGAATGATCATGGCCTGAGCCATGTAGTAAGGCGCACCCGGTTGCTTGCTCACAAAAGACTGGATTAGGCGTTCAGCCTCAGCGTCACGCGGTGCGGTATTGGACTCAGCCTGTTGCAGACGGCTGAAAAGACCTTCAATTAAACGCTGTTCTTCGGATTGCATGGGATCACCTTTCACTGTTTATTACTGGCCATGCGAAAGCATGGCCGAGTCTGACACTCACACTAATACAAATAGTTTCTTCTATGTATTAACTGAGTGTCAACAGATGTGATCTGCGTAAAGTTCTGTACGACTACTTCTTAGGCTGCCAGCTGAAAATGAAATTCTGATCCGGTAACTGTGTGAAGTTACGGATGATTTCGTGATAGGTATGCGCTGGGTCCAAATCTTTAAACTGCTGCGGATAAATGAATTTTGCCAGATATTCCATCCCTACGATGTTGTAAGGATGGTTATAGAACTGGTGGTACACAGCATAAACATGTTTGTCGGCCACCGCAGGCACCTGAGCAACGCCAGTGCGCGAAATAAGCACCTTCGCTTCTTTATCTACCTCAGCCTGCGAAGCGCCATAACCAAACGGCATCATCGTTGTCTGGCCTTTGCCCGGATGAATAGAACCGGTAAACAGGTAGACGTCTGGTTTCATTGCAATAACTTTTTCCAGCGCCACTTCACCGGTTGCGCCTGGCAGCAGAGCGGAACCAATATTTTTCGCCCCAACGGCCTCAATCAGCTTACCCCAGCCCGTTTCGCCGTGAGTAAAACAACATGAGTCGGAACGGCCAGCCAGCGGTTCAATAAATACGTTTGGACGATTCTTGATGGAAGCAATCGCATCTTGAATACGCTGATAGTGTTCATGGTAGAATTTTGTGTAGGCTGCGGCATTTTTCTCCTGGTTCAATACTTTACCCAGTAGTTCGATGCTAGGCGCGGTGTCTGTTGCAGGATTGATGTCGTAATCAACGAATACGATTGGAATGTGCAACGCATTCAGCTTGTCGATAACGCCGCCCTGCTCCAGTGATTTTTTTGCCCTCATCTGGGCAATCATCAAGTCAGGTTTTTTTGAAATCACCGTTTCCAGATCGACTTGCCCCTGATCGCTAAAGCCCATATCAAGGATTTTTGCCGATGCTGGCCATTTGCTCTTCAGCATATCCCAAGTCCCGGCATCGGTATTTTTAAGCAGGTTGTTCCAGGCTACAACGCGCTTGAACGGGTTACTTTTATCCAATACTGCCAGCGATAGGATATCGCGACCGTCCTGAACGATAATACGTTCAGGCTCTTTATTAATCGTGATTTTTTGACCTGAAATATCGGTTACGGTCAGCGGATAAGTAGTCGCAAAACTCGCAAAAGAGGTGGCCATCAGGCCAGCAACGGACAGCACGCGCGCAGTATTTTTCAACATGGTTGTACCCGAACAATTAATAGTAAAATAGAAATGATTATAAGAACCATTATCAAGTGATGCCGGAATAATAAACAGTTAACGGATTGGCGGGCAACGCTTTTACCTGACCGAAAGTGATTTAACTATTTCAAAATATTAATGAAAGGAATTAAAACGGAAAGATGGCGGATGAAATGCCCGAGCTTGCGCACCGGGCATTGTTTTAAAGGCCGTTACTTGTCAGCAATGTATCGCCACAAAAATTCACTGACCAACGCGCGTTTAAAGGCGTTTTGGGCTTTGTCTGCCGCTGCGCTGTGGCCACCCTCGGTATTTTCATAAAAATAGACGTCTTCGATGCCCAACTGCTGCATCTTGGCAGCCATTTTACGCGCATGCCCAGGGCCAACGCGGTCATCGCTGGTCGCGGTACTAAACAGCACCGGCGGATAAATTTTTAACGGATCGATATTATGATAAGGCGAAAACGCCTGAATATAGGCCCACTCATCCGCTTTTTGCGGGTCACCGTATTCGGCTATCCACGAAGCGCCGGCAGAAATTTGCGTATAACGCTGCATGTCGAGCAGTGGAACTTCACAGATAATAGCGCCAAAAAGTTCAGGGTAACGGGTGAGCATATTGCCTACCAGCAGGCCACCGTTACTGCCACCCTGTGCGGCAAGGTGCGCCGGTGAGGTAATTTTGCGGGCAATCAGGTCTTTCGCTACCGACGAAAAATCCTCATAGGCACGCAGGCGCTTTTCCTTCAGTGCCGACTGATGCCAACGCGGCCCATATTCTCCCCCGCCGCGAATGTTGGCGATGACAAACACGCCGCCGCGCTCGAGCCACGCCGGACCGGTTACCCCGAGATAATAAGGGTCGAGAGAGATCTCGAATCCGCCGTAGCCATAGAGAAGGGTCGGGTTGCTGCCGTCGAGTGCGATATTTTTCGCCGAAATAACGAAGTAAGGAACCTGTGTACCGTCGTCGGAGATGACAAAATTTTGCGCAACCTGATAGGCCGAGGCGTCAAAATAGCCTGGAGCTTGTTTGATAATTTCTGCTGGGCGGCCATTTTCCTCGCCCAATATGCCGTAATACAGCGAGGTGGGTTGCAGGAAACCCGTCACCGTCATAAAGAATTCATTAGTCTCGTCGTCAATACCCGACGCGCTGATTTTACTCAAGTCTGGCGCATCGCCCAGCCCCGCGCGGGTCCAAAGTCCCCCTTCGGGCTTTAGAACGTCAAGTCGATTCACCACATTGTCCATAACACTCAGGATAAGGTAATCGCGCGTCATCGAATAGTTATCGAGTGTGGTGGTTGCCCACGGCGTAAACAGCGATGTAAATTGACGCCCACCGGCCATAAAGTCCGAGAAATCAGTCACCAACAGACTGCCGGAAGGGTACGTTTCACCGTTAACCTGCCAGTCGCTGGCTGGAGAAACCAGCAGCCAGTCACGCCAGGTGCTGAACTTGGCGTCCTGCGGCACGTCAATCGCCAACAGTCCCTGTTCCTCATCAAGTAAAAACACTTCGCGATGATAGAAATCGATGACTCTGCCCACAAAGTTGCGCTCAAAGCCCTGCGTATCGTCATGGAATACCATCACTGACATGTCGTTTGGCTCCACCACAAACTGCGTCTCTGCTTGCTCAAGCGGCGTGCCGCGCTGCCAAATTTTGGCGATGCGCGGGTAACCCGACGTGGTCATTGAATCCTGGCCGAAATCGGTCGCAACAAACAACCGGTCACGGTCAATCCACGAAACGCGGCTTTTGGCGGCGGGAAGGATAAATCCGTCTTCAACAAAAGTCAGTGCGGAGAGATCAAACTCGCGAATAGCCGAGGCATCTCCGCCGTCGGGAGAGAGGTGCAGCAGGGCATGCTGATAGTCTGGCGCTAACACCTGAATGCCGTAATAGACCCATGACTGGCCCTCTGCTTCGCCCAATGCGTCGATGTCGAGTACAGTTTCCCACTCAGGGGCGTCACTGCGGTAAGACTCGAACGTGGTGCGACGCAGCAGGCCGCGAGGATTTTTTTCATCCTGCCAAAAGTTATAAAAAAGGTTGCCGCATTTGCGCACACCAGGGATTTGCGTTGACGCATTTAGGCAATCCAAGACGTCGTCACGAACGGCTTCAAAACGTTCGCTTTCGGCGAATTCTCGGCGAGTTTGCTTACTTTGCTGAATGGCCCAATCGACGGCCGTTTCGCCTTTTATCTCTTCAAGCCAGATAAAATCGTCGGGAGTATCTTGGAGGTGCGTGGTGCCTGATGACATAAAACTGCTCCTGCGTACGTTTATGGCAAAAATGGGGCGGCAATAATGAGGTTCCGCAATTAATGGAAATGTAACGCCTCATGATTCAAACTCTTATGCGTTACATCATCGCTATTTTTATCATAGTCATTTTTGCTGTCTATCGCCTCGCCCATTCGTTGCAAAACTTTATGACCAATGTTGTTGGTCCAGTTAAAGCTGTTTTGCAACACCACTACCGCCGTTTTGTGCCTCGTGTCCAGCCCGATATAGCTGGAAAAACCGCCGATAAACCCAACCTGATAAGTAATGTTCTGGTTGCCCACTTCATCAACAATCCAGCCATTGGCCGCCGCCTCACTGCTGCGGGCATAGCGCACGCGAAGGGAGTCGCGCAGGGCATTATCAAGGGCGCGGTCACCCGTCGGATAGAGATGTGCGTTGGCGTAAGTCAGCAGATCGTCAGCATTGGTATAAAGCCCGGCAGCGCCAATCATTAGCGATGAAAAATGCCAGTCGGGAACCTGACTGCCACGGCGGATAAATTTCGGCTGGTCACCAGCATGCCCCAGCGCACGCTGCGCATAGCCGGGCAGCATTGGGGCCTGATAGCCGGTGTGCGTCAGCTTTAAAGGACCGGTGATATTTTCTGCCAGCAGCGTTTCAACCTTTTTCCCCGTGCGCAACTCAAGGATGTAGTCAAGCAACCCATAGCCAATATTGGAATAGCGCGGGGAGAGATCCTGCGGCGCAGAGAAGTCGGCCAAGTAGTCGACCAGGCTGTGCCGGTCGAGCGCGTGATAGAAATTGTCGCCGGTAAACAGGTACTGCACTACACCGCCGAGCATCTCGGTAGTCATCATTTGTCTTGGCAGACCTGAAGTATGCGTCACTAGCTGTAGCAGTGTAATTTTACGGGCATCGCGACTCAGCGGGGTATTGAGTGGCAGCAGTGTTTCAAGCGTTTCATTCCATTGGAAAACGTTCTTTTGTACTATCAGCGTGGTGATTTCTGCCAAAAAACCCTTGCTGACCGAGGCAACGGCAAACAGTGTTGAGCCGGTTACCTTGCCGCCGTCTGGCTCACCGGTTACGCCGTAGCTGTAAACGCGGGTTTGACCGTCAGGAAGCAGTACGCCGACCACCAGTCCCGGAGTTTGTTTCTGTAAAATGAGAGGAAGTGCAAGACGGTTGACCTCGGCGCCAATATCACCGGTTCTCGCCAGCCGTAGGCCCTGTTCGCGAGTGGGGTCAGTTTTCATTTTGGATAAAGTACTACAGCCGCTGCTGACGCAAACCATCAGGCACAATAAAAAAGTCTTCATTGCGCAATATCTTGTTATCACTAATGTTGTGCCTGTTGTTAATGCCTCGGTGAAAACCGGAGGAAATAGGACGGTAAGACGTTTACCGTCCTGAGCTACCTTTTATTGCAGCAAGGTACCTTGAATCAGGTTGGCCTTCACTATAGTGACGTCTGAAATATTCAATGCCTGCATAAAACCTTCGACTAACAGCAGATTTGTCACATCCGTTGCGCGGTAATCACCCGATAACTGAGCATCAGACTGGGTAATTTTCATCTGAGCGACGCGCTCAAGGTCGGCAGCACTGTATTGATTGTTGATGGGATGTAGCTGATCCTTAATAGAATAACCGTGCACGCCACCAATACCCACCACTTTTTTGCTGCTCGCTGCCTGCATAATTTGTGGATTTACATGCGTACGGGCATAAAAATTCACCCACCGTAAAATCTCTCCCGCCAGTGGCCCAACCGGATTCGGTGAACTGACCTGTTTGAGGTCTTTGTTCATCATCACTTCAATTACCATGTCTTTCAGGCTGACCGACGCTAATTTCCCCTGATAAATTTCAGGTGTTTTAACGCCATTTATCCGGTTATAAGTGGTCATCTGCATTGAGCCGCCGCCAATGTCCCACACCAGCAGATCGGTGTCTTTAATTTTGGGGTCATTCAACGCAGCCTTGGCCGAGAGGAAACCTAATTCAGCCTCCTGTTTTTGCGAAATAACGCGCAGGGAAACGTGCGCTTGATGGTTAAACTGCTTAATAACCTGCGGCCCGTTGGCGGCTGTTCTAAAAACGGCAGTCGCTACGCCGGTAATGCGCGCAGGATGAAATTTTTGTGCCTGTAAGACCAGCGCTTTGAGGGTGGTCACGCCCAGCTGTTGAATTTCCGGGCTGAGCTGATTGTTGGCAGACTTGGCCAAGTCTTCATTAAAGCCAATGGGCTTTTCCTGAGCGAACAGCACTTTACCCAGCGTTTTGGTGCAAACGTTGACTTCGCTGACCAGAATTTTAGTGGTACCAGACCCCATATCAATACCCGCACGCACCTGGGTACAATTTTTTGCCATTGCGTGCGTAGCGAATACCAAACACAAAATCGCGGTAGTATTTTTAATACATTTAATCATGAGTGCCCTGCCCTGAAATAAACTGCAAAAAATAAAGAAGAATAGAAATACCTTCTTTAAGCAATGAATTTCAAGTCGAATCTCGATGTCGATATTTTGTCAGAGCAAAAAATTAACTCATCAGGCCCGCCCCAACGTTGATCGAAAGCCCCAAAATAGCCAGATTGAAAATAAAGGATAATACCGCCTGCAACAGAGAGATTTTCCTCACTGAGGTATTGCCGGTGCCCACGTCCGCGGTTTGCGCCGCCACGGCGATAGTGAAGGCGTAATAGGCAAAGTCCCAATAACCGGGCAGTGCAATTTTGTCGGGAAACAGCAGGACTTTATTCTCGTCGTCGTTATTCAAATAATGCATGTGCGCATAGTGCATGGTAAAGGCGGTGGGCAGCAGAGACCACGACACCACCAGCGTTGCGGCGGTCAAGGCAATATGCTGCACCTTGTCGACCCCGCCGAGATTTTTTACTGTCCCCAATTCAAACAATATTGCCAAAATGCTCACCAGACAGGTTATGCACACCAGTGCCAGCACCGTGGCCGCACTTTCATCTTGTGCGCGAGCAAGGTGGGCAATCCCCTTGGCGGGCGTTTTCAACATAAGTACCCACAGAAAAAGCAGATACAGCCACGCCAGAACGTTCCAACTCATCAGCAGTCGCTGCATTAGCGGCTGATTGGCCGGTAACAAGAAGAAGCTGATGACGGCCAGCAGCAGTGCAACCAACAGTCTGGGACGGGTGCGATAGTAGTGCTTAAGTGGGTGCAATAAGTTCATTTTTCAGCAGTTCTTAGTGAGCCAGTAATAATCTAACTGTAGACTGCTGTGAGTGATATTGAAGGTCATTGATCGGGCTTACGGTAATAAAAAGGGTCAAGCATCGCCGTCGCTACACCGTGCCTTTCATTCGGTTCAACGTCTGGAACGTCGGGCAGCATAAAATCCAGTTCAGGTAATCCGCTGGGTATCGACGGAAAACGTGCATTTCGCATGATTTCCAGCGTGAGATCTTCTTCCGGAGGAACAGGTAAAGTGGGTGCCAAAGGCAAGGTTGCCCATTCGCTGCTGACGCTTTGTGGATGCATCGGCGCATCAACCATAATTGTCTCCAATGCCTGATGACGCAGCTGTTCACTGCTCACGTCTCTGACAGCACGGGACTCCTGCCACTGCATCTCTTTATCAGCCTCCCACTGCTGCTCTTTTTCCGCATTACGTGCCGTCGCCAGGTAAGCGCCTCGCGCCGCGGCAGTCATCGTGGCGGCATCAGTCATTAATGATGACAGTCGTAAGCTCTGTGAGGCTTTGGCATCCTGTTGAGTTCTGATTTGACGCGTCTGCTCCCGTAACGCTAACGTCCTATTCTGAAAGCGTTCGAAATTTTGCCGATCTCGTTGTTGTAAATCATCGACTAATGCAGCATTAAAGATGTTATTTTCCGGCAATAAAGAGTCCAGACTGTGCTTTCTCTCGAGGGCAGGCCGTTTTAAATTTTGTCGCTCAAAAGAGAAAAATTGGTTGAGTACTGATGGTTCAGTTATCAGACCCGCGTCATGGAGTTCTTTGACAGATTGGTCAAACGTTTCCTTTGCACTATCCAACGATGCTTTTATTCCTTTCTGCTGAGCTTCTTTAAAAGCCTTGGCGGTTTGCACTGCTGTAAGCCTTTGTGACATGTTTTTTATTCGTGCATAGAATGATTGGTTTTGTATAAACTCCAGCGTTAGCGGACTATCCGAAGTATATTTCTCCCGCATCACACTATGAATTTTCTGTCTGGTTGCGACATTACTGCTCAGCCGTCTTATTAGCTGTGACACTCTTAACCCCGACCGTTGATTCATGATCAGTGGCAAGGTATTGACTAAAGACAGTTGTAAATCACGGGTTGTCGGTAAAAAAGCCGCAGCAACGTCATCAACCGATGCTCCGTGCCGATTCAATAGATTTAACAACGTACTGGTCACTTCATGAATAACATAAGCCCCGACTTTTTCTCCCTCGGCACTTTCAATCCCCATCGCAGCCCAGCTTATTATCTGTTCATCGCTGATCCAATTTAATAGAGTTTCAGGATAAACGTTCCTTGTTTGAATAAAACGGCTTAGCAGATCGGGTAATTTTTCTGATTGCCCCGCCCTTACGGTGGATTTTTGTTTTCTTTTATTAGAACCGACCACAGGATCGTCGAATGAGATTGTACTGGCGGAGCTGGCTATTGATACATTGTCCACCTCAAGTATAGAAGTTGAGGATGGAGGATGAATGACGTTAACTAATTTATTTTGATGGAGAAGTTGTAAATACTCCATTTGAAAAGTGTCGAGGTCCACGGCTTGAAGATATTGTTGGTGGTTATTGGTGAATTCCTGAGCGGCATGGCCTCTTAATTCTGCGATAGCCGCTGCTGTATCTTCACGTCCTAGCCCTTGGGCTATCGCACGATACAGGCAGTCTCCATCAGGTTGATTGGGCTTCTTCACACCGTCCTGAAACAAATTATAGTGTCCGCAGTCTTCTTCTCCCGACCTAACCAGCGCAATAGTCGCCTCACCGATTGACGGCGCTCGATTGACTGGAATATCGGTAACCCCACGAAAATAAAGCGGTTGCTGTTCACCGTCTTGAATAACGGAGATGACAAGATCAGCGGGCAACCTCCCCGAATTCAGCAACAGCTGCACCACCTGATCGCCCAGCTGATTATTAAAACTACCGGGTTCTCGCAGCATCAACTCCGCTATATTGTGAATGTCCTGAAGACCAAATAAGGGCATTGGCGAGAGCGGAAGATTGTAAATATCACTGGTGGAGTCATGTTGTGCGACTCCAGGTTCGGGTAAGCAGCATGAGGTAGAAGGCGCCGGTGAGGCACTCGGCGTGGTATCGCGATATTCAATCCCGGCGAGGTCGAGCAGGTTTGCTGGGACAGTGACCCCCTGTGCGTCACACGCTGATGTATCAATGAGCTGCTGTGCATCAAACACTTTGGTTCTTCTAAAATTATTCAATAAAGCGCCGGTTGCAGCAGAGCACTCACTGGCGTTTAAGCCATGTAATTCTTTCAGCCGTAACCCCCACTCAATTTGAGTTTCACCCGGTAATCTTGGAGACTCAGTTTGCGCGCGTATTACCCCTTCGGTAACTTTTTGAAATAGGGGTCGCGTCCCCAGTGTGTTGGCGCTAACCCCAGCCACCGTCGCATAGTCTCTAAGACAGTAGTTTGGATAAAGCATCTTTAGACGGATGCCGTACTCTAAAGGCGTTTCGTCCGGTTGACAGTGCGTTTCGGAACGCATTTTATCGATAGCTTCATTAGGCTTTCGAAATAGAGGTGAGTGATGCAGCGTAATCGGCGTCACCCCTGCCGCATCGGCCAATTGAGCATGCGTTAAGTGGGGTGCGGCAATTCCCAGCCTGTAGGCATACTGAAGTGAGGTTTCGTGCTTTTCCCTTGGCGTTTTATCCTTCGCTGCAAACATCTCTTTATTTTTGGCTTCATTATCACGCAATTTATAGGGTCTTACCTGAGGTAACGGGATAAAAGAGGCTGGATTAGCCACGCCTTGCAGACTGGAAATCCACGGACTGACCGGCTGAGACATAGCGCGAGTATCAGGAAGAGGAATAAAGGGGGGAGTTGACGACGGTGTAATTTTATCAGACATCGGGTGTCACTCTCTATGAAGAGGCGTTGCAATAACGCGTTACTTACCAATAGAAGGAGAAGAGAGACTACGTGTTCGGCTAATAAATCACTGCTATTTTTCAATCATTTGAATAATTTTTTCATGACGAAAAAGGGCCAAAAAAAGTAGACACCCCATTAACGAATGGTTCAATCGGTAAACACGGCTTGAAACATTCACTGTCTGCCATTAATGAAACGGACAAAAGAAAGGACAACGCGATGTCCCTTAATTAAACGCTGTAAACGTCGAGCTTAGTCCGCCAGCAAGGCGGTTTGTTCATGCCGCGGCGACGGATCAACGGGTCGAGTAGCTTGTCGGGAATAGGGTTGTTTATTGCCCTCCTCTACTATTTTTATTTCTTCAATAATCTGAAGCTCTATATTTTCGAGGGAAAGTTCATCTACACCGGGTTCATGTAGAGGAGTGTTTGGTAAAGAAATCCGCAAATTCAAATCATGCTCTTCGATATATCGAGTCAAAAGAGCGTCGACTTCCTGCTGATCGACTTCTATAGCGGGCAATTCTGCATCGAGAGTATTATTAAATCTGTCCAACAGGACAATCGTTCTGTCTAGGGTTTCATTGAATCCTAGATTAGGTTCGTTTGTAAGTTCTCTACTTGTCACTGAATCATCCAGCGAGTAAATACTGGTATCAACTGACATAGCATCTGCCTGGGAATATACCTCCGTTGCTTCACTGTCAAGCGTCCATAGGCTATTATCGATATCGGAATCAAAGTCGCTTGAATGAATAGAAGGAATGTCCTCCTCCCTAGCAAACTCGCTCCTGTCCACAATTTCATTAATATGGCCTTCAATCTGCGAACTCACACTGCCGGGACGCGTTAATGGCGAATAAGGCTGGTCTATTGAGGCCTCTTCATTCAAAGCCACACTCTGAGGGCTACTGATTTTCGATTTCATTTTTTCATTTTCTTGCAGGGCGTGGCCTTCACGAATTAACGAACGAATACTGGCTGCCGAAGGCCTGACTCGACTTTGAAGCTCGCCCATCGACGCATTGATTACCGCGCCCGCCGCCGCCGCAATAAAATTAGGCGACCGCAGGCGTAGCGTCTCGTTGGCAACATCGCGGACTGTCCGGTCTTCCTGCCACTGCCTATTTTTTAGAGCATCCTGTTCCAGGTATTTTTCGGCATTACGTGCAGCCGCGCGTCTCTGCCCATGAATAGCCAAAGAAGTCGAAGCTAGCGCCGTCGCGGCAAACGACTCCAGCCGTTTTTGCGCCCTAACCTTCTGTTGTTCATCATGAAGTTTTCGTCCTGAGGCACGAAATGCGTTGGTATTCGTTTCCCAGCGAGTATATTTCTCTAAATCTAGTTGCAGTAACCTTTGTATCCTATCCTCAGACATCGGCAGCACATGCTCATACATAATCCTGGCAAGGTTATTGCGCTGGCGTGCTTGCTCTTCTGCCGTTGGCTTATTGAAAAGTTTTTTGTGTGTTAGCGTGCGCCAGAATGATGTGCGCCTAGATAATCCACTTTCGCGCAAAGTTTCTAGTGATATTGACAGATTTGACTTCCAATTATCTGCTTGTTGCCCCCCCCCTTCAATACTGTCTTCTTTATTTTTCCTTTTACGTTCCTCCAGACTATTATTTGCTGGGGCCATTTCACGGGACATTATTCCAAGGCGCCCGTAAAAATTACTACCAAGCGAATATTCTTCGCTCATCTCTCTGTCAGCGACATATTTTTCTTTGAAAAATTCTTTTATCTCTCTCCTGACTTCAGAATTTTCGCATAATTTTTTAAGCAATTGGGTGATAACTACGCCCGTCGTCGAGTGGATAACCAAAGGTATTGTATTAACAAAGCGAAGGCCCAGCTCACGGTTATTTGGAAATAGCGTATTGTAAACTTGATGTAGTAATTCAGATTGGGTTGCTAGAATATTGAATAGCGCCTTCGCCGTATCTCGCATCACCCTTGACCCCGTATGATGAGCCTTTCCGCTTAAGACTGCGAGAACCGCATGCTCCATTAACTGTTCACTGCTGATCCAATTTAAAACCTCCGCAGGACTTTTCGCCGTAACCTTTTCTAGTTCGATTAATAAACCCGGTAATTTTTCTGGTTCTGCTTTCCATATCATCTGCCGTAACTTGGCCTTTTTCGCCGCGGGTGCCCTCTCTTCTACTGAGAGCGAACTTATCGAACTCGATAACGACGCGATGCCTTCTGGTGAGTCATCGACACGCGTAATGTGGGTCGTCATGGCTGGCTGAGCCATTAACGCATTTCCCGCCATTTCCTGATAACGCCTTATTGTCTCGACAACACTCATTCTGGCATCTGCTCCCAGCTGGGCAGCTTCATGCTCTCTGTTATTTTCTTCTTCATTCTTACTGTTATTTTCACCCGGCGTGACGGTATCAGGATCTAATTGGGCGATAGGAATCGCAGAGACTTGCAATACTTCGTACTGCGCCAATGCGCGATACAGCGACTCTGCATCGTGACGATTAGGAACACGGTAGGCACCGTCACACAGCTCATAATATGCTTGTGTCGCACTGCCAGTAGGCAGATTAGTCCGCATCAGTCGGATTTCGTTGTGAGGATTAGCACTTGACGAAATCGGCATATTTACTCTTCGGTAAGTATTAATGGTTGCGTCATTACCTTGGACGGTAATGAATCGTGTCGGCGGGAAATCAGCAGCGTTAAGCAGCGAATTGATTTGGTTAGCTTCTTGCAATAGATATGCACGCTCATGGGATGAGGAGGCAAGCGGCGGTGGCGAGAGAGGACTCTGCACTGGCGCCGGTGAACCTATCGGTGTGAAATTGGCATATTCAATATCAGAAAGATCAATTGTCGCCTGCGGTACGTCCGCAGCTGGAAAATTATTTGGCGCTTTCATGGCCATTGTCAAATTGGGTGCAGTGGCAATATTGATGAGAACGGGCGCAGGTAGATCAGGCTTAGTGAACACATTAGCCGCCTGTTGCGCCTTTACCACTTTTTTTGGGTCACTGGCCTGCCCAGCAGTGCGTTTGAGACTCAATGACCGGAAAATTCCGACTTTTTGATCGCAGTAACGGGCACATTCGGCTGGAGCCAGTTTATACTCAGTCATTAAACGTAACCCCCAGTCCTTGACTGACTCATGTTCACGTTGCTCAGCCTCTGGTTTGGTTCTTAACGATGCTACCTTAGGCGTATCTGGCTGAAATTCGGGGTAGTCTAATAACGTCGTTCTAGCCGCACCCGATACCGCGACATAATCATCATTAGAGTAGTTAGGCCTAAGTAATTTTAATCTTCTTCCGTACTTTAAATCGGTTTCCCCTTCATCACGTTTAATCTCTCGTAAGGACGTCGTCCCTTTCGTTTCGCCTCTAATTTCTATGATGTGGCCCACCGTATAGCGTGAAACATCCGCCGCATCCGCCAACTGTTTTGCACTAAGTCTGTCTCCTCCCGGTGCATTTACCAGCGTAGTCACATACTCACTCCCGGTCTGAAGGGGGAGTCTTGGTGTGGCTAATTTTGCCGCCTCGATCTGTTGTCTTGATATACATTCCGCCCTGGAAAAAAATTCCGCACGATTAAACGTATTATTGCCAGGGAGGTTTACGGCGGTACTGAAGCCACTTTCCCCGCTTGTTGACGCGGGCTGAGCAGGATTGTTCACCACCATAAGCACGGTCGGAACAACGACAATATTTTGTGGAAGGGTTATCACCTTAACCGCCGTGATTAACGCGGGCGATACAATATAATGTTGTGAAACGGGCTGATTATTCATTAATCGATCTCGGTGAAAGTGTCCTGAAGGCGAACACCTGTTGGTGTTTGAAAGGGTAAACACATTACCGAGCCGGCCAATATAAAACTCTAACGTTTCAACTAAGTAAATTTCATAAAGGGATCAAAAAAGGGCCACCCATTGCTGAGTGGCCCTTGATATCGAGTTAACCGCTGACAGCTTCCGCCGCCATTAAGTTAATTATTTTTTAGCATCGTCCGGCAGTGCGTAGGCGATAATGTAGTCACCCAGCTTGGTGCCGAATGAACCATGACCACCGGCTGCAATCACCACATACTGCTTGCCGTTCACTTCATAAGTCATCGGAGTAGCCTGACCGCCCGCTGGCAGACGTGCCTGCCACAGTTGGTCGCCGTTGCTCATGTTGAACGCGCGCAGGTAGTTGTCTGCGGTTGCTGCGATGAAGAATACGTTACCCGCCGTTGAGGTTGGCGCACCCAGCATTGGCATACCCATCTTGAACGGCAGCGGCACTGGTGAGCTGTCGCGCACGGTACCGATACGTTTTTTCCAAACGATATCGTTAGTTTTCAGGTCAACACCAGAGATGTAACCCCATGAAGGTTGCTTACATGGGAAGCCCAGCGGAGACAGGAACGCATTCAGTTCAACGCCGTAAGGCACGCCGTACTGGGTCTGGATACCAGACTCGGTACCGCTGCCACCGGTAGAGCCTGCAGGCGGCTCAATTGGGTTACCCGGTCCACGTGGGATCAGTTTAGAGGTAAACGGCAGCGCGATCGGGTTAGCGATAGCCAGCTGACGATCGGTATCAACGGAGATACCGCCCCACTCGAACATCCCCAGGTTACCCGGGAACACCAGCGTACCCTGCTCTGAAGGCGGGGTGAACGTGCCTTCATAACGCAGACGGTGGAACATCACACGACACATCAGTTGGTCGTAGATAGTTGCGCCCCACATGTCTTTGCCGGTCAGCTTGGCTTCTGGACGGAAAGTCAGGTCAGAGAACGGCTGAGTAGGAGACGTGTGGTCGCCTTTGGCTGCGCCCTGTGGAACAGGCCTTTCCGTTGCAGGCACAACCAGCTTGCCGTCACGACGGTCCAGAACAAAGATGTTACCCACTTTGGTAGGAACATAGATAACCGGAACTTTGTTACCGTTCTTATCGGTAATGTCTGCCAGAGTGGGCTGAGCCGGTACGTCCATATCCCACAGGTCATGGTGCACAGTCTGATACACCCAAGCCAGTTTACCGGTAGAAGCATTCAGCGCCAGCAGGCTGCTCGCGTAACGCTCCATGTCTGGAGTACGGTTACCGCCCCAGATATCAGGGGTTTCCACACCGATTGGCAGGTAAACCAGGTCCAGCTTCGCATCGTAGGCAGCTGGTGCCCAAGAGTTAGGTGAGTTAGGCGTATAGTTTTCGCCCGGACCAGGGATCTTGTTCGGATCAGCAGCGCCGGGATCAAAGGCCCACAGCAGTTTACCGGTGTTCACGTCGAAACCACGGATAACGCCTGAAGGCTCTTTGGTTGAGTAGTTATCGGTAACCGCACCGGCAACCACGATCACTTTATCAGTGACAATCGGCGGTGAAGTTGGCTCGTAACGACCCGCAGAAGCGTAAGGCATGTTGCTCTGCAGATTCAGTTCGCCATTGTTGCCGAAGTCAGGGCAGCGCGCGCCTGTTTCAGCATCAAGGGCAAACATGCGACCGTCATTCACCGGCAGCAGAACGCGGCGAGAACAGAGTGCTGGTGCAGCAGAACCTGAAGCATTGCCTTGGGCAACGTCTGGCGCTTCATGGTAAGACACACCACGACAGGTCACGTGCTGGAAGGTTGGATCGGTTTTCAACTGCGGATCAAATACCCACTTCTGCTTACCGGTTGCGGCATCCAGAGCAAACAGTTTCTGGTGCGGCGTACACAGATAAAGCGTATCGCGAATTTTAATCGGCGTAACTTCATCGGTGAATTCACCTGGATCGTGCGCCGTTTTCACGTCGCCAGTCTGGAAGGTCCAGGCCTCTTTCAATTGACCAACGTTTTTATCGTTGATCTGGCTCAGCGGGGAGTAACGGGTGCCCGCCTGGGTACGTCCATAGGCAGGCCAGTCTGCATCGGCAACGCCAGAGGTAGACTGCACAGGTGCATTGTCTGCCGCTGGGATGGTGCCGTTGATTTCCTGCGGATCGTTAAATACTGAGTAAACCAGTACCACCACGGTGAACACCAGCGAGGTTGCCAGCGCAGCGCGTGCGAAGGCATTCTTTTTGCTCATGGTGTTGTAAACGATGGGCAGCAGGATCCACAGGCCCAGGAAGAACGTCACGTCTAAACGCGGCGTCAGTGCCCAGAAGTCGGACCCCACTTCCCACAGGCCCCAAATAGTGGTTGCCAAAAGGAACACGGCATAAAGCAGCAAAACTGAAGCACGGCGGCGCAGAAGCAACCATGCCGTTGCCAGATAAACAACACCGGCGATAATGTAATAGAGGGAGCCCCCTATTGCCGTCAGCCATATTCCGCCGACCAATAAATATAATCCGCTTAACGCGGCGAACAAAGCGGTGATTATGACGACTATGCGCGATAACGAAGCTTTAGTTTGCATATTATTAACCTTACAAGATTTTCATTGTCTTCGATCTCGCCGTGAAAGGAGATCTTAAAAACATTCGGCGTAGTGCGGAATGTCCTTCCTCGGGCAAGCCCTCTTTAACACCCGGTTAAATCGGCGTTAAGAGCCAGCTTGCTCTAGGTTCTGTAAAGGCCCTGTCCTGTTCCCTGGCGGGAGCCAATGTAGTTTTCTTCAGCAATTATTCGAAAGTATAGGTAAGCGTTGCGCCGCCGCCCCAATTTCTTCCAGGTGCCGGTTCAAAATAACGGCTATTGGTTTCATTCACGATAACCGAGCCGACGTAGTGGCGGTCAAACAGGTTGTCGACGCGGGTAAACAGGTCCAGTGACCAGTTGCTGCGCCAGTTAAGTCGGTAACCGGCATTCAGGCTGGTGAGGGTATAGGCCGGAGCCTGCGCCGTGTTGGCATCGTTGGCCTGAATATCGCTCATGTAACGCAGCTCGGCTCCGGCGTGGAAGCCCTCAGGCGGCGCCCAACCCAATGAAGCATAGGCCGAGTTACGCGCAATGCCCGGCAGCTTGTTGCCTGCGGGAATGTTGCTGACCGAGGTATTCACGTTGTCTCGATAGGTGGCATCAAGCAGCGTCCAGGCCATGCGCAAACGCCAGTCAGAGGAAAACTGCTGGTCGAATGACAGCTCGAGACCGCGACGGCGCGTTTTGCCGACGTTGGCATAGCTGCTGCGTCCGCTGCCGCTGGTCGCAACCGCCAAGTCATTATCGGTGTCAGTCTGGAAAATAGCCGCCGTCAGCAGGCCATAGCCAATACGCGTTTTACTGCCCAGCTCAACGGTGTTGCTGGTCGACGGTTTCAGGTTGATGTTCAAACCGGTAGAACCGTCGGGGCGGTAAGAAAGTTGGTTAATGGTTGGCGTTTCGAAGCCGCGTCCCGCTGAAACATAGAGATTTGAGGCCGGCGTCAGCGCATAGCTCAGCGATCCCATTGGCAACGCTTTGTGATAGCGCGTGCTGCCGCTATCGTCGCCATTGCCGGGAACGATGTAATAATCTTTTGAGCTGAAACTGACGGTGCTGTAGCGCACGCCCGCATTCAGCGTCCAGCGGTCGGTCAGTTTCCAGGTGCTCTGCAAATAAGGGTCAAGATTCCACATCTTGTTCTTTTCGTTGCGGCGCTCGTCACCCTTGACGCCGTACTCGTTAACGCCGTTTTCAACGATAAAGTTTTTGTACCCCATGCGGCGTTCCGTCATGGTTTCATAGTCCAGACCGCCAATCAGCGTGACCGGCACCGCGCCTAACTGGCCGTCGTGTTTCCAGCGCGTATCGATGCCCTGATAGCGACGTTCGAGCACGATAACGCCGCCCGGATAAGCCGGACTCGCCTGGGGTCCTGGTGGAATTGACTGATACTGCGTGGTGTGACGTTCACCCTTATAGGTCATGATGCTCAGCTCGTCGTTGTCCGTCATTTCGCGCACATAGCGCAAACCGACCTGAGTCTGATCTATCGACTTGCGCGTGTTGTACTGATCGGCACGCGGAGACTGCGTTGGGTTGGCCTTCCATTCTGATTCGGTCAACCCGCCTGGGTCACCCGCGTCAACGGTGACACTGTTGAACATCAGCGTCAGGGTGCTGCGATCGTCGATGCGCACGCCAAGTTTGCCGTTGCCGAGATTTTTACGCGCCGAACTGTGGTCGCGAAAGCCCTGCGTGGTAAAGCGTGAGGCTGAAATGGTGTAATTTACGTCACCGGGGTGGGTGCCGTCGCCGGTCGAACCTGAGGCTTTTACGCTGTTGCGAAATGAGCCGTAGCTGCCGAAGTAAGTCCCGGCGGTTAACGTGGTCGGCTGTTGGCCGGTTTGTGTTTCGACGTTAACGACGCCGCCTGAGGCATTGCCATAAAGCGCTGAGAACGGACCGCGCAGAACTTCAATTTTATCAACAGAACTGAGGTCGATGTTTGACGTCTGGCCCTGCCCGTCAGGCATGGTCGCCGGAATGCCATCAACGTAAATACGCACGCCGCTCACGCCATAAGTCGAGCTGCTGCCAAAGCCGCGAACGGAAAGCTGGAGATCTTGCGAATAGTTTTGACGATTTTGAACCTGTAGGCCAGGAACGCCGGTTAAACTTTCCGAGAGATTGACCTGAGGCCGGCTGTCACGCACATCGTCACCATTGACTACGCTAACCGCAGCGGGCGTATCGAGCTCCGACAGTCCACCGTTTTGCTGTTGCGCAAC
The DNA here is from genome assembly GCF_002093625.1 of Rouxiella silvae. Lineage (GTDB taxonomy): Bacteria > Pseudomonadota > Gammaproteobacteria > Enterobacterales > Enterobacteriaceae > Rouxiella > Rouxiella silvae. The sequence continues at coordinate 25,212 of NZ_MRWD01000020.1, read as the reverse complement.
AATAAGCAGCGTGTTGCCTTGGGAATCGGACTTAACCTTTTTGTCAGCGGCAGACGGCTTATCAGCAGGCGCGGACGTTTGCGCATAACTGACTGATAACGGCTGAAACATAGACAATAAAACGAAAGTTGAAATTGAAGTTTTGTTATTCACGGAAAGTTTTCGATTTTTAAAGTTAAGCCTGCTCACGCGCCCACAACGTAGATGAATAAGTCAATCAAGGCACGCAATCCCCAGAGACTGTGTCACGCAGCTGCATAATATAAATTTAAACGAACGGAGAGTATATACAGAACTTTACAGGATGGCTGTATTTTAAAAAATATAGCACGCAGAGTTAACGTGCATGATTTTAAAAGTTATCTGTACGTATAAAATATGTATCTTCCAATCAGTGTAATCGATTACACACATAAAATACATGAATCATATCTATAACCCATTATTTAAAAAACGGCTTTTCACATTTGCATCACGGTAATAATTATTTCAAATAGATCATTAAAAATCAATTACATAAAAAAACATGGCGGAGAGAACCGGCCAAACATGTCGAAATCACCCGCGTTATAAAACAGATTTACCCGACCGATAATATTCCAACCCCTGTTTTATCAACACCAAACCACGGGTTATTATGCAAAGAAAAAGCCGCCAAATTGTAACCGCTCACGCCTGTTTACGCGCAATTATTAGACATAATTTCGCTTAACTGACCTTTACAAAACGTCAACTGTCTACTAATCGCGCCAAATGCCGCACTTATTCACACGGCCTATTTAACGCTAATTCTTCAACGATATTTTCATTAATTATTTCCCCGCTATCGCGATATATCTCGGGGCTAATAGGTATTAACTATGTATAAATTGAAATAGATAAGTTCTACCGATGAAATGTGACCTAGATCACACTTCTTCTAGTGCGTTAAATCCTGTTCTTAAGATGCTCAATAAACAGTCTCACCTTCTCCGGCACATAGCGTGTATTGGGATACAGCGCATAAATCCCTTGGCGCGGAAAGTGGTGATCCGCAAGCAACACCGTCAGTTTCTGTTGCGCAATTTCGTCGGCCACCAGCCAGGCGGGCAAAAGCGCCACACCGGCGGCGTTAAGGACAAACGATAACAGCGCCGCCGCGCTGTCGGCCATGATTGATGCACCCGGCTCAACGTTAAAAAGACAACTGTGCTTCTGGGGCGTGGTCACGACCCAACTCAGCGGCGTCGATAATCGACTGTGGGCAATCCATCGCGCCTGCGCTAACTGCGCTAACGAATGAATGCCCTGCGGTGCAAAACGCTGTATATAAGCCGGTGAGGCAACAGGTAAAATGTCAAAACTGTCGATAAGCGTAGCGTGATGGCTGGAATCTGCAAGTTGACCTAGCCGAATTGCGACGTCAAAGCGGTCTGAAATCAAATCGCTATGCGTGGATGACGACACTAACTGCACCCGCAGCTGAGGATGTCGTTCAGCAAACGAACTCAGTGCAGGCACGACTTTACGCGCGCCATATTCAGGCGTGGTGGTTAATCGCAACACGCCACTCAGTCCATGATGGTCGCGGCGAACCTCGTCCAATACGCTTTCGGCATCCTGCAGCAACAGTAAACAGCGTTGATAAAACCCCTCCCCTGCGCCTGTTAATGAAACACGGCGCGTCGTGCGATGCAGCAGAGCGACGCCGAGTTCGGCTTCCAGCTGCTTAATGTTGAAGCTCACCACCGCTTTGGTCAGCCCCATCGCACCGGCGGCGGCGGTAAAACTTCCCGCTGCCGCCACGTTGACGAATATCTCTAATCGTTGAAAATTCAGCATCACTCAACCCACTGTCAAAATTTTTTTGACAGTGTAACTGCTGAGGTGCGGTTTATCCGCCTGATTATGTCGATTACACTCGCCGTTCATTTGCGGAGAACCCCATGAATTATCGCACGCGCGTCGCTGTTGTTTACCTGCTCGGATTCTTCATCGACTTGATTAACATGTTTATTTCCAACGTGGCCTATCCGGCAATCTCGCACCACTTTCAGGCCAACGTGGAGCAGTTGGCGTGGATAAGCAACGGTTACATCGTCGGCCTTACGCTGGTAATCCCCGCCAGCCGCTGGTTGGCCAGCCGACTCGGTGCCAAGCGCCTTTTATTGATCTCTTTGATGACTTTTTTGGTGGCCACTGTGGGTGCAGGCACCGCCAATTCACTGGCTGCGTTGATAGGCTGGCGAGTTGTGCAAGGCTTAGGAGGCGGCCTGCTCATCCCGATTGGTCAGACGCTAACTTATGCACTTTATCCCCCAAGCCAACGGGCACGCCTTTCGGCCATTATTATGCTGGTTGGGCTGCTGGCGCCCGCGCTTTCACCGGCGGTGGGAGGAATTATTGCCGACAACGTTGGCTGGCGATGGGTGTTTTTTGCCTCCGTTCCACTGGCGGCAGTGAACCTGCTGTTGGCGGCCCTTTGGTTGCGTAGCGAAAAGTCTGCTCTACCCGTCCAGAGGTTAGACGTGGGCGGATTACTGACTTCCTCCTCCGCGCTGCTGCTGATTCTTCTCGGGCTGACGCTGCTAGGCGGCAACGGCACCCAACTTATCGGTGCGTTGTTACTGATGGCCGGGATAGCAATCATGCTATTTTTCATTTACCGGTCGCTGCAAAAGCCTCACCCACTGCTCAATCTGCGGCTTGCCAGACTGCCGCTGTTTAAAATTTCCATGCTTATTTATCAACTGGTGCCCGGCATTTTCACAGGCGTTAGTCTGCTGACGATGCTGTATCTGCAAAACCAGCTGGGGATGCCTGCCACGCAGGTCGGTGAACTGATGCTGCCCTGGGCACTGGCCGCCTTTTTGGCGATTAGCCTGACCGGTAAAAAATTCAATCAGCTTGGTCCACGTCCGCTGTTTATTGCCGGCTGCATAATCAACGGCTGCGGCCTGGCAGGACTCACACTGATTGGCACAGCCGATGACAGGATCACTCAGATTGTTTGCTTTGCGCTGATGGGCTTTGGCAGCAGTCTTTGCAGTAGCACGGCGCAGAGCGCAGCCTTTATCGATATCGACAATGCCCAACTTAGCGATGCCAGCGCGCTGTGGAATATCAATCGCCAGCTAAGTTTTTGCCTCGGCGTTACGCTAATGGGGCTGTTGTATAATCTGCTTTCGGCGCTACAGCCGGCAAGTGAAGCCTATCGCAGTTGTTTTGCCCTCGCGGCACTCAGCACCCTTCTCCCCATAGCGCTCTGCCTGCGACTTGATAATTGCCGCATTGTCGCTAGGCTCACGCCATAACACAGGAAATATTATGCTGCACACTAATCCATACTTTAACGAAGTCATTGAGGCCCATCGCTTAATTGAGCAATGGCTGGGCGAAGGCGAGGTGCCTGAAGAGGTCTGCGATCGGCTGATAACCCGCTTCAGCGAGCAGTACAGCATGATCGGCGTCGCGGGAAATGCACTGGACTTTGCCGGGCTGAGCAGATTTTTCCGCGCTAACGGCTCGGCAAAAAGTGGACTGGAGATTGAGGTATTTGATCTTCGCACGGTGGCAGAGTGGCCAACCGGTGCTGTGGTAAGTTATCAGGAAAAGCAACGACTTGCCGACATTACAACGCTGCGTTATTCCACCGCGGTGTTTGAACGCACGGCGCAGGGTAACATTGTGTGGCGCCATCTGCATGAAACCAGCAGCGCCCTCTGATCGTTGTTTAATTACTCTTTGACCAATGCACTGGCGGTAATTTCATCGGTGATTAATCCGTGCAGCAGGCCGCTGGCCAGCACGGCGCGGATCGCATCGATTTTATTTTCACCGCCGGCAATCGCCACAATTTTATCGGCGCGATTGGTATCCAGCGTCACGGCCAGCGTTCTGGCGGTGAGTTGGGTATTGATGGCGCGGCCGTGGCGGTCAAAGAAATGCCCTATTAACTCGCCCACGCCGCCGGAGGATGAAATATCCTGCATTTCGTCCTCTTGCACCATACCGGCCTCCACCAACTGCGCCGCGGCTTCTACCGTACCAATACCCACCAGTTTTACTTCGGCACCTTCAGCCATCGAGAAAACTTCTCTCACCCCGCGTTGGGACAGGAGAACGTCTTTATCTTCAACGGTATTAGCTAAAAATGGTACCGGCATGATGTAGGCGTGTGCACCGGTTTTTTCGGCGATGCGGTGCATGACGTCGTGCGGATTAAGGGCATAATTGCGCGTCAGACAGCCCAAAAGAGAAACAAACTGCACCCGTTGCGCATCGATACGCGGCAGTTGATGCACCACAGAAGACAACGTGCGGCCATGTCCCAGTCCCAAGGTCGTCAGTTGGTCGGAAACCAGCAGGCTGCGCAAATAGTCTGCGCCCGCCATGCCCAAGGCTCTGACCGGCAGGCCGCTTTCGGCCAAATCTGGCGCAACACGACAAAAGCTCAAGCCAAAATTGTCCCGCAGCCGATCCTCAAGCTTGACGCACTCAACGATATCGCCATCGATGGTCACCTTTACCGCACCGTCGGCCACCACGCGGGCGATCATTCGATGGGTTTTTAGGGAAGGTAACCCCAGACGTTTTGCAACGTCTGCCTGAGTCAGTCCTCCTACGTAGTGCAGCCAAGCGGCTCGTAGTGCAAGGGAGTCGTCAGCGTCCGCCTGCGAGGAAGAATGTTTCATGGATTACCTCAAAACCGTCTCGATCATTTAATAGCGTGAACCATGCAAACGGCCTTGGCTGCTTCTGCGCCTTTTTTGACGAAGTGCGTATGGTAGAACTCGGTGAACTCTTTTTCTGGCTGGAAGTTGTGTGGGGTCAGTGAAACGGAAAACACCGGCACGTCGGTCTCTAGCTGAACCTGCATCAGGCCGCTAACCACTGCCTGCGCAACAAAATCATGGCGATAAATACCACCGTCAACCACCAAAGCGGCGCAAACTACAGCATCAATGTTGCCACGCTGGGCCAAACGCTTGGCCAGCAAAGGCATTTCAAATGCGCCGGGGACGTCAAACACTTCAAGCTCATACGCCTGCTGATGGGTTTCCAAATACTGTTTAAAACCTACCAGCGTCTGGTTAACAATATCGGCGTGCCAGTTGGCTTTGATGTAGGCAATCTTAATAGGGGCGGTCATAAAAACTCCAGTAAAGGTTCAATAATATTCATCATTATAATCAAGGGAATCGCCCTTATCATCCACGATAACACAGCCGTTATAGTGATAAATGCTGGCCGCCGGCATCAATATGCGGTGCCCAGAAAGCCACACTTTCGGCAATCTGTGCGACAACCTGCCTGTCGCTGGGCTCACGCTCTTTGAAACTTAGCTCCAGACAAATTTCGTTGTCCTTTGCTCCCCCGCGGGCAAAAGCATCAAGTAACGGCTCGGGTTGAATTCGGCCGTTAGCATTATACTGCGCAGTGAAGGGGCGATGACCACCTTTATCTAACATACTTTGCTTAATATGAATAATTGGCGAGAAGCGCGGCACGGCAGCGGCCCAGGCGTAAGGGTCATAATCCTCAGGATTAGTAGAGCTCACGTCGCCGTGATCGATGTCAGCCATCATCCACATCGGTATCGCCATTGATGCCTCGGCCAGCCGTTTTTGCAGACTCATACTGGCTTGAATGGTTTCGCCAAACTCTCTGCCCACGCTCATCGGTTCCCAAAAAAGAAACTCCAGGCCTGCGGCTTTGGCATGCTCCGCCACTTCGCACCAGCAATCAACGGCGATATTTTGCAGTGCTTCCCGTCGTGCGGGATAGTCATAATCTTGATAAGTAAAGATAGCAAATTGCGAACCGACCGATTTGCCCCCCAAATCGGCAGTGATATCAGCAAAGGTTTTAAACCAATCCAGGTAATAGCGGCGCACGTCTGCATCGGGATGACCAAAATGATTAAGCCGTCCGTAAGGGCCAGTCATGCCCGACGTGACGCGCACGCCGGTGCTCGCCATCGCGGCACTCATTCGGCGCGTCAGGCGGCGCAGGGTTGCAGCGGGCCACGATGGATTAATAAATTCGTGGGTCAGCTGAAGGTCACGAATGCGGATTTCGCGCGCGACGGTGTAAATCAGATCTTCCGGCTCCGCAAGGCGGTTGACCAGCGGATTGGTGTTCAAAGACAGTGTGAGTGCCATCATTGCCCCCTTAATCAACCGACGTTGGCCTGCAAAATCTCCGGCGGCCGCGTGCCCAGTGTCTGTTCAAACCACTGTTCGAAAGCTTCAATTTGCCCTGGCGTAAGATGCAGCCCGTGTTTGGTACGGCGTTTGAGGATGTCCTCAGCGCATTGCGCCCACTCGGTTTTCACCAGATAGCGCGCTTCGGCCTCATAAAACTGACTGCCAAAATGACGGCCAAGGCTCGAAAGCGACGTCGCGCCGCCGATAACGTCGCGAGTTCGCGCACCGTAAAGACGACCATAATGCTTGCGCAGTGTCTGCGGCAACCAAGGGTAATCCTGCTGGAGTTGTTGACTGAAGGTTTCGAAATCGGCGTGCTCAATTTCACCGCCGGGCAATACGCCCTCTCGCGTCCAGTCCGGCCCCATATTGGGTAAAAAGGGCGTCAGGCGCTGCATAGCATGCTCAGCCAGCTTGCGGAAAGTGGTAATTTTGCCGCCAAAAACGTGCAGTAAGGGCGCGCCGCCTTGGGTATCCAAGTCAAAGACGTAGTCGCGGGTGACAGCCGAAGGATTGCCTTTGCCGTCGTCAAACAGCGGACGCACGCCCGAGAAGTGAGTAATCACGTCGTCGCGGCGCAGTTTCACTTTAAAATAGCGATTCACCGCATCCATCAGGTATTGAATTTCGCTTTCATCGGCCACCACGTCTTCAGCGCGACCTTTATAGGGAATATCGGTAGTGCCAATAAGCGCCTTGTCTCCCTCATAGGGATTGATAAATATCACTCGTTTATCATGGTTTTGCACCAGATAGGCCTGCTGCCCTTCCCAGAACTTCGGCACAATAATGTGAGAGCCTTTCACCAGCCGAACCTTGCGGGAACTGGTGGTGTGCGTCACCTGATTAACAATATCCAACACCCACGGACCCGCGGCGTTAATCAGCACACGGGCGCTCACCTGTCGCAGCTCACCACTGTTTTCATCACGCAGGGTAATATTCCAGCGGCCCTGGCTACGCTTGGCCGATAGGCAGGTGGTGCGAGTGGCTATCGTCGCACCCTTCTCTTTGGCATCCAGCGCATTTAAGGTGACGAGTCGAGCATCATCCACCCAGCAGTCGGAATACTCGAAGCCGCGATGATAGCGGTTAAGCAGCGGGGCCCCTTCCGGGCAACGCTCAAGATTCAGCGAACGGGTGCCGGGCAGCTTTTTGCGGCCTCCGAGATGATCATAGAGAAACAGCCCCAGACGAACCAGCCAGGCGGGCCTGTCCTGCGGGCTGTGTGGCAGAACAAAGCGCATCGGCCAGATGATATGGCAGGCTGAATTGAGCAACACTTCGCGCTCAATCAGCGCCTCACGAACCAGGCGAAATTCATAATATTCGAGATAACGCAGGCCGCCGTGCACCAGCTTGCCGGAGCGTGAAGAGGTGCCCTGCGCCAAATCGTCTTTCTCGCACATCATGACTGACAGTCCGCGCCCGGCGGCATCGCGAGCAATACCGGCACCGTTAATCCCGCCGCCAATAACGAAAACATCCAATAAGGCTGACTCACTCATTGTTTACTCCTTTATGAATTGACTGAAGCTCAGTCCACACCGGCGGCAAAGTAAGGCGGGTTTGCTGATAAGTTGCAAAAAGCCGACGATAATGTTCGGCTAACTCTGACGGTGGCGCTTCGGCAGCGTTAAGCAGCGGCGTGACCCAAGTGGCGACGCAGCTGTCCATATTCGGATAGGCGCCGATAGCCACCGCCGCCATCATTGCCGCACCGGCAGCACCGGCCTCATCGCGTGTGCTGACCCGCACCGGCGCACCAATGCAGGCCGACAAAATTTGCCGCACTTTGGCCGAGCGCACAGCCCCGCCGGAAAGACGCAGCTCGCGGGGAGAAAGGTCAGACATGGCTTGATAACAGTCGCGCGAGGCCATGCCGATACCTTCTATTACCGCTCTCAGTAAATCGGCATAGCCGTGGCTGTAGCGCAGGCCAATAAAACTGGCGCGCGCATCGGCATTAACAAAAGGGCCGCGCTCCCCGGCGAGGGAGATATAAGGGTGATACATCAGGCCATCGGGATGAGTGGTCGCCAGCCATTTATCGAGATGCTTAACCAGCGTGGCGTGATCCGCCGTTCCGCCAAACTCCTCGATTAATGACAGCGTCATGTTCAGCAACCAGTCCAGATTCAGCGTTGATGCCATATTGGTTTGCACCTGCGTCACCTGATGCGGCGAAGGCAGCGTGATGACGTAGCCGGTTTGTTGCTGATTTAGGAATACCTCGGAAGAGTGCACCGAGCGCATATGAACGCCAGTAGAACCAATAATCGAACAGGCGGTGTTTTTATCCCCGGTGTGAACCCCTGCCCCTAATCCGGTCATTACCATATCGACGTAGCCCAGACAAACCGGCGTTCCGGCCAGTAGCCCGATCGCCTTGGCCGCTTCTGCCGTCAGCGGATGCGTAACCTGGGTGCCTTCAACAATTTCGGGCAGCAGATAACGGCGGTCACTGAGGCCCAACGCCTCGATAACCACGTCTTCATAACCGCGATGACGAAAGTTGCCGAAGGTAAAACTGGCTTCTGAAGGGTCGGTGGCACGCACGCCGGTGAGATTGAGATACAGCCAGTCCTTGCAATGCATCGCCACTTCGGCCTGCTCGAGCTGCTGACGATGAGGACTGTTTTTGCCGTTCATATAGGCGAGCTGCGCGCCCTGCTGGCAGGTATTGAGGCCCGTGCCGGTGGCTTCGAAGCGCTGACGCGAAAGTGCAGAATGCTCCCGCTCCTTAACGGTTTCAGCCGCACGGGCGTCAAGCCAGATCCACGCATCTCCGACCGGGCGATTATCTTTGCCCACCAGCCAAGTCCCATCCCCCTGCGCCGTGACGGCCAACGCCACCACGCGCGAGGAGAGGTTTTCAATCTCGTCGGCCAAATGTCGAATCGCTGAGACACAGTCTTGCCAAGTTCTTTCCATTGACTGAAGCGCCGAGCCGTCCTCACCGCGCTGATAGGTGTTTCTTACCGAAGCACAGCCCAATTGTTGACCCTCAAGGTCAAACGCGACGGCCTTTACCACCGAGGTTCCGGAGTCAATGCCGAGAATAATGTCGCGGTTATCCATTTATCACTCCCGAAGTAGAAGGGCAAACCAAACATATCACTAACATAACACGCAGGATGAATTAATTTTCACAACAAATAAAATTTTTCAATTCAGTAAGCGTACTCGATCACATTTTTGTTGCATAAATGATCACATTCAACGTGAAAATCATTATTGTTTATAGACCAGCACCAGGGAAAATGAGCGGCGAGTAGGCGGAACTCTTTTTTAAGTTTATTTCACACCCCTCTTATCGCCTCGCACCGTGATAATTATAAATTAACAATATAAACAATAATTTAAACAAAAATCCCACATAATCAGTCAGCGACAATATGTTCAAAATAGCAACAAAACGTCGTTTGCAGGTCAGGAAAGAGATCCAGATCTCCAACCAGAAATAAATCGACTAAACCGGTTGACAAGATTTATTGGCTATCACATTTTTAACGCTACTTGTTATCATATTTATAACATTGAGCAGCGCAGAAGATAACGTAAAGATAGGGTAGTAATCACACTAACTGTGGGATAACACCCTAATGAGTGCGTAAAAGACACCATGAGGTCAACGTAATGACGACGGTAACTCCCCTTTCTAACCAGGTGACACCCAGAGCCCTAAAAAGGGTTGGTATCGCCCTGCTCGTGGCGCTAGCCGTAGCTGCCGCCATTGGCCTGAACACCAAAGTGGTCAAAATCGGTTCTGCACAAGACGTGGCCGAGCAGGCTTTCTCACCGGATAAATACGGCGAGAAAGCGTTTCCTGAAATTCAAAAAAACGTCGAAGCACGCGCAGTTGATGCTTCAACGTTGGCGACAGCGCTCGCGGCTGACGCGAATGCGGCGGCGACAAAATACGGCGTCGGCAACCCAATGCCGGTGTTTTCTATCACGCTAACTGGAGTAGTGGGAGAAGGTGAATTGGGTGTCTATCAACTGAATGTTGCCGGACTGCCCGATGACATTAGAGTCCGGCTTCAGACCGGCCCAGCAATTAACGGCACTGACCTGCGTGATGCCACCGGGACTATTCAGTTTGGCGACTTCAAAAATCAGATTGAGTACCAGAATGCAGGATCGGGGATTAATCGGGCGATGAAAAAAGCGGTGCTGGGTGGCATTGATAATCAGCATCTTACGGGAAAAACCGTCAACGTTACGGGCGTGTTCCGCCTGCTTAATCCGAAAAACTGGCTGGTCACACCGGTAAGGATGACTGTGCAATGAAAACCTTAAACTCAGCCGAAACCAACGCCTCGCGCACAGAAGGTGAGGTTGTACTGTCGGCACGCAATGTCAGTAAAGTCTATGGATCAACGCACGCGCTGAAAGAGGTCGATTTCGACATTCGTCGTGGCCAGGTGACGACCCTGTTTGGCGAAAACGGCGCGGGTAAATCAACGCTGATGAAGATCCTATCCGGCGTGGTAACACCCAGTTCAGGGCAAATCATTCTCAACGGCGAGCCGATTACGTTTGCCTCGACCAATCAGGCACGTGAATGCGGCATTTCAATAATTCATCAGGAACTCAATCTGTCGCCGAACATGAACGTGCGCGACAACATCTTCGTCGGCAGAGAAATTCACGGCATCACTGGGGTTAATTTCGCTGAAGAGGAGCGCATCGCGCGTTCGCTTATGGAGGAACTTGAAGAAGATATCGATCCGCTGACGTTGGTTGAAGACTTGCGTCTAGGTCAGCAACAGATCGTGGAAATTGCCCGCGCGCTGTCGGTGAAATCACGCATCCTGATTATGGACGAACCGACCTCGGCACTGAGCGCCACCGAGGTCGAAGTACTGTTCAAAATTATTCGTGATTTAACCAGTCGCGGCGTCGCTATTGTTTATATTTCGCATCATTTAGAAGAAGCGCTGGAAATTACCGACCGCGCCGTGGTGCTGCGCGACGGCGTGATGACCGCCTACGCCAAACGCGAAGAGATAAACCTCGAGTGGATCGTTCGCAACATGGTCGGCGAGCACTTCGACTTGGGTTCACCGCCGACCGGCTATGAGCTTGGCAACGTTGCGCTCGCGGTAAATCAGCTGACGGTGAAAGGCCCGACCGGCATCAAAGTGGTCGATAACCTGTCGCTGGAGGTGCGGGCGGGAGAAATTGTCTGCATTTACGGCCTGATGGGCGCGGGGCGCACCGAACTGATGGAGTGCATCGCCGGGCGTATCTCCGCCGAAAAAGGCACCATTACACTGAATAATCGGCCAATTTCAAGCCTCAGCATCGCCGACCGTATCGAAAAAGGGCTGGCGCTGGTGCCCGAAGATCGCCAGCGCGACGGTCTTATCCAGACCATGACCGTGGGAGAAAACCTCACTTTAGCCAGCATCGGTGAATTTGTGCGCCGGATGGTGCTTTCCCCCAAACGGGAAAAACTGCTGGTTAATGACTCTATTCGCAACGTCACGGTGAAAACCTCCGGCGGCGAAGCAACCATCGGTTCACTCTCCGGAGGCAATCAGCAAAAAGTGGTGATTGGTAAAATGCTGGCCACCCACCCCAAGGTTATTTTGCTCGACGAACCCAGCCGCGGTATTGATATCGGCGCCAAGGCAGAGGTGTTCAAACTACTGGCAGAAAATGCGCGCAGAGGATTGGCGGTACTCTATTCGACCTCGGAAGTGGGGGAATGCCTGAGCGTGGCGCACCGGATAGTGGTCATGAGCAAGGGACATATTTCCGCCATTTTCGATGCCAACGTCAGTAAAGAACAGATCATGGCCGCTTCAGGCGAATCGCTTGTTGCCTGACACATAAAACCACAGATCTCATCTCATCCAATATGGGAAACGAATTATCATGAACGACAGAACCCATGCTTTAAGTACTCCGCATGCGCCGGCGGTGAAAAAAAAGGCCAATTCGCGCGGCTTTAGTCTGGCCAAGCTGCTGCTTGAGGGGCGGGCATTTTTTGCCTTGCTGCTGATTATTGTGGTTTTCTCCTTCCTGTCGCCGAACTATTTTGAGTCCGCCAATTTCCTGACCATGGCGTCTCACGTCGCTATTTTCGGCCTGCCCGCGATTGGCATGCTGCTGGTTATCCTCAACGGCGGTATCGACCTGTCGGTAGGCTCAACGCTGGGCCTGACTGGCGTATTCGCCGGCTTTCTGATGCAGGGCGTTAACCTGCAAGCCTTTGGCGTCATTCTTTACTTCCCGGTGTGGGCGGTGGTGATTTTAACCCTCACGCTGGGGGCCATTGTCGGACTTATCAACGGCGTACTGATCGCCATTTTCCGCGTACCGGCCTTCGTCGCCACGCTAGGCTCTTTGTATGTTGCCCGCGGCATCGCCCTGCTAATGACCAACGGACTGACCTACAACAAACTGTCGGGTGAGGCCGCACTGGGCAATACCGGTTTCGACTGGCTCGGATTTAACCGCATCTTTACTATCCCGATTGGCGTCTTGACGCTGTTAGTCATTGCCCTGGCCTGCGGATTTTTACTCAGCCGTACAGCGTTTGGCCGCTGGCTGTATGCCTCCGGTGGCAATGAACGCGCCGCCGACCTCTCTGGCGTACCGGTTAAAAAAGTCAAAATTGCCGTTTATGTCCTTTCCGGCGTCTGCGCGGCTATTGCAGGACTGGTGCTCTCTTCTCAGCTGACCTCGGCTGGACCAACGGCAGGCACGACCTATGAACTGACCGCCATCGCCGCCGTGGTTATCGGTGGTGCGGCTCTGACCGGCGGTCGCGGCAACGTTCGCGGTACGCTGCTGGGCGCGTTTGTCATCGGTTTTCTTTCTGATGGATTGGTGATCATCGGCGTTTCAGCCTATTGGCAAACCGTGTTCACCGGTGCAGTTATTGTACTGGCCGTACTGCTTAACACCCTGCAATACGGGCGACGCAGCAAGTAGTCTGTGGTTGATAAAAAAGAAAAACTCTACCCCTACAACACTGGAGTATCCAACATGTTCCATAACAGCAAACGTTTCATCATGATTGCCGCCGTCGCCGCCATGACGGTGTTCTCTACCCCGTCGTGGGCGGCTAAAGGGCTGATGACGATTATCGTCAACGACCCGTCCAACCCTTACTGGTACACAGAAGGTCAGGTTGCCAAAGCACAGGCCGAGAAATTGGGCTATTCCGCCACGGTCAGCGCCCATAAAGGCGATACCAACACCGAAAGCCAGCTGATTGATACGGCGATCACCAACAAATCTAAAGCGATTATTCTTGACCCGGCCAATGCCGACGGCTCCGTCGGTTCAGTTAAAAAAGCCATTGCCGCCGGTATACCCGTATTTGTGATTAACGCCGAGCTTAACCAAAGCGGACTTGCAAAAGCACAGCTGGTTTCAAACAATGCGCAAGGTGCAGCACTGGGCGCCATGCAGTGGGTTAAAGCGGTGGGGGACTCTGGCAATTATGTAGAACTGCTCGGTTCTCAGTCAGATAATAACGCCGCAACCCGCGCCAATGGTTACGACACAGTACTGTCGCAGTATCCTGACCTAAAACAGGTCGCGAAAGACGTCGCCAACTGGGACCGCACTCAGGGTTACAACAAAATGCAGTCAATGCTGCAGGCTCACCCAGATATCAAAGGGGTTATCAGCGGTAATGATGAAATGGCTCTGGGCGCTATCGCCGCGCTGAAAGAGGCCGGTAAACTGGGCCAAGTAAAAGTGGGCGCGTTTGATGGTTCACCTGACGCGGTTGACGCTGTAAAAGCCGGTACGCTGGCCTATACGGTGATGCAGCCCGTGGCCGTGTTTGCTGCAAAAGCCATTGATGAAGCCGACACCTTTTTGAAAACAGGTAAAACCGGTGCAGCTCAGGAAAAGCAACTGTTTGACTGCGTGCTGATCACTAAAGAAAACGCAGCGAAATATACCTCACCGTTTGTGCTGTCAGAATAATTTTCACCTAACCGAAACGCTGATTTGCCAAACCGGTAAATCAGCGTTGTAATAGGCCGTTTTGCAACAGGACACCCCAACTGGCTAGTTAAATGATGGGGTTACGATAATTCGTCTTTTGGATATCACTATGGCCCAGGCACCACAAAATAATGCTGTTGACGTTTTTATGGCGGAAGCTCTGCCCAGCGACAGCCGTCAAGCACGGCAGCTTGCGCGTCGTCAGCTTATTGTTGAAGCGGTGATGGCCGAAAGCGCCATGCGCATTGAAGATATCACCGAGCGTTTCAGCATCAGTCTGATGACCGCGCACCGTGATATTGATGAATTGGTCGAGCGCGGCCTGCTGAGAAAATCGCGCGGCGTCGTCTCTGCCACGCCCACCAGCCTAATCGAATCTAGCGACGTCTATCGCTCCACCCGCCAGCTTGAAGAAAAATGCGCGCTCGCCGAGGTTGCCGCAGGCTATCTCGAACCCGGACAGGCAATATTTTTTGATGATTCCACCACCGTTTTGCAAATGGCCCGCTTTCTGCCTTCCAAAGCACCGCTCACCGTGATTACCAACTCACTGACCGTGATGACCGAACTGAAAGAGATGCGCGACATCACGTTGATGGGCCTCGGCGGTCAGTTTTATAACTGGTGCAATGCCTTTATGGGCCAGATGACGCGCAATGAAATCAATAACCTGCGAGCAGACATGTTTTTTGTGAGCATGTCTGCCATTATTGACGACCGGGTATTTCACCAGTCGGCAGAAATGGTTGAAACTAAGCGTGCCATGTTTGAGTCAGCCCAAAAACGCATTTTACTGGTCGATCACACGAAATTTGAACGCCGTGCTCTACACAGTTTTGCTCACCTTTCGGAGTTTGACGTTGTCATCGTCAATCAGGGCACACCGCTGCCAATTATTCAGCGCATGAAGGATAAAAACATCAACGTAGTGGTCGCCCCGATGAAACCGCAATCAGTGCAGCATGCAAACCTCTAGCACCGACGGTTAAGCGCGCCTCTTCCCTATTAAAAATGCCTGAAGTGGCGACTGCCCTTCAGGTATTTTATTTTCTTAAAATTTATGCATAAAACCAATTTAATTAATTAAATCTTTCATAAATAAAAAAACTATCTAACAGTAATCCTAATAAAGCATAAGTATATTACATGAATGCTTTCAACTCATTTATCAAACAATCAATAAACCCCACATTTAAAAAATATTTCCATTGCAACACGTTACTCGCTTGATTATTTCCCACTCAGGAATATCATGTCAAAAATAAGAAAAGGCTTAAACCGATAATTATAAAAACAATTAATCCAAACATTTTATAGCCTTGTAATACTGCATAACAGTGTTTATCCGCGTGCTATAAAACCGTAATAAAAAACATTAAAAGGAATTTAAATATGTCTAATAGCTTTCAGGAAGAAATACCTAAGGCGCGCGTAAACATTCAACTCGACCTGCATACGGGGGGGGCAAAAAAGAAGGTAGAACTGCCCTTAAAATTAATGGTAATGGGGGATTACAGTAATGAAAAAGATCAAAGCTCACTGTCTGAGCGAAAAAAAACAAGCATCAATAAAAACAACTTCAACAATGTATTAGCCGATTTCAACCCTCTCTTAAACTTAACCGTTAAAAATACACTTTCAGGTGAAAACAGTGAGGAAAATATCAAGCTACGTTTCAAAAACATGAAAGATTTTGAACCGGAACAGGTGGCAAGACAAATACCCCAACTGCGCGCGCTGCTTTCAATGCGTAATTTATTGCGCGATCTAAAATCCAACCTTTTAGATAACGCAACCTTTCGTAAAGAGCTTGAGGTCATTCTAAAAAGTGATGTATTGAGCGACGACCTGCGCAGTGAGTTGGCCGCCCTAGCCCCTAAAGACGCCTAACTCTTTCTTGTCAAAATTAACTTGAGACTATACCGATGCCTGCTATTGAAACAACGCAAAAAAGCCAGACCACTGTGATAGAACATGCCGAACAAGGAAGTGTCTATGCGTCTTTGTTTGAAAAAATAAATCTGAAACCGGTGTCCTCTCTCGGGGATATTAACCTCTTCCAAGACAATCAGGCCCTGTCGGACGTTACCACCGATGAACGCGTCACGGCTAGCGTGCAGGTCTTTCTTCAGCGCCTGAAACAGTCTGGCCAAAAAGTAGAGAGGCTAAATAAAAGTCTGCTGGATTGTCATATCGCCATGCTGGACGAGCAAATCAGTAGCCAGCTAGACGTCGTCATGCATCATCCTGAATTTCAACGCATTGAATCAGGATGGCGCGGTTTGAAGTTTCTAATTGACCGCACGGATTTTAGCCAAAATGTTAAAGTAGAGCTGCTGGACGTCTCTAAAAACGCTCTGCGACAGGACTTTGAGGACTGTCCTGAAATTATTCAAAGTGGCCTTTATCGACACACCTACATTCAGGAATACGATACGCCAGGCGGCGAACCTATCGGCTCGATCATCTCCAATTACGAATTTGACGCCAGCCCTCAGGATATCGCCCTGCTGCGCAATATTTCAAAAGTCTCATCAGCCGCACATATGCCTTTCATCGGCTCGGTCGGCCCTGAATTCTTTCTTAAAAAAACCATGGAAGATGTTGCTGCTATTAAGGATATCGGTAACTACTTCGATCGCGCCGAATATATTAAATGGAAACTGTTTCGCGAATCTGACGATGCGCGCTACATCGGCCTGACAATGCCTCGCGTACTCGGACGCTTGCCTTACGGCCCCGATACACTTCCGGTACGCAGCTTTAACTATGTTGAAGAGGTTAAAGGCCCGGATCACGAAAAATACCTGTGGACGAATGCATCGTTCTCATTTGCTGCAAATCTGGTGAAAAGCTTTATTCAGAACGGTTGGTGTGTACAGATTCGTGGCCCGCAGGCCGGCGGTGCAGTCGCCGATTTGCCTATCCACCTTTACGACCTTGGTACTGGCAATCAGGTGAAAATCCCCTCTGAAGTGATGATCCCCGAAACCCGTGAGTTCGAGTTTGCGAACCTAGGCTTTATACCGCTTTCCTACTATAAAAACCGCGATTATGCCTGTTTTTTCTCGGCTAACTCGACGCAAAAACCGGCTCTGTATGACACGGTTGATGCCACAGCAAACAGCAGAATCAACGCCCGCTTGCCTTACATTTTTCTCCTTTCCCGCATTGCTCACTACTTGAAACTTATACAACGCGAAAATATCGGTACGACCAAAGACCGCAGCCTGCTTGAAATGGAACTCAACAATTGGGTGCGCAATCTGGTCACCGAAATGACAGACCCTGGCGATGATCTGCAAGCTTCCCATCCGCTGCGCGATGCGCGCGTATCAGTCGAGGATATCGACGACAACCCGGGCTTTTTCCGCGTGAAACTGTATGCCGTCCCACATTTTCAGGTTGAAGGTATGGACGTAAGCCTATCGCTGGTCTCCCAAATGCCGAAAGCGAAAGCCTGAAGCCGGAGTTGTAATGAGAATTTATCGACCACTCTGGAGCGACGGGGCTTTTCTGGCCCCTCAGATGTTTCAGCAACAAACTTTGTGGAACGCCCATGCCTCTGACTGCCTGGCCTATATGGCACTCGCGCATCCTTGGGGGGTACTGCAGGCAGAATTTGATGACAGCGCCCTTGCCATATTGCGGCTGAGCGCGCTAAAACTGAGCGTTCGCTTTCAGGATGGCACGCTGATTAATACGGCCATTGCCGACAACCTGCCACCGCCTTGCGACCTGTCTACTCTCAGCGGACATAGCGCCGTCGAAGTCGTACTCGCACTGCCGCTGCTCCATGCCAACGGTGGAAACGTTGATGAAAACCGGCACAGCGAGCATCCACGTCGCTATCAGCAAGAATGGGTTAGCGTGCAGGATCTTGCGGGTCTAGAGCAGACGGACATCGCCGTAATGCGCCACGCAATGACTCTGCGCTATGGTCATGAGGAGAATAAGGAGTATTTGACGTTGCCCATCGCACGCCTGGCTCGTAATTCTCAAGGCGAATGGACGTTTGATTCCGCGTTTATTCCTCCGATGATGGCGCTTACCGCTAGCCCGATGCTGCTGGAGTCGCTGCGTCAACTCACTCATCGTTTAAAAGCAAAACGCAGTCGACTTATGGCGATGCGGCGTGAAAACAACCAGCGCATGGCTGACTTTTCCGTCGCCGACGTCTCGCTTTTTTGGCTATTGAATGCCTTGAACAGTCATGAGCCGGTACTTGAAAATCTGCTATCACATCCGCGTCTGCATCCCGAACTGCTTTATCGCGAGCTTGCACGTCTGGCAGGAAGTCTGCTGACTTTCTCTCTTGAGCACAGTACCGACGCGATACCGCCCTATCAGCATAACGTGCCCGAGCGCGTATTTCCGCCGCTTCTGGCGTTACTGAGCAATCTTCTTGAAGCGAGTCTGCCTTCACGCGTCATCGTTATTGAACTGACGAACAATGGGCAGTTTTGGAAAGGCGAACTGCACGACGCTCGATTGCGTGAGGGAGCGGATCTCTATCTATCGGTTCATTCTACTCTCGCGCCAAACGTGATACACAAACAGTTCCCCATGCTTTGTAAAGCAGGCAGCCCCGATGACGTTACCGATGTCATTAATGTCGCTTTACACGGCGTGCCGCTTAAGGCATTAAGCCATGTCCCTGCCGCCCTTCCACTGCGTCTCGAAAATCAATACTTTGCTTTAGACGTCTCTCACCCAGCGGCGCAGGCCATGCTGGAGTCCGGTAGCTGCGTATTTTATGTCCCTGCCACGCTGGGGGAAATCCAACTCGAACTCTTTGCGGTGCTGCGCACATGAACGATAACAGTTCGCCGCATTCCCACGGCCCACGGCCATTCAACGTAGACATACTCTTTGCCGACACTTGGCTGGCCGTGTGTCAGTTGCGCAACGGCGCAAAGATTAGCAACGGTAAGACACTTTATCGCCAAGCCTGTCACCAAATCGACAGCGCTCGAGAAGCACTTGAATCATTCGACGCGCCGGCACAATCCATTGAACACATACTTTATGCCCTCTGTGCCCTTTGGGATGAAAGCGTAATGAATCGGCACGAGCTGGACGAGGGTTATCACGAATGGCTCAAATCCCCTCTGCAGGCAAAATATTTTAATACGCTTGAGGCAGGTGAGCGACTGTGGGACAGGATCCGTTGCGTCATGGCCCAGCCCTCCGCCGATATCGCTGTGCTTACCTGTTTTCACCGCGTGCTGCTTTTAGGGTTCAGTGGACGCTACAGGGAGCAGGACGATCCGCGCGGTGAAAACATTCGTGAGGCGCTGTCAAAAAGGGTGGCACCTTTTACAGTCAGCCAGGATTTGCCCATTATGGCGAGTCAAGGTAGAAGACTAGCGCACAAAAAATCTATTTGGATGTGGCTACCTTTGACCGCCTTTGCACTGGTTGCCCTGTGGTGGCAAGTAGACTCGCTGCTACAGCAGTATATTTCGCAGATGCTGCCATGAGGAATACTCATGCCTGACATCACAAAATGCCTGTTGGGATGTTTTACTGGCGCACTGGCCGTGCTCATTCTATGGGGATTTCTGCGCCTAAATATCAGCATCAGCATTGCGCTTACCTGCATCATTATTCTGTGGGTGACATCGGGCTGCATTTACCTTTTATGGCATCGTCACTCACGGAGTCAGCTTGACAATGCCAGCGGTTGGTCACTGCCGGAAGCAGGATTTGATGGCATGCTGGTGCTGTTGTGTGGAGACAGCCGCTTACTTTTTTCAACCACGGCTCAGGCCTCTGAACAACCGGAACCACGAAAGATTCGTCAGGGATGGTATCTCGCCACGCCTGAACCTGAAGATTTTATGCAGGCCATAAAATGGATTGCCGCCGTCGCACCCGACCGTCTTAGCCAACTGTCAATAGTACTGTGTATCGCCCCGGAGCAGCACAATGACGAAGCCAAATTTCGCGCCGTTATCCATCTTTGGAGAAGAAGAATAAATGAATCTCGACGCTGGCTACCCGCCGCCCCGCCGATTCTGCTTTGTGCATACCTCAACCCGCTATCGACAACGATGCCGTGCTCCGGGCAGTGGTTTGTGCATGAAAGTGCACTTAACAGCCGCCAGCAATCAATAATACGCGTTCAATCCGCAGACGGCAGCGGAATAGATATAGCAGCTTGGCAACAGTTGCAGAGTGGCGGCATTGGCCAGATTCTCTGGCTGAATACTCTTACAGACTGGCTTAATACCGTGGTCATTGATGAGCTACTTCAGACTCAGCAAAGTACGCCAGTGATTAACGTAACCGCCGTGGCCATAAACTTCTCCTCGCTCCAGTCTGTAGAAAATAATCTTTGGCAACACAGGCTGACCGACAAAACAACATTGTCGATCTCTGCACGCACATTTAAAAGTAATGGGTTGCCCTTTCCTGACTGCTTGCTGCCGATGTTACGCCAACCTGCAGTACTCTCACCCATGCAACGTTTTATCCTGACAAGCGGCGGCATTGTTGCACTGGCGCTGATGGCGATGATGCTTGCCAGCTATGCCAACAATAAAAAATTTATCCACGCCATCAGCGACGATCTGCGCGTTTATAAACATCTCAGCGGTACACCGCCGGAGCACAAGATTTTGGCTCAGCGGCAGTTGAGAGACGACGAGCAGCAAATTACTCGCCATCAGATAGAAGGCGTGCCGCTGTCATTAAGCATGGCGCTGTATCAGGGGGGAAATTTGAGGCTACCGATTCAGCAGGCTATCAGCAACTGGACTGCACCGGTTATCTCCCCGCCTCCGGTGCCCATTAAACTTGTACCGCAGCCTACACCGCAAACTTATCGCCTCAGCAGCCTTGCACTCTTTGATATCGGTAAGTCTCAGCTAAAACCTGACAGTGCAAAATTGCTGACCAACGTACTTGTCAGTCTCAAAGTTAGCTCCGGCTGGCTAATTGAAATCTCAGGGCATACCGATACAACCGGCAATTCCCTTTTTAATCAGAAGCTTTCTGTGAAACGAGCTGAAGCGTTGCGCGACTGGATTCTTGCCAACAGTGATCTTTCACCCAATGCATTTTCAATTCAAGGGCTGGGCTCATCGCAGCCTATTGCTACAAACGATACTCCACTGGGCCGCGCAAGAAACCGACGCGTCGAAATAAGACAGGTGCCAGGGTACGACACTCTTCAGGCACTCGTTCCCCCATCCTCATCAGGAAATGATGCAGGAATCACGACTCACAAGGAAAAGTAACCCATGGCAATTCCCATTTATTTATGGCTCAAAGACAACAACGATGGAGATATAAAAGGCTCTGTTGATGTACAGGGCCGTGAAGGCAGCATCGAAGTGGTAGCACAGGACCACAGCCTGTATATCCCAACCGATAATAACACCGGCAAATTGACCGGCACGCGCATTCACACACCTTTTGTTATTACTAAAGAAGTCGACTCTTCCAGCCCGTATTTATACAAGGCGGTTTCTACGGGACAAACCCTGAAATCGGCAGAATTCAGATGGTACAAAATCGACGACTCGGGTCAGGAAAGAGAATATTTCAACACCAGGCTCGAAAATGTGAAAGTCGTTAAAGTTGCACCAAAAATGCATGATATCAAGGACATAGCCAAAGAGAAATACAACCACTTAGAAGTGGTTGAACTTCGCTATACCAAAATAATCTGGACCTATATAGACGGCACAATCGTTCACTCCGACGAATGGAAAGAGCGCGCAACCGCGTAGCGAAAACCGCAGCAGGTGGCCATTCACCTGCTGCTTTTCATGCTGTCTGTTAAGTCACTTCCGTGAAGTTATTTAACAAACATCGTCATTAATCAGCCAACCACAGCGAAATAATTTAATAGGGTATGACCTCATGGGCCTCGGTTTCCTGCAAAGGTAAAGGCCAAGGGCGGTAGCGTATCCAAAAGGAAAAGTGAGTATGCAAAATCAATCCGCCGTTTTACTCCGTCGTTTAAATCCTTACTGCGCCAAGGCACTGGAAGCCGCTGCATCTTTATGCCAAACCCGTGCGCACAGTGAGATAACCCTCGAACATTGGCTGCTTAAACTTCTCGAACAAGGTGAAGGCGACATTACCGTACTGGCACGCCGATACGAGTGGGACCTCGACAGTTTGTGGCAAGAGTTGCTCGGCCATCTCGACAGGTTGCCTCGTTCGGTACAGACGCGGCCGCTGCTTTCGGATGCGTTGACCTCTTTAATACGGGGGGCTTGGCTGACGGCCTCATTGCAGGAAAATGCCGATCGGGTGCGCAGCATCCACCTGCTTGAAGCACTCATTGCACAACCGCAAATAATGCGTTGTGAAGGAGCCTGGCAGCTGTTTAGCCTCAGTCAGCCGCAAATTTTGCGCCTGCGGCCGCTGCTGGATGCCCAGTCTGAGGAGCGCCCCGACATTCAGCAACTGGCTAGCCTGAATTTACCGAGATCAACGTTAAGTGCATCGAGTTTATCAGACACAAATCTGTCCAAAAGCTCACTCAGCGAGGCACATCAATCAGCCCTCAATAAATTCACCCAAGACATAACTGCCAAAGCCAGATCCCAGCAGATAGACCCTGTCTATGGCCGAGACCATGAAATTCGCCAAATGATCGACATCCTTTCACGTCGGCGTAAAAATAATCCCATTCTGGTGGGCGATCCGGGCGTAGGTAAAACTGCGCTGGTTGAAGGACTCGCGCTACTCATCGCTCAAGGTAACGTACCCGACAGCCTTAAATCCGTCACCCTGCGCACGCTTGATCTCGGGCTATTACAGGCCGGAGCTGGGGTAAAAGGCGAATTTGAACAGCGCTTAAAAAACGTCATCGATGCCGTGCAGCAATCGCCTACGCCGATACTGCTGTTTATTGATGAGGCCCACACGTTAATTGGTGCAGGAAATCAGGCCGGTGGCACCGATGCCGCCAACCTCCTAAAACCAGCTTTGGCGCGCGGAGAATTACGCACCATCGCGGCGACCACTTGGTCGGAATACAAGCAGTATTTTGAACGTGACGCCGCTCTTGAACGCCGATTCCAGCGCGTAAAAGTTGACGAGCCCAACGACAGCAAGGCCAGCATGATGCTTCGCGGCCTAAAAAGCCGATATGCACAGCATCACGGCGTATACATCACGGATGCTGCCATCACTGCCGCCGTAGCCCTTTCGCGCCGTTATTTAACGGGGCGACAGCTGCCTGACAAAGCCATCGACCTGCTCGATACCGCAGGCGCTCGTGTGCGCGTAAGTCTTGATACTCTCCCCCCCGTGTTGATGCAAATAAATGCTGAGCTCTCTGCTCTTGAAGTTGAACAACAGGCTATTGAACAAGATATTCTGCTGATTGCAGCGCCTGCACCTGATGGGTATACGGGTGCAATCAGCCTGCGCCGCAGCGAGCTCAAAATTGAGCAATACCGGCTAGAACAACAGTTTGCAAAGGAACAAAGCCTGTGCAGGCTTATTATTGAAGCACGCCGAGAAAATCCCCAGGCTTCTTTGTTAAAAGATTTGCAGCAACAACTGTCGGCCGTACAAAGCACTACCTCCCTGCTTTCGCTTGATGTTGATGCCCGTACGGTAGCGACGGTGGTGGCAGATTGGACAGGTATTCCACTCAGCAACCTGCTCAAAGATAAACAAACCGACCTTTTACAGTTGGAACAGCACCTCGCTACGCAGGTTGTGGGTCAGGATGAAGCGCTGACCCACATGGCGCAGCGCCTTCGAGCTGCCAAAACCGGCCTAACTTCAGAACAAGGGCCGCTTGCGGTGTTTCTGCTGGTCGGGCCGAGTGGAACGGGAAAAACAGAAACTGCCCGAGCACTCTCTGAGGCTCTTTTTGGCGGCGAACGGGCACTGATTACTTTAAACATGTCGGAATATCAGGAATCACACACCGCCTCTCAGCTTAAGGGGTCGCCGCCGGGTTATGTGGGTTACGGTCAGGGAGGGATTTTAACCGAAGCGGTGCGCAAACGGCCCTATAGCGTGGTGTTGCTCGATGAGATTGAAAAGGCACATCGGGATGTCGTTAGCCTTTTTTATCAAGTATTTGATAAAGGCGTGATGCGAGATGGAGAAGGCCGCGAAATTGATTTTCGCAACACAGTGATTTTAATGACTGCCAACCTCGGCAGTAGCGAACTGATGCAACTGATTGAACGACAGCCAGAAGCGCCAACGGCCTTACTGCAAGAATTGCTGCATCCTATACTGCGCGACTATTTTCAGCCCGCCCTGCTCGCTCGATTCCAAACGCTTATCTATCGGCCGCTCAGCGCTCGGGCCATGCGCACTATTGTTGAAATGAAGCTGAGCCAAGTGGCGAAACGCCTGGGGAAATATTACGCCCTGCAATGCATTTTCAAAGAACCGCTTTACGAAACGCTGGTCAGCGCCTGCCTGCTTCCAGAAACTGGAGCACGCAACATAGACAGCCTGCTCAATCAACAAATCCTTCCGGTATTAAGTCAGCAGTTACTTGTGCGCATGAACGAACCACAACGTGCCACCTTGCTAACCATGGATTGGACCGAAGAAGAAGGCATTATTTTGGAATTTGATCCCCCCTAAAAAAGACCAAGATGCGGCCACTTCAAAAGAAGAATCGAATGGACGAAACAAAAGAAGGTGGCCTGAGGCGACTTACCACGGGAGAAATCGCGCTGGCAAAACGGTTTTCATCGACTCATAAAACCATCACCTGACCGATTTGGAAATTTTCGGGTCTTATTTTGAGTCGAATGATTATAAGTTAAAAAAAAATCACCACGAATATTAATTAAATTAACTCTACATTTCTTAGCGGATTTTAAAAAGCGTTTATATAAAGAAAATTGGCTCATCCCCCTCACCGGAGGCGCTTTGAGAGTAATAATGCTTTCGCTCCTCTTTTTGCTCGTTGGATGCCTCGGCGATCGAATACCCTGAGATAATGCTGAAGTAAAAGTCTATAATGAAGGAGTATGCATACATGCTCCAAAAATATCTGATAATTTTATTTATAAGCGCATGGAAATACAATGAGCCAGTGACAATA